>JAEZJR010000025.1 GCA_023415725.1 Acidobacteriota bacterium
GAAAGGAACCGCAAACTAAACGTAAGGAAGTCTAGACACAGTTAATGGCAAACGAGGTTAACAATCAGGCCGAAGAGACGGAAACCGGCGCATCTTCGGCAGAGGCAAAACAGGCCAAAGCAGTCGCGGCTGGTGGAGCACCGGTTCAAGCCGCGGCCGAACCCCAGGAAGAGACCCACGCATCCGGCGAGTTCGATTTCGGGGCGATCTTAGAGCAGTTCGAACAGGAACAGACCGTTTTCCACACGGGCGAGCTTGTCGAGGGCAAGGTGGTCGGCGTTTCCGATCACGGCGTGCTCGTCGATTTCGGCTACAAGTCGGAAGGTGTTATTCCCTCTGAGGAATTCGCTCAGCCGCTTGAGGAGAACGTAAAGGTCGGCGATACGGTTCAGGCCGTCATCAAGAACCTCAGCGGTGAAGCACCGCCGGTCCTCTCGAAGAACGACGCTCTCGGCCGCCGTGTATGGACGGAGCTCGAAGACGCGTACAAGAACGATCGCCCGGTCATCGGAAAGATCATCGATAAGACCAAGGGCGGCCTCCGCGTCGATCTCGACGGGGTAGAGGCATTCCTCCCGGGTTCGCAGGTAGATTCGCGTCCTGTCGGCAACCTCGATCCGTACATCGGCCAGGAGATCGAAGCGAAGATCATCAAGTTCAGCCGCCGCCGCAACAACGTTGTGCTGTCGCGCAAGGTGATCACCGATCTCGAGATCAACGAGAAGAAGTCCGAAACGCTCAATCACATTGATATCGGCTACATCGTCGAGGGCACGGTCAAGAATCTCACCGAGTACGGTGCGTTCGTCGATATCGGCGGGATCGACGGCCTGCTCCACGTGACCGATATGTCATGGGGCCGTCTGCATCACCCGAGCGATATGTTCAAGGTGGGCGACCACGTCCAGGCGAAGGTCCTCAAGCTCGACCGCGAAAAAGAGAAGGTCTCGCTCGGCTACAAGCAGCTCCAGCCGGACCCGTGGTCGACGGTGATCGAGATGTACCCGGTCAATTCGCGCGTGAAGGGCAAGGTCTCCTCCGTGACGGATTACGGCGTTTTCGTCGAGCTCGAACCCGGCGTCGAAGGCCTCGTTCACGTCTCGGAGATCTCGTGGTCGAAGCGTTCCGCCAGCCCGAAGCGCATGTTCAACAAAGGCGATGAGGTAGAAGTCCAGGTCCTCGGTGTCGACACCGATGAAAAGCGCATCAGCCTAGGCATGAAGCAGCTTCAGGACAATCCGTGGGACACCATCGGGGCCCGTTACCCGGTCGGCACGAAGATCCGCGGCAAGGTCCGCAACATCACCGATTTCGGTGCTTTCGTCGAGATCGAGGATGGCATCGACGGTCTCGTCCACGTTTCGGACATCACCTGGGCGAAGAAGCTCAAGCACCCGAAGGAACTTCTCAAGAAGGACCAGGAGGTCGAAGCGGTCGTCACCAATATCGATTCGCGCGGCCAGCGGCTTTCGCTCTCGATGAAGGATCTTACGCCGAGCGCCTGGGAGAGCTTCGTCGCGACGCACCGCCCCGGCGATGTCGTTCGCGGCAAGGTTTCGCGCTTCACGAGCTTCGGTGTATTCGTCGAACTCGGCGAAGGTCTCGAAGGTCTCTGCCACATCTCGGAGCTTTCCGACGAGCGTGTCGAGCGGCCTGAAGACGTCGTTCAGCTCGGCCAGGAAGCGGACTTCCGCATCCTCCGCATCGAGAACGCCGACCAGAAGATCGGCCTTTCGTACCGTGCGGTCGGCAAGGATGACGAACCTATCGTCGACAGTCGCATCTACACCTCCGAAGCCAAGGGCGGCATGGCCAGCCTCGGCGAACTCGCAAATCTAATGGGCCGCGGTGAGGCGAAAGAAGCCGAACCGGAAATGACCAAGGAAGAACGCGAGGAAGCGAAGCGACTCCGTAAGGAGCAGGCCCGCAGGGAGTACGAAGAATCAGCGGCCCGCGAGGCTGCCGCTGCTGAAGCCGCTCCTGCTGAAGGCGAAGCTCCGAGCAACGAAGCCGACGCTGCCCCAGCAGCCGTAGCCGAAACCGCGACCGAAGAACAACCGACCGAGGCGACCGACGAGGCCGCTTCGGCGGAAACTCCGGCCGCTGACCCGGACGCCGCAGCCGCAGCGGGTGAGCCTAACGGATCGGCCGAAGACGAGGCCGCTGCTGACGCCGCAGAAGAGTCTGAATCGAAAACGGCATAACCGTAAGTTCTCGGAAGCCGGTTGGTTTCAACGCTGGCTTCCGAAAACCCAATTCTAATTTGTCACCCTAGCGAATTAGCGCGGGTCTTCCCCTGGAACAAAGGTGAAATTGAAATGACGAAAGCGGATCTTGTCGAGCGGGTCGCACAGGAAGCGGAAATGACGAAGAAGGATGCCGAGCAGTTGGTGGAGATCGTCTTCGACAGCATCACCGAATCCCTGAATAAAGGCGAGAAGATCGAACTTCGCGGATTCGGCAGCTTCCGCGTTCGCGAGCGAAATTCCCGTAAGGGCCGTAACCCCAAAACCGGGACCGCGGTAGATATCCCGGCCAAGCGCGTAGCCTATTTTAAGCCCGGTAAGGAACTGAAGGAGTTGATCAATAACTCCGAAACCGGCATCGTGTTGCCCTCCGGCAACGGCGAAATGTGATTTCCCACAAAAGCAAACTACTTGCCCGTCCGTGCCTCCGCCCGGGCGGGTTCTTTTTTGTGTATCGCCTCGTCCTCGATCTCCCCACCCGGCGAAACAGGAATGTCTTTCGGGTCCGCGAACTTGAACCCACGCTCCTCGCTGTCGATCTCGGCCGTCAGCCTGAACGCACCTGATGGCGGGGGCGTGTAGCCCGGATAATCCACACGTGAGTGATAGATCGCGACAAGCGACCTGATCATAGATTCGCGGATCTGCGTCAATTCCCGCAGCGTCAGGTCGCACTCATCCAACTGGTCATCGCTGACGATCGCATCGATGATCTTGGTCACGATGAACCGGATGTTCTCCGGGTTCGGCTCCGCAAGGCTCCTGGCCGCCGCTTCGCACGAATCCGCGATCATCATGATCGCCGCCTCGCGAAACTGCGGCTTCGGGCCCGGATAGCGGAAATCGTTCTCCGAAACTTCGTCCGGCTCCCGCGCTTCCTCCTGGGCCTTCTTCAGGAAGTAATGCAGCGTTCGCGTGCCGTGGTGCTGGGGGATGAAATCGATGATCCTTTGGGGCAGACCAAGTTCTCTCGCCAGTTTCATCCCGTAGGTCACGTGGCTGATGATTATCTTCGCCGATTGTGTCGGCTTTAGCCTGTCGTGCGGGTTCTTACCCAACTGGTTCTCGACGAAATGCTCCGGCGCTGCTGTCTTACCGATGTCGTGATACAAAGCGCCTATCCTGGTCAGCAAAGCGTTCCCGCCGACAACACGACATGCTTCTTCGGCAAGCTGCCCGACCGCATGCGAATGCTGGTTTGTGCCCGGAGCACGAAGTGCCAATTGACCCAGAGCCGGCAGGTCCGCATTCGACAGTTCAAGGAGTTTAACGTCCGTGAGTATCCCGAAGATGGATTCGCAAAGCGGCATGAAAACCGCCGTGGCGGCCGCCGTGATTATCCCGCCCGCAAGCCCGCAGGCGATCGACATCAGCACTGTGTTCAGCACGAAAGGCTGCTGCATGTACGCGATCAACGCGACCGCTGCACCAGCGCTTGCGAACCCCACAAGCACACCCGCGATCGTGATCGTCTGCCGCGCCCGGTAAGCCCCGATCCCATACACCGCCACCGCCGAGGCGATCGCCGCGAAGATCGCGAACTCGAGCCCCCTAGGTGCCAGCAGTCCCGCAAGCAGCGAGGTGAACAGCCCTGTAAAGATCGCCGTCCTCCGGTCCGCGAGCATCGTCATCAGCAAGCTGCCAAAGGCGAACGGCACCGCGAACGACCATATCGTCGGATCGTTCAAGGGGGCCTTCAGATTCTGCGTGGCGGTGTAATCGGCCAGCCTGAAAGCGATCGCCATGATCGCCGTCTGCGCCACCACGATGAACCCCAGCAGCGCGAACGTCCGCTCCTGCGACAGGGCCAGCCGTGCAACGATGCCGCGATTCTGTATGAATTTCCACGCCGCCCAGTACAACGCCCCGATCAACGCCAGCAGCCCGAAAAACCGGTTATACTTTCGCGTCGAACTGCTGTAATTGCTGATCGCGTTGATCCGCGAGAGTATCTCCGGCGTGATGATGTCGCCTTGGTCGGCAATGCGCTGGCCGCGTTTGAGCGAAACCGTTACCGGGGGCACGCCTTCAGATACCAGTCGCCTTGCGTTCTCTGTCGCCGCCGCGTCATAGATCACGCTCGGCTGTATGAATGGCGATACCGCCGCGTACAGGGCCTCTACTTCTTTGTCCGAAAAACTCGGAACCTGATCCAAACCGTCGCGGAACCTCTCGCGTGCCTGCGAGAGCGACCTCATCGTCGAGGCCGGATTGCGTGCCTCCCTCGAGTCGGTCGGCTTTTGCCGGTCGATTATCTCGACCTCACCCTGCAGGAACTGCTCGTCCTGGTCGCTGTAAATGTCGCCGCCCGAATATTCGCGCAAAAGCCTCGTGATCGAGTCCACCTCGTTTGACGTGAACCTCCGCTCGGTCAGCACGCGGCCGATTTCCGCACCGTTCTGACCCGGCCAAACAGCCTCACGATTAGAATTGGAGTTCGCCCGGTTGCTCGCGGGCTCAGCGCTCCGCTGCATCCGGTCCCACGCGGAGCGAAAGTTCTGCACTGCCTCGTCCTGCCGTCTCGCGTCGAACGAGAATATCGGCCTGATCGCAGCTCTTGCCGTCTCGCGGTCGCGCTCCGTGGCGGATTCATCGGTGAAGTAAATATCCGCCGGGGCGATGACGGCTTCCCGCGCGATGTCGCCTTCCCTGTAAAGATTCTCCCCCGCCGTCTGCCAGGCCGGGTTCTGGATCATCAGCGTCGTAACGATCACAAGCAATGCAAATCCGCCCCAAAACCACTGGCGCGCAGACACTTTGTCCAGGGGCCCCTTAACGCTCCCCCAGATCTTCCGCCGCCACCTCTGCCAAGGCGACTGCATCTCCTGTATCCGACTGCTCACTATTTAGTTCCCTGTCGCGGCTTGCTGTTCATCGTTGGTCTCGACCGAAACGCGGTGGCCGATGCGTTCGGTCAGCGGGCGCAAGGAATCCTTGCGGATAGCTGAAATTGCCACGCTGTCGGCGTGGTTGTCAAGGGTTATCTCCCGTTTCAGGTCCTCGATCTCCTCGGGCGAAAGGAGGTCCGATTTGTTCAGGACGATGATCTGTGGAATGGAATTTAGCTCGAGGTCGGAGAGGATCTTCTCGACCGATTCGATCTGCTGCATCGCACGCGGGTTTGAGGCGTCAACCACATGCACCAGTAGGTCACTGTCAGATATCTCTTCCAGCGTCGCGCGAAACGCGGCCACCAACGGCTCCGGCAGGTCGCGGATGAACCCCACCGTGTCGTTGATGATCACTTCCTGCTCGTACGGCAAACGCAGCCTGCGCGATGTCGGGTCCAGCGTCGCGAACATCTGCTTTTCCGCGTAAACCTCCGACTGCGTCAGCGTATTGAGCAGGGTGGATTTCCCGGCGTTCGTGTACCCGACGAGCGAGATGACCGGCAAATTCTTCTGCGAACGCACCTTCCGCCGCTCCTGCCGCTGCCGGCCGAGATTGTCCACTTGTTTCTCGAGCTGAGAGATCCTGTCGCGAACGCGGCGCCTATCCGTTTCGAGCTTCGTTTCACCCGGCCCGCGTCCACCGATACCGCCCGCAAGGCGCGAAAACGCCGAATTCTGCCCCACCACTAACCGTGGCAAAAGATACTTCAGCTGTGCAAGCTCCACCTGCAGCTTACCCTCGCGGCTCTGCGCCCGCTGGGCGAAAATATCGAGGATCAGTTGCGGTCTGTCAATGACCTTCAGATCCGTCGCCTCGCTCAAACTCCGCACCTGCGCGGGCGAAAGCTCCGTGTCGAAGACGATCATGTCCGCCCCCACCCGCATCGAGCGGATCAGCAATTCCTCGAGCTTGCCCTTACCCAAAACCGTTTTCGGATCGATCTGCGGCCTTCGCTGTATGATCTTGTCGAGCACAACAACGCCCGCCGAAGTCGCAAGCTCCTCAAGCTCCGCCATCGACTCTTCCGCGTCCTCGACGTAACCCGTCGTCACGCCGACCAGCACCACGCGGTCGCGGTTCGTCTGCCTCGCCCGAGCGGTCTGGCGCACGCGGGCCATCTCGCTCTCAAGCGAGTTGATCAGCGAAACGAAATCGACATCCAGCTGCGAAGGGATATTCGGCTCGAGATATTCGTACGGTGCCGTGTCGTCTCCATCCTCCGCGAGCCCGTCAGCTTTGGTCGGCAGCAAATGCGCCGAATACACCATCCCCGGCAACCCCGTCTTCCGGTCCACCTGGATGATCGACATCAGATCGAGCCGCAACAGTGCCAAGTCCGTCAGGTCATCCTGAGTGAGCTTCTCGCCCTGCAGGTGGGTATGCACGCACCTCAACCCGCGAAATCGGTCCGTACCCACGCGCACGCGTCCGAAATCGGGCATCTCGATCCCCTTCGCGTTCCCGACCATCACGTATTCCACGTACCCCTTCCGGTCGAGCAGCACGCCGATCTGACGTCCGGTTTCGTTCGAGATCTCAGACATCTGTCGCGCAAGCTCCTGCGAAACGATCTCATCCGCCGGCACCCGCCGCGTCCCCAACCGCTCGATCCTTCTGATCTGGTTCGCCTTCAACCCCTGCGTGAACCCGGTTACGTTACTGATAAAACTTCCCTCCGATCCCTAAATTATACCAAACTCCTGCGGCTACCCTTCCACCCGTTTCTCCCCAAACACAATAAAGGCGGCCGACCCTCGACCGCCCCAACTAACCGCAATTCTACAAGTCCAATACCTTGTTCCGTGCCTTCCGTGGTTTCCGTGTATTCCGTGTTTTCCGTGGTTCGTTCTTATCTCATCTTCTTCCCCTACTTCTTATTCCGTAGTTAAAAGTTGAGAACACAGAACAAGAAGTATCGCTAATCATTCCGGATAAGCGAAACGAATTCTTCCTTTGGCAGCGGCCGCGAATAAAGGAAGCCCTGATACTCGTCGCATCTCAGCAGTCGCAGAAGCGAGAGTTGCTGTTCGGTCTCGACCCCCTCGGCGACGACCTTCAGCCGCAGGTTGTGGGCGAGATTCACTATCGTCATCACGAGAGCCGCGTCGTCCGGATGGTCCGACGCATCGCGTATGAACGTGCGGTCGATCTTCAACACGTCGATGGGAAGCTGCCGCAGCATGCTCAGGCTGGAGTACCCCGTACCGAAATCATCGATCGACACCTCTACGCCGAGCCCGCGCACCGCCGAGAGCACCTCGACCGCCTCCTCGACATTGCTCATTATGGATGATTCCGTGATCTCCAGATTGAGCAGGCTCGGGTCAAGCCCCGTGTCCTCCAGCACCGCCCTGACCTTGTACGACAATCCGGGATGAAGCTGCCGCCCCGATAGATTCACCGCGACGCTCAATGGGCTACCCGCGTCGGCCCACGCTTTCGCGTCCTCGCACGCCCGCCGCATCACCCACTCGCCGATCGAGCCGATCAAGCCGATCTCCTCCGCGAGCGGGATGAAATCGCCCGGCGGCACCAGCCCGCCCGATGGCCGCCGCCAGCGAACCAAAGCCTCGGCGCCATAGAGGGTGCCCGATTCGACGTTGATCTTCGGTTGGTAATGCACCTCCAGCTCGTTCCGCTCGATCGCACATCGAAGGTCGTTCTCGAGCGCGAGCCGAGTCGCAGCCGCTTCGCTGATCTCGGCAGTGAAGAATTGCATCGCCTGTTGGCCCGCCTCCCGGGCCTTCGCAAGAGCCGAGAGCGCATTGCGAAACAGCCCCGGAACATCCTGCCCATCGTCGGGATGAACCGAGATCCCGATCGCCGTCTCTACGAAAAGATTGTGGCCGCCCACACTCATCGCTTTGCCGACGCTTTCGGTAACGAGGCCCGCAAGCTTGACGAGGTTTTCTGCCACCGCGTTGGGGATAAGCAGCGCGACAGTATCCTCGTCCATCCGCCCGATCGTGACTGTGAACTTCACGTGTTCGCGTATGCGCGTGACCGCTTCGAGGAGCACCGATGTCGCTATTTCATCCCCGAGCGTCTCGCGTATTTTGCGAAGGCGTTCCAGGTGAACCAGGAGCAGGGCGATCTTCCCGTCGGGCTGATTCCCGACGATCAACTGGCCCAAGCGGTCCTCCAGCAGCGCACGGTTAGGGAGGTCGGTCGCCCGGTCGTGATACTGCACGTGATGCAGCCGCGCAGTCCGCTCCTCGACGAGCCTAGTGAGATCCTCTTCGTAGCGGCGTTTAGAGGCGAGCAATTCCTGATATTCCAATGCCCTGCTGACCGCCGCCGAAACGTGCCCAAGAGCGAACGGCTTCCGCAGATAATCAAAGGCCCCCTCGCGCATCGATGCGATCGCCGAGTCCATAGTCCCGTCCCCGCTGATCATCATCACGACCGTGTCGGGCGAGATCTCCTTGATGCGCGGTATCAACTCCACCCCGCTCATCCCGCCTAAATTAATGTCGCTGATCACGAGCTCAAAAGAACGCGATTCGAACGCGGCAAGTGCTTCTTCAGCGGATCCGACCGCCTCGCATGAGAACTCATCCGACATCACGTCGAACAGGATCTGCCGGACCAGCGGTTCATCATCCACGATAAGGATGGACGGGGAGTAATTGTTTTCCATCTATGAACTGTGATTGCTGCTTTTCGACTTCAAGATCTGTGCGGCTGGAACACTCGAGCCGGCGACGGGAACAAATTTTCGCGGCCGATGTGTGAACTAAACAGGGAAAATTATAACAACCGTGTCAAGACCCGCGTCGCCAACGGTCCGGCCTACCCCACGGCGGGCTTCGTAAGACTTTATTGCAGCGAGCGCTGTCGTCGCCGTTAGATCGCCGTCGCAGCGATCGGCGCCGTTGTCGCCGTCGCGAAACAAGCCCGTCTCACCTTGGCGTCGCACGGCTCATTCGCGTCTCATTCCCGTCTCATTTGTGTCCCAACTCGTCTCACTTTCGTCCCGACTTCACATTTGCCTCGGTTTTCCTTTTTCGTCATACTTTTCTATTCGGCACCCTCCCATTACGGTGCCCATACATATGGCGAATATCCCTACACCCAACGCAAGCTACAGCCTCACCGTCCGCGTAAAGATCCACAATGCCCCCGGCCAACTCGGGAAGCTCACCACGGCGATCGGAGGGGCGGGCGGAGATATCGAAGGCATCGATATAGTCAGTGTGGGAAAGGATTTCCTGGTCCGCGACCTGACCGTCAACGCCTCAAGCGAGAACCACGACGAGGAGATCCTCAAGGCTATCAAGGACATAGACGGGGTCGAAGTGGTAAACGTGAGCGACCGGACCTTCCTCATGCACCTGGGCGGAAAGATCGAAACGACATCCAAAATACCGCTAAAAACTCGTTCCGACCTCTCGATGGCCTACACCCCGGGCGTCGCACGTGTCTGCGAAGCCATCCATAAAGACCCCGAAAAGGCCTTCAACCTCACCATCAAGAAGAACACCGTGGCAGTAGTGTCGGATGGCACCGCAGTGCTCGGCCTCGGGGACATCGGCCCGGCCGCCGCAATGCCCGTGATGGAAGGCAAGGCCCAGCTTTTCAAGGAATTCGGCGGCGTCGACGCCTTCCCCATCTGCCTCAACACGAAAGATCCGGACGAGATAGTCAAGACGATCAAGAATATCTCCGTAGCGTTCGGAGGGATAAACCTCGAGGATATCTCGGCCCCGCGATGCTTCGAGATCGAGGAACGCCTCAAGGAGATCCTCGATATCCCTGTCTTCCACGACGACCAGCATGGCACCGCCGTGGTCGTCCTCGCCGCGCTGATCAACGCACTCAAGATCGTCGATAAACGCATGGAAGACATCAAAGTGGTCGTAAATGGTGTGGGTGCAGCAGGAGTCGCATGCTCAAAGATCGTGATGGCCGCAGGAGTGAAAAACATCATTGGCTGCGACCAGACCGGAGCCCTTTACGAGGGCCGTACCGAGCATATGAACTGGGTAAAGGACTGGTACGCCCGCAACACCAACCCCAATAAAGAACAAGGCACGATCCATGATGTGATTAAGGGTGCGGACGTATTCTTCGGCCTATCGGCGCCAGGCGTAATAGGCGAGACCGACCTAAAGAATATGGCAAAGGACCCGATCGTCTTCGCCATGGCTAACCCTGTCCCTGAGATCATGCCCGAAGACGCCGAGGGCCTGGTAGCCGTGATGGCGACAGGAAGGTCAGATTACCCAAATCAGATCAATAACGTGCTATGCTTCCCGGGTATATTCCGCGGAGCCCTCAATTGCAGGGCGTCACGAATAAACGAAGCGATGAAACTCGCCGCCGCCCACGCAATTGCGGAAATAATCGGGCCGGATGAGTTGCATCCTGATTACATTATCCCCTCCGTCTTCGACCGACGCGTCGGCGAAGCGGTGGCTGCACGCGTCGAAGACGCCGCATACGAATCAGGAGTTGCCCGGCGGGAACGGGCAACCATAGAAACCGAATTTTAAGAGATCACCGAATGATCACGGCGAGGCTGCAAAAGCTAAGTATCGAAGAGGTCGCCAATTCA
>JAEZJR010000052.1 GCA_023415725.1 Acidobacteriota bacterium
ACCCGGCAACGAGGCTCAGCATCTTTCGACGCGAGCGGCTTAGCACCTTTCGGATGATCAGTTCCGATCGGCGTCGGCCGTTTTTATCCGGACGACTCGGTCTTGCGTTGCGGCCAGACCTTAGCAAGCCTTTCGGCTTCGGCTCCGGACGTTCTGAACAGCGGCTTTCCGCTCCTTCTGTCCGCGGACGACGCGTCACCACGCCTGTCCCACCTTCCGGTGCCGGTCAAAGTGCCCGTAAGCAACCTCGACTGTGTAGCCATATTACACCCGTAATTCGGAGAGTCAAGTAGAAAGTACTTTAACTTTCGCCCTGTATTTATGGGCCTTTGAGGAGAGCCGGTGGAAAACTCTGTGGGAAAAATTGTGGAAATGGTGTGGATGAAATGTGGATAACTTCTTATCTCTTTGCGAGTATTGTGCATTCCTGCAAAGGAGTTTTTTCTGGGGTCTCAGGGCGCCTGTGGAAAACTCACACTGGAAGCAGCAAAAAAATCTTTTTCCCAAGAACTGATCTAATTTGTTTTGGTGAACTCGTAGACGTACGAGGCGAATTTTGATTCGTTAAGCGCAGGATATTTGTAGAGATCCGGCCTTATCAGTTCGAAGAGTTCCTCCAGCCGCGTCCAATCGATCAATCCGCTGTGAAGCATTGACCTGACGTCCGCCCGATCCTTTTCGTGTCCACGTTCAATTTTGGAAAGAGCCTGACTGTAAAGGTCGAAGTGGTAGAAACTGACCGAGGCGACCGTATCGATAAATAACGAACGATCCCGCCAGCCTGGCACTTCGGGTATGAAGTCGGGCGGGGACGCGAGTTCCACGTTGATCTGCAGTTCTTCTTTGAGTTTCGGGATCGCCCGGAAAATCTCGTCCGTTTCGGGCTCGAATCTGATGTCGACATCGACAGTGGATTCGCGCCAACCTAACAAGACAGCGGTCGATCCGCCCGTCAAATACACTCGAATCGGTGAGCGGGTTACCCGGGCGAGCCTGCCAATGAACTCGAGTATCCGGTCTTTTGTAGTTAGATCCCGCATTCGGCAGCGCGTTCGTAGCTCACAAGGCGGCGAATGTAGGAATTATATTTGGAATGTGCGTCATCGTCGTACATTCGGGCCAGAAGGAAATAGAGGCGGTGCTCCGCATCGGCGAAGGTATTTTCAGGAACAGCCAAGCCGGTGCTGCGTAGACGTGATGCTCCGATGGAGACGAGAAGCGACGGGATCGTTTCACGGCCCTGCTCGAGGTCAGCAATCCCCTGAATTATTAGGTCCTCTCCCGGCTTCATATTAATATTATATCTGAATCCACCCGAAAGAACGCGCAAAAGGGGCCGTCGATGTGACGGCCCTCTTTACTTAAAAATAAACGAATAATTTACGCAGCGGGAGCCAGTTCCGGCGCGCCTTCGGCGTAAACGCTGATGAACTTGCCCCTTCGGCCCTTGTCTTCGAACTTGACGAAGCCTTCGATCAAAGCGAAGAGCGTATCGTCTTTACCGCGGCCAACGTTCTTGCCGGGCTTCCATTTCGTTCCGCGCTGGCGAGCGAGGATGTTGCCGCCCAGCACGTGCTGGCCGCCGAACTTCTTAAGGCCGAGCCGTTGTGCGGCCGAATCGCGGCCGTTTCTCGATGAACCTACACCTTTCTTATGTGCCATATCTTTATTTCGGAATGCGGATCGCGGAATGCGGAATTTAGAAGTCGCAGTTCACGCAAAATCTATCGCCAATCCGTATCCTCCTAGATCTTCTCTATCTTGATCTCTGTGAACCCCTGACGGTGGCCTTGCTTGCGCTTGTACTGTTTGCGGCGCTTCTTTTTGAAGACGATGATCTTGTCGTCCTTGCCGTGCCCGACGATCGTGGCGGCAACAGTAGCCCCGCCGATCGTGGCGTCCTTTCCGCCGCCAAGCACGAGTGCTTCGACGTCGATCTTCGCTCCGGCGTCGCCGGCGATCGTCGGAACGCGAACCGTCTGCCCTTCTTCAACCGCGAATTGTTTACCGCCGGTTCTGATGACTGCGTAACTCATTGGTTTCGTCTCCCAGGCCTTACACGCAAAAAATCGTGCATTAGCCGAAAAGACCAAATTATAAAGAGTTGTGACCCCTTGGTCAACCGCCAAAAGGGGTTTTTCGCGGGTACACTCGCGTACCTAAAGGCGTATGAAAAACTGTGATAATATGAATTCAAAGAATTAATATGTCCAGATAGGAGGCCATCCAATTGCAGGCGGAAGCCAAGCTTGAGACTTCACTCGATCAAAGCTATAAGGTCAGGGAAATGCGGCTCGGGGCAAATTGGTTTTTGTGGATCTCGATCGCTTCGGTAGTTCACTCGCTGATAGTTTACTTCTTCACGACGCCGGGGATGTCATTCGGGCTGGGGATGAACCATTACGTCGACAACAACGTTACGTTGGCGAGTTTCGCAGGGAAGAATGTCGGCGGGCTGTTGATCAATCTTGGGATCGCAGGGATCTTCGCTCTGTTCGGCTATCTGGCCAGGAGGGGGAGCGACGCGGCCTTTATCGTGGGGATGTTCTTGTATGTCTTCGACTTAGTGGTGGTTCTGGGCTATAGCGATTATTGGGGTGCTGGAATCCACTTCATTGTACTGTTCTTCTTATTCAAAGGGCTCCTTGCGAGTCGCAGACGCTACGATCCGTCGGTGGATGCGACCGGGGCCTAGGCTTTTTCCGGATCTTTCACCACTGCGATGAACGGCAGGTTTCGATAGCGGCTGGCCGCGTCGAGCCCGAAGCCGACCACAAATTTATTCGGGATAACGAACCCCGTATAATCGATCTTCAGATCTTTGTTTATGCGGGGTTCCGGTTTGTCCAGAAGACTTGCGAGCCGGATCGAGTTTGCTCCGCGCGAACCGAGGATATCCAGAAGGCGCGTTAACGTGAGGCCGGTGTCGACGATATCTTCAACGACGATCACGTCCTTATCGCGGATCGGATTGCTCAGATCCTTCAAGATCTCCACATCGCCCGTAGACTTCATCCCGTCCTTATAGCTCGAGACCGACATGAAGTCGATCGTCATCGGGAGGTCGATCGCACGCATAAGGTCCGCCATAAAGACGCACGACCCCTTCAAAACGCCGACCAGCACCAAGTCCCTGCCGCCGTATTCAGAAGTGATCCGCGTTCCGATCTCGCGGATGCGCTCGGCTATCTCTTCGGCGGAGTACATTATCTCAAGGTTAGGGTTGGTGAATTCGGTTGAGTCGCTTTGGGCAATGCCGGTGGTCATATGCTCGGATGTTGATAGTTCGGATTTTTAGCAATACTATTCAAACGTTAGCGGATTTACAAACCTCATGGCTGTTAACCCCGAAACGAGAGAAAAAGTACGCGCGTTGGTGAGGGAAGTACTGAAAAACGCACCGCCAGAAGACGCTCCGCCTGCGGCATCCAGTGGGCCCGAGCACGTCATCGTCAATTCGCTGAAAGCAAAAGCTAAGAAGGAATTCGACCGGGACGAATCCGCGAAGAACCTGATCACGGAGGACGACCTACGCGGCCTCGAAGCGGGGTCGCGGGTACGTGTTTCGGAAAACGCAAAATTCACCCCGCTCGCGAGGGACATCATTTCCGATCGTCGAATTCAACTTGTCGCGAAATCATCACGGAACGTCGGCCTAAAGGTAAGGACCGTTGCGATCGGTGCTGACCACGGCGGGTTCAAAATGAAGGAGCAGGTCAAGGGTTTTCTTGCCGATCTCGGCCTGCAAGTGCGGGATTTCGGGACGAATTCAACCGACGCCGTGGACTATCCGGATTTCGCGCACGCGGTGGCGAAGGCTGTCGGGTCGAAGCAGGCGGACGCGGGGATATTAATAGATGGCGCCGGGATCGGCAGCGCCATGGCGGCGAACAAAGTGCCCGGCGTGAGGGCCGCGGCCTGTTATTCGGTCGCACTTGCAAAGAACAGCCGTGAGCACAATGGAGCGAACGTGCTGACGCTTGGGAGCGGCCAAAGCAGCTTCGACGAGGCAAAGGCCATCATCGAGGCATTTGTCACCACAGAGATCACCGAAGATCGCCATAAACATCGCGTCGGAAAGATCGATTCGATCGATCGGGAGTACCGGAAATAAAGATATATGCCTCAGAACGGCAATTACGAAAGGCTAGTTGAACAGATAACCGACCTGGTGCTATCCCGGCTCGACGGGGGCGATAGCTGCCCGTCGTTCTGCACCGCGGACGTGCAGCGGATCGTTGATGCGGGGGCGGAACGGATCGGCGTGGTATTGGGAGAAACGGCTACAGCCCACGATTGGGCGAGCCTGATCGACCACACGCTGCTGAAGCCGGAAGCAAGCGAGGGGGATATTCGACGACTTTGCGACGAAGCGGCCCAATTTGGCTTCGCATCGGTCTGCGTGAATCCGACATGGGTGAAAAAAGCGTCCGAATTTCTCCGCGGTACGAGCGTGCCCGTCTGCACGGTGATCGGATTCCCACTGGGGGCGACCCTGCCGGACGTTAAGGCGTACGAGGCACGGCGGGCGATCTTCAACGGGGCAAGGGAAGTGGACATGGTCATCAACGTCGGGGCGTTAAAGTCCGGCGACGATTGTGCTGTTGAGGATGACATTCGAGCAGTCGTCGAGGCGGGGCATGAAAACGGAGTGCTGGTGAAAGTGATCATCGAGACCGCCCTACTCACCGACGATGAGAAGGTCAGAGCGTGCCTCGCGTCTAAGAATGCTGGGGCGGATTTCGTAAAGACCTCGACTGGATTCGCTAAGGGTGGAGCAACGGTGGAGGACGTATCGCTAATGCGCCGAACGGTCGGGTCTGCGCTGGGCGTGAAGGCCTCGGGCGGTGTAAAGGGGATCGAGGATGCCAGGGCGATGTTCGAGGCCGGTGCGACGAGGATCGGCGCGAGCGTCGGCGTAAAGATCGCGCAGGAAGCCTCTGGCCTAAAACCCGCTGCCTCGACGGCGGCGTATTGATAGTCGTTCGAACAAAAAAAGAAGGGCAGGCGAAATAGCCTGCCCTTTTAGTTTCGCTTTCGATCCCTTAGAGGGTGAAGTTGAAGGTGATGATCCCCTTCGCCTTGATCGGTTCCCCATTGAACATCGCCGGTTGGAATTTCGATCTCTTTGCGGCGTCCTCAGCCGCCTGGCGGAGCATCATGTGCCCGGAAGTGGCTTCGGCTGAAACGACGTTGCCCTCGACGTCCAGTTCGACCGCCACGGTCACCTTTCCTTCAAGGCGGGTCTGGCGGGCCGTGACCGAATAGGTAGGCATCACGAGCCTAACAGCGTTCGCGTTCGAAAGGGCTCCGAGGTTCAAGAATTCGGGCTTTACGATCTCTTTCGGCTTTTCGGCGGCACGCTTGGCTGCCTCTTCCTTGTCGACCTGCTCCTGCAGCCGTTTGGCCTCGGCCTTGGCGGTTTCGTTCTCAGAATCCAGATCTGCGGCCTTCTTGTAATCGGCGAGTGCCTTTCTAACGTCCCCGAGCTTCTCGTAAGAAGAGCCACGGTTCAGGAACGCTATTGCGGTCTTCGGGTTCAATTCGATCGCCTTGTCGAAGTCCTTAAGCGACCGATCATACGATTTCAGGCTTGCCAGGGTACGGCCTCGCTTTACGTAAAGGTCCGCGTCATCGGCTTTCATCTCCACGGCCCGGGTGTAATCGTTGAACGCCGCGTCGAGTTCCCCCCTAGCGGCGAATTCGTCCCCGCGATTCTGAAAGAACTCGGCATCGGGCGGCTTCGGCGTAGGAGTCGGGGCCGGCGTGGCCACTGCGACCGGCTTCACGGGCTGGCTCTTCGCCTTGACGGCGGCGATCAGGTTTGCGTCGGCACCGGTCGCGGTGAGTTCCTTTTCGATCTCGGTGGAGATCGCAAAGGTCACGCCGCGGTCTTTGACGGCCGTGGTGAGGATCTGGTTGCGCTCTTCGATCGAAACCTTTTTTGACCGCAGACCGATCAAAAGGTCTGCCAGGCTTAGCGGCGGATTTTGGGCGAAGGTCGTGATCGAGCCGAACGCCAAGACAAGGGCGAACGCGGCGACGAGGCTTCTGACGGATCTATGGGGCATGGTGGAGTCGTTTCGTCTCATAGGGCAAGTTTTCGGATAGTGGATCAGTTATCGTTGATGAGGTCGTCAACGGTCACTTTCTTCTTCTCAGGAGTCTTGGCCGGTTCAGTCCCAGTTTTGGCGGCTTTGGCCGGTGTCGGTTTTGCGGCAGTACGTACCTGTGACGGTTCGTCCGACGCGGGCTGCGATCCGGAAGGCTGTTCTTCCGTTACCGCTGCCTCCTGTGCGGGGGCTTGGGTCTGCTGTTCAGCGGAAGCGGGTTGCTCGGTCGCGGGAGCCGGGGCTGCAGGAGTTGCCGTCGTCGAAGCCGCGGAAGGAGGTGCTGTTTGCTGAGGGGCTGTACCCGATCCGGAACCGAGGAACAGCCATCCGCCCACACCCGCAAGAACGAGCACCACGAGAGCACCGATGATCATCGGCATCTTCGAACCGGAACCGGCCTCTTCGTAAGAGAAGGTCGATTCTTCCGAGTCGGGAACACCGGCGGTCGCTGCTGCAGCCTTCGGTTCGGGAGTTTCTGCTGCGGCCGGAACTTCAACCGTTTCGACGACAGCTTCCGCCTCTTCGAATGCGGCCATCTTAGGTTCTTCTGTGGATGCCACGGCCGAATTCGGCTCGATCGTGAGTTCGAGAAGATTTTCTTCGTAAGGAGATTTCTCCGGATCCGTGGCTGACGGCTGTGAGTTGTGAATGGCGGAGTCGGCTGCGGCCTTCCGGGCTGCCTCCTCTTCCAGACGTTGTTCGGCCTCTGCTGCACGGCGTTCGGCAGCGATCCTCATTTCCTCAGCCTCGGCGAGTTTCTGTTCGAGGAGCTCGGCTGCTCGGCGTTTTTCTTCCTCGATCTCGCGGGCCTTTTGTTCTTCGAGCTCTCGTGCCTTCTGCTCGACGAGCTTCTGGATCTGCTCCTGACGGACCTTTTCTGCGAACTTGAGTTCGGCCGCTGCTTCGGCGAGTTCGCGTTCTTCTTCGTCGGCTTGTTCCTGGGAACGGCCCACGGCGGTCCGCAGCACCTGGCGCATTATCACTGCCGAGTCGAAACGCTCCTCGCGTTTGATCTGCATCGCGCGCATGATCACCTCGGAAACCTCTTCCGGAACCGAGGGGTTCACTTTGCAGGGCGACTGCAGCGGGTCAGGGTTGCCGTCGAGCATCTCGATGGAGCGTTCGAGCGGGTCGACCGGGACGCTCCCGGTGAGGACGTAATAAAGCGTCGCACCGACGGAGTATATATCGCTGCGCGCATCGGGAGCGGACTTGAGTATTTTTTCGGAGCGGTCGTCGTAGCTGTTGATGATGACCTTTTGCGAAGCGGCGTCCAGGTCTTCCCATAGGAGTTCCAGCGGAGAATAATTGAGAGAGGTGGCACTCCCGCTTTCTGCGTCGATGCTGGTTGTGATAGGTGCGTCGCCCGCCGGGGTGCCGTAAGCGAGCAGTTTGACCTTGCCGTCCGGCTGAAGGCGAATGTGCTTCGGGTGGACGTGCCGGTGGATCATCGGCGGGGCGAAATTGTGCAGATAATGCAGTGCATCGAGGATCTGATCGGCCCAGGCTGCCGCATCATTGATCGAGAATGGTAGTTTGTTTCGCTCAAGTGCGGATTCGAGGCTGTCTCCCTCGATCGATTCCATCACAAGATACTGCCGGCCGATCTCGGAGAAAAAGTCCTCGACGTGGATCAGCGAATCGTGGCGGACAGAGGCGAGCATTTTGGCTTGATTGGCAAAATTGAGCTTGAGCGTTTCCTGCTGAGTTGCGGTCGTCACCTTGTTCATCCTCGCGACGATTTCCTTAACGACAACCTTAGTGTCGCGAACGGTATCGTAACCG
>JAEZJR010000077.1 GCA_023415725.1 Acidobacteriota bacterium
TCTTTCATTGTTTACCTTGTTCTATTCCTGCTGTCTTCCCAATTCATGCAGCAGACGATCGAGAAGTTAAGGGTCGGTTAGGCTGCGATATAGGGCGGCCGCGATATTACGATGGGTTGGCACAGCAATCAACTTAAAATGGCGCTGGGCTTAGGGGGCGTCTTCTCATTCTACGGGATCGTCGCTCTAATTTCGTTTCTGGTCCCATATCCCCGCCTCGGGTACACGGAACGCACGATAATCGTTGTCGCGATCGTGCTCATTACCCTGCCGTTCTTTCTCCTGTTCGGTTTCCTGATGTCGAGGAGGAAAAAGAAGAAGGAGGCCGCAGCGGCCGAAGCGTCAGCGGCAGCACCCTCCAATGGTGACGCCGCGGCCGCAGCCCAGACGCAGCCGAGCGCACCTGCCGGAAGCTACTCCGCATTGACCGCGGGAGCAGAAGAGGCGGTGCAATTCCTGAAGACGTCCAACCTGGGAAGCTCGGGCCGGGATGCGGTTTACGGGCTTCCGTGGTACATCGTCGCGGGGGCCCCGCGTTCGGGGAAATCCTCGCTCGTCATCAGTTCCAACCTCAATTTCCAGACCCTCCCGAGCCAAAGGCAGTCGGAGCAACGTTTCGTTCGCCCGACGCCGAATGTCGATTGGCGCGTGACGAGCGAGGCGGTATTTATCGATGCGGCGGGACGGTATCTGACCGAAGGGCTCGACGCCGACGAATGGTCGTCACTTCTGGAGACCCTGAAGAAATACCGTGGGAACCGCCCGATCGACGGGTTCATCCTAGTTGTGGACTCAGAGCGGATCCTCAAGGCCGATGAGCGCGAGATCGAAGAGATCGCTAAGGTGCAGCGTGCCCGCCTCGATGAGGTGATGCAGCGCCTAAAGGTGCGCTTCCCTGTTTACCTAGTATTCTCGCACGCCGACTCGATCGAGGGTTTCCGGGATTCGTTCTCGACGTCGAAGGCGGAAGACAAAGGCCTGGTTTGGGGCGTAACGATCCCGATCGAAAAAAGCGAGAACGCACAGGCTCAGTTCGACAGCGAGTACGCGATACTGCACGACGCGGTGATGAAGCGCCGCATCGCACGTCTATCTGCGCCGTTCCCGCCGGTCAGGCAGCTTCGCATATTCAACTTCCCTCTTCATTTCGGTACCGCAAGGAAGAAATTCGGTGCATTCGTTAACGCCCTGTTCCGCCCGAACCCGTTCAGCGAGAACCCGTTCCTGCGCGGCTACTATTTTACCGCTGCCCCCGGAGCGAACGCGGACGGCAACGGCAACCAGACCGTTGGTAACAGCTACTTCACAGAGAGATTCTTCCGCGACGTCGTGCTCCGCGATAAGGACATGGCAGCTACGTTCATCGCACAGCGACAGCGACCACCGGTCCTCGGATGGGGTCTGACGCTTACGGCCGGGCTTATCGTGTTCCTACTGCTCGCCATGTCGGCGGTTTCGCTGATAGCTAACAACAGCCTGCTCTCCGAAGCCGAAGACAAGGGCGGGAAGATGGTCACGCTGATCAAGGCGGACGGCAACAAAAACCCGCTAGAGAAGAACGACATCGAGGCGAAGCGCGAGATCAACACGACGGAAGAACTGCGCGAACTGCTATCGCGGCTCGACGACTATGAACGCAACGGTCCGCCGCTTTATATGCGGTTCGGGCTGTACTCGGGGAACCAGGTCTATAAGACAAGCCTGCTTCCGATGTATTTCAGCGTGATCGAGCAGCGATACAAGAGGCCGATGGTCACGCGTCTGGAGGCGGAGTTAAGGAAGTTCGCCGACAGCCAACCCGTGGCAAACCCGGCGCAGCTTACAGAAAAGGAAGAACAGGTTCTGAGCCGCAATTATGACCTGTTAAAGGCGTACTTGATGCTCTCGGGCGAGTACAAATCGCGTGCGGAATCGAGCCATCTTTCGACGGTGCTTGCGGACCTTTGGGTTGCAGAATCGAAGGTCCCGCCGGACATGAAACTCATCGCTCAGCAGCAGCTCGAGTTCTGGTCGAAGCAGGTTGACCGCGACGACGCGGACGTGCGATTTCCGCGGATCAACATCGACGGGAAGTTGGTCGACGACACGCGTAAGAAACTGCAGGCGTTCCCCGCGAAGTATCGCTACCTGAGCCGCAAGGTCACCGAGATCTCGAAAACAATCGACGACACGATCGGTAAAACGACCGCCGAGGCGATACTAACGCGCAGCGGTGCGGACACAACCTACGTCGAGGGTAATTACACGGTACCGAGCGCTTACACCCGCCCGGGCCGTGAAATGATGCAGATCGCGATCCTCGAAGCGAACGTGAAGCTTAGCGAAGACGATTGGGTAATGGGCGAGCTTGGTAAATCCGAGCTTGCGAGGTCGACCGACGCGAGCGACATCCAGGACCGCTATTACCGCGATTACGCAGACCACTGGCGTAATTTCGTGAAGAATACGCACGTTAAGACGTACAAGAACAAGGACGAAGCGACAGCGGCTCTGCTTTCATTCTCGTCGGCGAACTCGCCAATCAAGATCCTCGCGAAGGAGGTCCTGAAGAACACGAACTTCTCGTCGAAGGAAGATGAGGGGTGGTTCGACTGGATCAAGAACAAGATCTTCCCGCCCAAGAATACGGGGATGGGTGACACACAGCCAGAGAAGGAATTCCGGCCATTGGTCACGTTCATTGGGACCCCGGAACAGGGAGAAAAGGCTCCGGTCGAGGTTTACCGGACGCAACTCGGGAACGTCCACAAGAGCATCAGCGGGCTTTCCGACGCGAAGTTGAAGGAGATCGGCGCGCAGATGACAAAGGACGAAGACCCGATCAAGCTTCGCCAGCGTGAGACTGCGATCACCGCCCTACTGCAGACGTTCAGCGAGACGCCTTCGTCTCAGGAGATGGCGACCTTTCTGCAGGAGCCCATTGCGAACTTGCGTGTTCTGCTCGGCGCGGGCGTGAAGGACCAGGTTGGGAAATCCTGGACGCAGGAGATCTTGCCGGCGGCGAGGGAGATAGAGAAAGGATTCCCGTTCGAGGATGGGACGGCGGAAGCTGACCTGACGAAGTTGACCGCGTTCCTCAACCCGAACGACGGCAAGTTCACCACCTTTTACAAGAGCAACCTCGCGACGTTCTTCGAAGAGGCTGACGGGAAACTGAAGGTGAAAGATGGCGCGGGGATGCAGTTCTCCGACGAGTTCGTGGCTTATCTCAACAACGCGATGGCCCTGCAGAAGGCTCTTTTCGGATCGAACCCGACGCCGAAGTTCGAATACGAATTCAGCATTCGGCCTGGTTCGGAGAGCGTTGTCGAGATCATGATCGACGGACAGAAGATCACGTCGGAGGGTACCGGATCGATCAAGGGGACATTTCCGGCGAGCGGTTCGGCGGAGACGGGGGTAAGAGTGAGCCGGACGTCAGACACGGTTGCGAGCACGACCCCGAGTGTTAGTACTTCGAATACGTCCGCTCCGGCACCAGCTTCGTCACCGTCCACCGGCTCGGGCGTGCCACTAACCTTCCCCGGGAACTGGGGGCTGTTCCGGTTCGTCGACGCGGGTAATCCGCAGAAGCAACCCGGCGGCGAATATCAATTGACGTACACGATCGGCGGCAAACCGCTCGTCGCGACCATCAAGCCGAGCGGTGGAGACCCGTTCGACAAGAGCCTGTTTAGGAATCTGAAGGCGCCGCAGACGATCGTGAAATGACGTAACCCCGGATCGTGAACTCCGGGCGGGCAGAGGCAGTGGAGGACCTTTATGGAGCAAGCGAGATTGAAGCTCGATGAGAGCGACCTGGGCGGAGCTATCGCCGCCGCGATCGACACGGTGAAGAAAAACCCGACGAACGTGTCGGCCCGCACATTCCTTTTCGAGCTGTCATGTTTTTCGGGCGATTGGGACCGCGCCGAGAAACAACTCGACGCGATCGGGCATCAGGACATGAAGGCCGCCGTCGGTTCCGTGATCTATCGGCAGAACTTCAAGTGCGAACGGGACCGGATAAATTTATTCGAGCATAGCCACCCGCCTGAGATCGTCACCGACCTCCCAGACTATTGCCGGGACCTGCTGCGTGCCGTTGACCTGGTCCGCCGCGGTGACACCGCCGGGGCTCGCGAACTGCTCGACAAGGTGGAAGAAGAGCGTCCGGCGTTCGCCGTTAACGTGAATGGGACCGAATACGAGGACTTTCGTGACTACAACGACCTCACGATGTGCGTCTTCGAGGGGTTCATCAAAGACAGTTACGTATGGCTCCCCTTCGAGGAGATCGTTTCGGTCGAATTTCTCGAAAAGACATCGCTTCGAGATGTTTATTGGCCGCAGGCCAAGGTGGAGATGAAGAACGGATCGACCGGTGAGATGTTCCTGCCGGCCCTCTACGTCAACAGCTGGAAGAGCTCCGACGATGAGGTACGCCTCGGTCGGACGGTCGATTGGCGAGACATCGGCGACGAGATCTACGTCGGGGAAGGCGTCCGGTTGTTCTGGATGGATGGCAAGGAAATGCCCTGTTCCGGCATTCAAAAGATCGATTTCAGGCGTGAATAACGCGTGAATTATTGTGTGTTAATTTTTAGGGTTTTCGGCTAGAATACTCACGATCCTGAACAAACCGGACCCTATCCCTAAGTTCTGACGAAATTCTAGGAGTGCGTTTTGATGAGTGAAGAACTCCAAAAGCCGCCTGTGGTGGACCTCGACCTTTTGCTGCAGCCAATCTCGGAGGAGTCTCCGTCCGGTGAGTCTTTAAGATATTCCGGGATTTATGACGAGATCCGAGAGGCTCGGAGAGCAGATGTTAATTTGGCACAGGGCGAGTGGCAAACGGAACTAAAGGTGGCGGATTTCCAAAAAGTGCTGAACCTTGGGGTTGACGCTCTTCTGACGAAATCGAAAGACCTCCAAATCGCCGCATGGGTCAGCGAGGCTCTCGTTAAGCTGCACGGGTTTGTAGGCCTAAGGGATTCGCTAAAGTTGCTCTCAGGTCTCCAAGAACGGTTCTGGGAGACTCTTTTCCCTGAGATAGACGAGGGGGATATGGAGAACCGCGCGAACGCGATTTCTTGGGTGGATTCGCAGATGGAGCTTGCCATAAAGGGCTCTCCGTATACCGGGGTAGCAAATTACAGTTACCTCGATTGGGAAGACTCAAAAAGATTCGACATACCTGACAATCTCGAAAGTCTCGATTCCACGGCTAGGGAACGTATACAGGCCCTCAAGGAACAGGCAGAACGGGAACGAAGGGTCACAAGTGATCTTTGGAAAAAGGAAATTGCACAAACCCGCCGAGCCGCTGTGGAGGCAGCGAACTTCGCGATCGAGGAATGCTGGGAAGCTTTTGGGGAGTTGAACCGGGTAATAGAGGAAAAATACGAACGCAACCAGGCTCCCGGATTAACGAATTTCAGAAAAACGCTTGAGGAGGTGCACAACCAGGTAAGGTTGCTGCTGACTGAGAAGAGGGCTGAGGAACCTGATGAGGTTCTTGACGAAGCTTTCCAAGCAGACGAAACAGAAGGGATCGCGACTGCAAATTCAGCAACCGTGTCCGCGGCTGGAGCGATCCAGAATCGACGTGATGCATTGAAACGGCTCAATGATATTGCAGATTTTTTTAAGCGGACCGAGCCCCACAGCCCGGTTTCGTATCTGGTTCAAAAAGCTGTTAGATGGGGTGAAATGCCGCTGGATAGCTGGTTGCAGGATGTCATCAAGGATCAATCGGTGTTGTACCAATTGAGGGAAACCCTCGGGGTCTCGGCGGATGGGACGGGGGACTAAGGTTTACCGGGTCGGAAGCCTAAGAAGTATTTCATGGAAATAACCAAAGGAGAAAACAGATGCCAAAGAAAGAAAGTGTTCAGCAAAAGATAGCACGGATCCGGCCGCCTCGCGTGCAAATCGCTTACGAGGTTGAAACCGGAGGAGCTATCGAAATGAAGGAGCTCCCATTCGTTGTAGGTGTTATGGGAGATTTCTCCGGCAAACCGGAAGAACCGCTTCCCGCCTTGAAGAACCGCAAGTTCATCGAGATAGATCGAGACAACTTTGATCAGGTTCTCTCAGGAATGAAACCCCGGCTCTCCTTTTCGACGGACAATAAACTTCAAGACGACGGAAGCAAGTTAGGGGTCGAGCTGAAATTCAACAACATGGAGGATTTTGAGCCCGACCGCATCGTGCAGCAGGTCGAACCCCTCCGCAAACTCGTTGAAGCCAGACAGAAACTCTCGGATCTTCTTTCGAAGATGGACGGCAACGATAAACTCGAAACTATTTTAAATGATGTCATCGCTGACCAAGCAAAGCAGAAGGAATTGAGTTCTGAGCTTGGACTCGAAGGTAAGGAGGCTGAATAGACGCCATGGCAAATCAAAAACAGCAAGATGCAGGGGTGCAAACCGCTGAAGCCACACAGGAAGTAAGCCTTTTGGACCAGATCTTGACCGAAGGCAAAATGGCCCGCGACGATTTCCAGAAGGAGCGGGCAAAGGATATGATCGCTGAGTTCGTTAACCAGGTAATGGCTGGCGAATTGACGATGTCCAAAAACATGGACCTCGCGATCAATTCCCGCATCGCCGAGATCGATCGGCTTCTTTCCGCACAGCTCAACGAGATCATGCACCACGAAGATTTCCAGAAATTGGAAGGCTCATGGCGCGGGCTGCATCAACTGGTAATGAACAGCGAAACCAGCCCGATGCTGAAGATCCGAGTGATGAACGTGAACAAGAAAGATCTGTTGAAAGACCTCGAGAAAGCAATCGAGTTCGATCAATCGGCCATCTTCAAAAAGGTTTACGAGGAGGAATACGGAACTTTTGGTGGAGCTCCGTACGCCGCCCTCATCGGTGACTTTGAATTTGGGAACCATCCGCAGGACATGTCGTTGTTGGAAAAGATGGCGCAGGTTGCAGCTGCCGCCCACGCTCCGTTCCTCAGCGCTGCGTCCGCAGATCTGTTTGGGTGGGAAACTTTCTCTGAGATGACCGAAGTGCGGGACATATCGAAAATCTTCGACCGTACCGAATACGCTAAGTGGCGTAGCTTCCGCGAATCGGAGGATTCCCGTTACGTTGGGCTTACGCTCCCGCATACCCTTGGTCGCGAGCCGTACGGGGCGGCAACCAAGCCTACGGAAACATTCCGGTTCGAGGAGAACGTGGACGGCACCGATCACAAGAAATATTTGTGGACGAACGCCGCGTATTCCCTCGGCACACGGCTGACGGAGGCCTTCGCGATGCATGGTTGGTGCGTAGCTATTCGCGGCGTCGAGGGCGGAGGATTAGTTGACAGTCTTCCCACTCACACATTTGAAACCGACGAAGGCGAGGTCGCACTGAAGTGCCCCACCGAAGTTGCGATCACCGACCGCCGAGAGAAGGAGTTTTCCGATAATGGATTCATTCCGCTAGTCCACTGCAAAGGCACGGACTACGCCGCGTTTTTCGGCATGCAGTCGTGCAACAAAGCAAAGAAGTATGATACGGATGCTGCGAACGCAAATGCGCGGCTGTCAACCCAGTTGCAGTACATGTTCGCGACTTCGCGTTTCGCACATTTCCTTAAGTCAATGATGCGCGACAAAGTTGGAAGCTTCATGGAGCGGAAAGATGCTGAGCGGTTCCTGAACCGATGGATCATGAATTATGTCACATCTGACGATTCAGCCTCCCCGAGCGTGAAAGCGAAGTATCCACTTAGAGAGGCGAAGATCGAAGTGGCTGAAGTGCCCGGCAAGCCCGGCTGCTACCGGGCCGTCGCCTTCCTCAGACCCCACTTCCAACTGGATGAACTCTCTGTTTCGCTTCGTTTGGTAGCTGACCTACCGCCGCCAGCGAAATAGTTTACTTCTCAGGGGAATTTCGATCCGTGAGTACGCAAAAGGATTCGACCGAAGCGTCTTAAAACTGTGAGTTTGGAGCCCTAAACGGAAGGCCTCCAAAACTACTTGAAAGCTCGTGTCGAATAGAAAGACGCGTGGGAAATTTAGATAGATAAAACCAAAGTAAGGAGCAAATGTGAAATGGCAGTCGATTATTTTTTGAAGATCGAAGGAGTGACCGGCGAGAGTAAAGATGCAATGTTCCCCGACCAACTTCAGCTTTTGTCGTGGTCTTGGGGGCAGTCAAACACTGGAAGCGCAGCCCTCGGCCAGGGCAGGGGTGCCGGCAAAGTGGATATGCAAGATTTTTCATTTATGATTTATACCGGAAAGGGCAGCCCGAAACTGCAGCAGTACTGTGCCACCGGCGAACATATAAACGAAGCCGTACTAAGCTGCCGGAAAGCTGGTGGCGGCACGGAAGGCGGGCAGGTTTTCTTGACCTACACCTTCAAGAATCTCCTGATCTCTAGCTTTCAAATCAGTGGATCTTCGGAGAATCCTACCGAATCTTGTTCGTTCAATTTCGAAGAAGTGAAGCAAGTTTACAAACCTCAAGATGAGACTGGTGTCACGGGCGACAACATCGAATGGGGTTATAACGTTAAGACCAACACGGTCGTCTAGGGTTAGTATTCGCCGGGGGCCCGTCTTCCTAAGGGAGACGGGCTATTTTTCAGTTTATGGCACGCAGCGTTTTTGAAGACCGGATCACTCCCTCGGTCCTTGATCGACTTATCGATCACGAACCACAAGACACTTCTGAATTGTTCAAGTCACGATCGCAAACGCTGCACGAGCTTAAGGCTTCCGTCGCTCGTGACCTTGAGTGGTTATTGAACACGCGGCGGACGGCACAGATCGAGACTAATGGTTCTGAAGAGATAAGGAAATCCGTCGTTGCCTTCGGGCTTCCCGATCTAACCAGTCTTAGCTCGGATAAAAGCTCGGATTGGAGAGCTCTGGCGAAATATATAGAATCCGCCCTGAGTATCTTCGAACCGAGATTCTTTAATGTGAAGGTGACGATTGACACATCTGATGAGCACCTCCGTACGCCGCGGTTTCGAATTGAAGCGAATCTTGATGTGGATCCGGCCCCAGAGCCCGTCACATTCGGCACCGATCTAGAATCAGGGACCACACAATTTCAGGTACGTGAGATAGTCTAGAAAGCTAGCTTTTGGGGCGGGAAGAAACGGATGAGAGACGAACTCCTGGGTTATTACGAGCGCGAACTGATTTTTCTCCGCCGAATGGGGGCGGATTTCGCGCACAAGTACCCCAAGATCGCCGCCCGTCTTCAGATGGAAGACGAGAAGGTGGAGGATCCGCACGTGGAGCGGATGATCGAGGCGTTCGCTTTCCTCACGGCTCGTATCGGTCTCAAAATCGACGACGAACTCCCCGAGATCACCGAGTCCTTCCTCAATCTTCTCTACCCACACTATCTGGCGCCCATCCCCTCGATGGCGATTGCCCAGTTCTCGGCCGGGTCGTCCAAGGACAAGCTCTCCAACGTGGCTTCCCTGCCACGCGGCAGCAAGTTGAATTCTCGGCCTGTCAACGGGACTCCTTGCCAATTCCGAACCGCGTTCAACGTGCAGCTTGCCCCGATCGAATTGCTCTCGGCTGCCCTCGAATCGCCGGCCCCAAAGGACAGTCGCGGCAAGTACGCTGACAGCTATATCCGAATCGGGATGCGCTGCTTCGGCAACGGGAATCTTCACGAGCTGAAAAAGGAAACGGGCGAACCATTGGATCACGTGCGGTTTTACATCGACGGCGATCCGCAACTTGTCTACCCGCTTTACGAGATGATCTTCAATCACGCGACCAACGTGGAGATAAGACCCGTCGACCCGCCGCTAGGCGACAGGACGCTGAAGACGCTGACAAACCTTCAGTTACGCCTACCGGATCCGGTGGTCATACCGGCGTCCGACTTCATCCGACAGGTCGGGTTCTCCGACGATGAGGCTCTTTTGCCCTATTCGAAGCGCTCGTTTTCCGGGTACCGCCTTCTTTCCGAATATTTCGCGTTCCCTTACAAGTTCCTTTTCTTCGACGTGTACGGGCTTGACGAGGCCGCCCGGCGTAAGTTCGGTAGCCATTTCGAGATCCTGATCCATCTCAAGGACGTCAACCCGCCGGCCGCACCGATCACCGTGGAAACGTTCAAGATGGGTTGCTCCCCAGTGATCAATCTTTTTAATAGGCTTAGCGACCCGTTATACATTTCGCAACAAAAATACGAGTACCATGTCGTCGCAGACGTACACCGACAGACCACTACGGAGATCTATTCCATAGACGAGGTGTTCATGACCGACCCGCGGACGAACAAGTCGCGCGAGTTCTCTCCGTTCTACTCGCTCCGTCACACGCACGGGGAGCAGATGGAGAAGTCTTATTGGTATGGCCTCCGTCGGCCTTCTCAGCGCGAAGACGACGAGGGGACGGAAATGTTTCTCACCTTCGTGGACAGTAATTTCAACCCGCGTACGCCTTCAGTGGACGTACTGAATGTAAGGGCCACGTGTACGAACCGCGACCTGCCCGCCCGGTTGCCATTCGGGGGCAAGGAAGGTGATTTCACGGTCGAGGGAACGGCCGTCTCCTCGCGCGTACGGTGTATAACGAAACCGACCGAAACGATCCGGCCGCCGATGCGCCGATCGCTGCAATGGCGCTTGATCTCTCACCTGAATCTCAACTATTTGTCTCTGATAGGAAAGGAAGATAGCCCCGAGGCGATCCAGGAGATACTGCACCTTTACAATTTCAACGACTCGTCGGTGACGCGTAAACAGATACTGGGCATCAAGGAGATCGGGGCGAGCAAGATCGTTCGGCAACTCGGCGAACGGGTCGGGACCGGCTTCGTACGGGGGCTCAACACGAAGATCACTTTCGACGAGGATGAGTTCGTGGGAAGCGGAATGTTCCTCTTCGCTTCCGTGCTAGACAGGTTCCTGGGACTTTATGCCTCGGTGAACACATTCAATCAGTTGACCATCCGCTCGCTGCAGCGCGAGGAGGATATCAAGACGTTCCCGGCGCGTGCAGGGGAGCAGGTTTTAATTTAACAACGAACTCGCGTACCCGATAGGTGAGTGATCTGCGCCTGGTCGCCGTATGCTGAGGAAGCGTAATATCGAGGTTCACCCGGCCAATTGGATAAGAAACCGCTAAATCAGAAGCTCGAGGATTCGCCTTACTCGTTCGAGTTTTTCCAGGCAGTAAGACTGTTAGAGCGCCTGTACCCGGAGAAAAAGCCGGTGGGCGGGCCGGCCCTACCGCATGAAGAAATCGTGCGCTTTCGGTCTCGTGTTACCCTTGACTTCCCGTCAAGCGAGATACATGAAATAGCCGAGCGCTCGGGTGACGAGGGTACCCCAGTGATCGAGATGCTGGTGAATTTTATGGGTATGGTGGGGCCGAGTGGGGTCCTGCCGACTCATTATTCAGAGCTGGTTCTCGACCGTATACGATATCGCGACACCGCGATGTGGGCATTCCTCGATATTTTCACCCATCGAAGCGTTTCTCTCTTCTACCAGGCTTGGGCGAAGTACCGTTTCCCGGTCAACTACGAACGAGGGAACGATGAGTTGACGTCGTACATGTTCGACCTCGTGGGCCTTGGAACGAAGGGGCTTCGCGGGAAGATGGGCATCGAAGATGAGTCGCTTTTGCCATATGCTGGGTTGATAGCGCAAAAGCCGCACTCGGCGAACGCGATCGAAAAAACTATCGAAGACTATTTCGGGGTCGAAGCCCATATCGAGCAGTTTCAGGGGCAATGGATGGATCTGAGTAGGGATGACCACACCCGTATCGGACTGCGGAACAGCTCGCTCGGCCGATCAACCGTAGTGGGGACACGCATTTGGGACCAACAATCCAAATTGCGGATCCGGCTCGGCCCGCTTAGCGTTCAAAAGTTTACCGGTTTCTTGCCGAACGGCTCCGGCCATAAGGCGCTTCGTTCGATCGTCGAATTCATGATCGGACAGGAGTTCGATTACGACGTGCAACTTTGCCTGGCGCAGAAACAGGTCCCAAGTACGGTGCTGACGACCCGCGCGATGCGAAGACCGATGCTCGGGTGGACGTCCTTTTTGAAGAGCGTGCCCGCCAAGGCGGACGACGACCAGCTCGTGCTCGCGACGGCTGCATAGAGAGAAAGCGGGATGCGGAATGTCGGTTAGGAGTGCCGAACTCAATTCAATTTCTTTTGACGGTTAAAACTAGCCGAAGATCTTTGTAGGAGAACAATAATGAACGTAAATCTGAAATCCCTGGTAGGGAGGCTGAACGATGTGACAAGGGGGGCGCTGGAGGGCGCCGCCGGCCTCTGCCTCTCGCGAACCAACTACGACGTCGAAGTGGAACACATCCTTGCGAAGATCCTCGAGCAGGATGACACCGACTTGCACAAGATCGCCTCGCACTATGAGATCAATATCGACCGCCTCAACAAGGACGTGCAGACGGCGCTCGACCGGCTGAAGACCGGCAATTCCCGCACGCCTGGCCTGAGCGATCGCATCCCTGAGTGGATACAAAATGCATGGCTGCTCGCCTCGGTCGATTTCGGTGCGGCGAGGGTCCGTTCGGGCCATTTGATACTTGCGTTGCTCGCGAGCGGCGGGCTTTCGCGTATCGCGCGGGATATCTCCAAGGAATTCGACCACATCTCGGTGGAGGACCTACAGAAGGGCCTTCCGGATGTCACGGCCGATTCCGCCGAAGCACGGGACGCTGTTGCTCTGGGTGAAGCCTCGGGCGTCTCCGGAGGGCCGCAGGTTGCGTCGGGCGTACCCGGGAAAACGAAAGCCCTCGACCAATACACCGAGGACCTTACCGCAAAGGCACGTGCGGGCAAGATCGATCCGGTGCTAGGGCGCGATTTTGAGATCAGGCAAATCGTTGACATCCTTACCCGCCGCCGTCAGAACAACCCGATTCTTACGGGCGAGGCGGGCGTCGGTAAAACCGCCGTCGTGGAGGGGTTTGCACTTAGAATCGCCGAGGGCGACGTGCCGGATCCGCTGAAGAACGTCGCGGTTCGTTCTCTGGATCTGGGCCTGCTGCAAGCCGGCGCGGGCGTGAAGGGTGAATTCGAGAATCGTCTGAAATCGGTGATCGACGAAGTCAAATCTTCGCCGCAGCCGATCATCATGTTCATCGACGAGGCCCATACGCTCATCGGTGCCGGCGGTGCCGCCGGGCAGAACGATGCCGCGAATCTCTTGAAGCCGGCACTTGCCCGCGGAGAGCTTCGCACCATCGCTGCGACCACTTGGGCGGAATACAAGAAATACTTCGAGAAGGACGCCGCTCTGGCACGCCGCTTCCAGGTCGTAAAGGTAGATGAACCGGACGAAATGAAAGCCATCGCGATGATGCGCGGGATCGCGGACAAGATGGAATCTCACCACAACGTCCGCATCCTCGACGAAGCGATCGTGGAGTGCGTGAAGCTCTCACACCGCTACATCACGGGGCGGCAGCTTCCGGATAAGTCGGTTTCGGTGCTGGATACGGCTTGTGCAAAGGTCGCGATCGGGCAGGGCTCGATCCCGGCCCCGATCGACGACGCAAAACGACATATTCAGAACCTCAATGCCGAGATCAATGCTCTACAGCGCGAACAGGTCACTGGTGCCGGACACGACAACCGGTTGGAAGAGTTGCAGGCGGACCTGAAGAAAACTGAAGAAGAACTCGCGGAGTTCCAGGAGCAGTTCGAGAAGGAGAAGGCTCTCGTCGAGCAGATCAAGAACGTCCGGACCAAGCTGGAGATGTCGCGGCTCGATGGGAAACTCGCGGACGCTATCGCAGGTTCGAACGGCAACGGCAATGGAGAAGCGATGGCGGCCGCTGCTGCTACGGCGGAAGCAGACGGAGCTCCGGTCGGCGATGACGCGGGAGCAGCCACTGCAGCGGCACCGGCCGACATCGAGGCCGCCAAAGCAGAACTGAAGCGTTTGACTGAAGAATTGAAGGCCCTGCAGGGCGAAAACCCGCTGATCCAACCCGTGGTGAACGGGCAATCGGTCGCGGAGGTCATCTCCGGATGGACCGGGATCCCGATCGGGAAAATGGTCGCCGATGAGATCAACGCCGTGCTGAACCTGCACGAAACACTTCGCGAACGTGTACTCGGGCAAGACCACGCCCTCGAAGCGATCGCCCAGCGCATTCGCACCTCCCGCGCCGGTTTGACCGATCCGAAACGCCCGATCGGCGTGTTCATGCTCGTCGGCACGTCCGGTGTAGGTAAGACGGAAACGGCACTGGCACTCGCGGAGTCACTGTACGGTGGTGAGCGGAACCTGATCTCGATCAACATGAGCGAATATCAGGAGGCCCACACCGTGTCTAGCCTGAAAGGATCGCCTCCGGGATACGTCGGCTACGGCGAAGGCGGTGTGCTGACGGAAGCGGTCAGAAGGAAGCCGTACTCGGTCGTGCTGCTCGATGAGGTCGAAAAAGCGCACCCGGACGTGATGGAACTGTTCTTCCAGGTGTTCGACAAAGGCGTCCTCGAAGATGGCGAGGGCCGTGAGATCGATTTCAAGAACACGATCATCTTGCTTACTTCAAATGTCGGCACCGATACGATAATGAAGCTATGCGCCGACCCCGAAACGCGGCCCGAGCCGGAAGGCATCATCGAAGCGATCAAGCCCGAGCTGAACAAGGCTTTCAAGCCCGCACTGCTCGGCCGCATGGTCACAGTCCCTTATTACCCGATCTCCGACGAGATCCTCCGGCTGATCATCAAGCTTCAGCTTGGGAAAATAAAAAAACGCATCGCCGATAACCATGGTGCGCAATTTTCCTACGATGATGCCGTCATAGAAACGGTAGCGAAGCGCTGCACGGATGTGGACAGCGGCGCCCGCAACGTTTACAACATCCTGACGGGCACCATGTTGCCTGACATGAGCGGCGAGGTACTGTCGAGGATGGCGGCGGGCGAAAGCATCAAAAAGGTGCATGTCGGTGTCGGCGAAAACGAGAAATTCGTTTACGACATCGGCTAAAAGGGAGGCAAGGTTAACAGCATATGGCGGAAAACGAAGCAGGAGCGGCGACCCAACTCGACAGGATCTTACGGATCACGACCCCGTTCGAGGAGAATCACCTTCTCATCCAGAGCGTCGAACTCGTTGAGGGGATCTCTCGGCTTCCTTTCGCCGAATGCGTTGTTTTGCACGACGAACTGAAGGAGGGTCCTGAACCGACCCTCCTCGACGTGCAGGGCATACTCGGGCAGCCGGTCAACATTTTCTTCGCGACAAAGGACGGGGCCGAGCGGGTTTACCACGGAATCGTCAACAGCTGCACACAAATGGACCGGGACCGCCGGTTCACTTATTACAAATTGACAGTAGTGCCCTCGGTTTGGATGCTCACCCAAACACAGCAAAGCCGTATTTTCCAGCACATCGCTATACCGCAGTTGTTGGAAGAGGTCCTTGCTGATCACCCGTTTGAGTTGCAACTCGGCACCGTGGAGTGGAAACCGAGGAACTACGTCGTCCAGTATCGAGAATCGGACTTCGATTTCATTTCCCGACTCATGGAGGAGGAAGGGATCTTCTACTTTTTCAGGCACGAAGAAGATTCGCACAAAATGATCATCTGTGTGGATCCTCAATCGCACGAAAAAGTTACCTCGAAGTATGAGATACCATATCGATTGAAGATCGAAGAAGAGGTTTTGGATGCCACATTCATCGACAATTTCCTCGTCAATTACAGACTGCAGACCGGCAAGGTGACACTGTGGGATTACACCCATCAAAAGCCGCAGGATAATTTCGAATCAATCGAGCTGACGCGATTCCCGTTCGCCAACAATCAGGAAAAGACAGAACACTACCTTTACCCGAGCGGCTCGATACGGAAATACGACGTGATAGACGCGGGCGCTGGTGAACGCAACTCCGAACTTCAGTACATGTCCGACGATATAAAACGGAATGCGAAATTGTTGCAGGAGACGATCGATGCTCGCCATCGCACCGTTACCGCCCACGGGGATTGCCCATCACTGGTCGCGGGGCACCGTTTTAAGCTGAAGGGACATCCGGTCAAAGACTATAACGCTGAATACGTCATCACATCGATCACCCATTCAGCCGTTCAGAGTCCTCATTATTATTCCGACATGCCGGACGGTGGGTACTCGAACACATTCGAGTGCATAAGTTGGGGCCAGGGGGCGGCGCCTTTCCGCCCGCAGAGGGTCACACCGAAACCTATGATCCTGACGAGCCAGACCGCCACGGTGGTCGGCCCGAAGGGGCAGGAGATCTACACCGACAAATTCGGGCGGGTAAAGGTCCAATTCAAATGGGACCGCGAGGGCGAATTCGACCAGGGCAGCTCCTGCTGGGCGCGGGTGGCTCAGCACTGGGCGGGCAATCGCTGGGGGTCGATGTTCATCCCCCGCATCGGCATGGAGGTGCTGGTGCATTTCCTGGAAGGCGATCCGGATCAGCCGATCATCACGGGTTGCGTCTACAACCACGACGCGATGCCGCCGTACGAGCTGCCCGAGAACAAGTCCCTCTCGGGCGTGAAATCGGATTCGACCATCGGCGGCGAAGGCTATAACGAATGGCGGTTCGACGATAAGAAGGGCGAAGAACAGATCTTCATCCATGGCCAGTACGACATGGATATCCGTGTCGAGAATGACCGGCGCGAGATCACCAAGAACGACCAGCACCTGATCATTAAGAACGATCAGTTCGAAAAGGTCGAGAACGACCTGCACCAGATCATCGAGAACGACCACTATGAGCACATCAAGCGCGATCGCCACCTAAAGGTCGGCTCGGGGATGGGCAGCAAGGAGGCCAAAGAGGTCACCGGATCCCAGTCCCTGAAGGTAGGCGCCGATCAAGGCATAAAGATCGGCGGCAGTAAGAGCGAAGAGGTCACCGGATCGATGTACCTTAAGGGGATGAACGTGGTCGTCGAAGGAATGACCCAGCTTACCCTTAAGGTGGGGGGCAACTTCGTTGACATAAATTCCGGAGGCGTATTCATCCAGGGCACCATGGTGATGATCAACTCCGGCGGTGCTGCAGGCTCAGGAGCGGCAAACTCACTCGTCGCACCGACTGCTCCGAAAGAAGCCGACGAAGCTGCCGACGATAAACCGGGCAGCAAGATGAAGCTCCAGGAGGGCTCTAGGAAACGTAAGGAACAGAGATCGAGTAAGGAAGATCCGAAGAAAAAGTCCTGGATCAAGATCAAGCTAGTTGATGAAGCGGGCAAGCCTGTACCCAGCGAAAGTTACTTGGTAAAGACATCCGACGGCAAGCGCCACACCGGGACGCTCGACCACAAGGGCGAAGCCAAGGTGAAAGGGATAGAGCCGGGCACCTGTCAGGTGAATTTCCCGAACCTCGATAAAGACGCATGGGAGGATGCCTAGCTAGGGAGGAATGATCATATGGCGAAACGAATGGTAGGTAACGGAGAGTCGACATCCAGCCTTGCTAAGAAAAATGGGTTTTATTGGAAGACCATTTGGGAGCACGGCGAAAATGCCGCTTTGAGACAAAAGCGGAAAGACCCGAACGTCCTGGCTGCGGACGATGAGATCTTCGTCCCCAAACTTCAGGAAAAAGAAGTGCCAAAAGGAACCGAGCAGGAACATGTCTTCAAGCGAAAGGGAGAGCCGACCAAGATAAAGATGCAGATGATGGCCCTGGGCAACCCTCGTGCGAACGAGGAATATATCCTGGAAGTGGCCGGCGAGCTGATCCGCGGCAAGACGGACGGCGAGGGTAAGCTCGAACATTTCATTCCGGGCGACGCGTCTAGCGCAAAGCTCATCTTTAAGGATGGGAAGGAGATCCACGGCCTGAGGATCGGATCCCTCGACCCGATCGACAATGCGGAAGGCGTTATGCAGCGGTTGAACAATCTCGGATTCAAGGCCTCCGCCCGTGTAAAAAAGGGTGCAAAAGCTGCCGAGGAATTCGTCGAAGAAAAGGTCGGCAAGAAAGCGATCAACGCTCTTAAGAATTTCCAGCAGCAGAATGAGTTGAAGGAGTCAGGGAAGGTCGATGGGGCAACGCAAGCGAAACTTGAAGAGCTGGCCAAGTAGAGGTTCACGATAATGGGATTACTCGACGACGCTAGTGCAATGCTCGACGCCGCGACCAGCGGCAAGGAGACCAAGCAGGCCGAAGCGAAGCCTGAATTCAC
>JAEZJR010000083.1 GCA_023415725.1 Acidobacteriota bacterium
CTTAACGAGCTAGGGATGTGACCCGGATGGACTTTGGAAACAGATCGTCGAACCCGCGGCCGGGAGCGGAAGTTCTTTTACGCGACCTCGTCTTCGAGAAGACGGGCCTCGTGTTCGAGGACTCCAAGCTCGATCTCTTCACGGGCAAGATCGCCCCGCTTCTAAAGGAGTTCGGGTTCGGATCCTATTTGGATTATTACTATTTGTTGAAATACGACCCCGCTTCCGACGAAGCATGGGATGCCCTGATAGACGCCCTCACTGTGCAGGAAACGTATTTCTGGCGCGAGATGGACCAATTGCACGGTCTTGCCGAAAAGGTGATCCCCGAGCTCCTTGCCTCCCGCCCGGGCGAACGCATCAGGATATGGTGCGCCGCTTGTGCGTCCGGTGAGGAGCCGCTGTCCATTGCAATGCGGCTGAATGAGGAAGGATGGTTCGGGCGGGCCGATATCCAGATCATTGCCACGGACGCCAGCCCGGCGGCGCTGCGGAAGGCGCGGTCCGGCCTTTACGGTGGCAGGTCGTTCAGGGCGTTGCCGGATGCGCTGCGTGAAAAATATTTTACGCAGGAAGGTAAGGAATGGAGGGTCTCGCCGGCGATGTCGCGGCGTATCACCTGGGGGCGCGTGAACCTGCTCGACGAAAGGGCGGTCGGCGATTGTGCCGCCGCGTCGGTAATTTTTTGTCGAAACGTTTTCATCTACTTCGCACCGGAGACCATCCGGCGCGTGGTCGATTCGTTCGCCCGGCACATCAGCGTGCCGGGATATCTATTCGTCGGGGCTTCTGAGTCACTTCTGAGGGCGACCGACGAATTCGAACTCGAGGAGATCGGGAACGCTTTCGTATACACGAAGCGAAATTGATTTTTAGATAGCGAGGTTTATTTGCCTAATTCCGGAAAATTGAACGGCATCATCCGCGTGCTCATAGCGGATGACTCCGCCTACGTCCGGAAGGTCGTCCGGGAGATGCTCGGGGGTGTGCCGGTCATAGAGGTGGTCGGGGCTGCACGCGACGGCGTCGAGGCCCTGCGGCTCACCAAAGAGTTGCAACCGGACGTGGTGATCTCTGACCTGATGATGCCGGAACTCGACGGGGTCGGGTTCGTTAAGGAGCAGATGTCCAGACGTCCGCTGCCCATCCTTATGATGAGCTCGATGGACGAACACGACGACGATACCCTCTCGGCCCTGGACGCCGGAGCGATCGACTTCATACAAAAACCCACCGCCCTCGCGACCGAAAAGATCTTTTCGATGCGGGAAGAGCTGGTCGAAAAGATCAAAGCTGCCGCGACCTCGCGCCCACAGGCCCTGCCGGAACCAGGGCCGCCAGTCGCTGTAGAGTCCCTCCCGGTCGAACGCCGTTCGGTGTCTAAGGGAAGGTTCGATGTCATCGTTATAGGGATCTCGACGGGCGGACCGCAGGCTTTGAGATCATTCATTCCTCAATTGCCGGCGGATTTCCCGGTGCCGATCGCGATCGTTATGCATATGCCCGTCGGATACACGACGATGTACGCTGAACGGCTGCATGAACTCTCCGCGATCGATTTCGTGGAATCGATGGGCGGCGAAGAACTGCGGCCGGGCGCTGCATTCCTCGCACCCGGCGGAAAGCATTTGCTCCTGGAGCGCGCACCGGACGGTTCCGTGCGGACGGCCCTGAACCTCCGGCCGGTCGAAACCGCCCATCGCCCCTCGGTCGATGTTTTGTTCCAATCCGCCGCGAAGGCATTCGGCGATCGCGTACTTGGAGTGGTGATGACGGGGATGGGGTCCGACGGACGCGAGGGTGCCGCATGGATCAAGGCTCGCGGCGGGGCGATATATACTGAATCGGAACAATCTTGTATAGTTTACGGAATGCCGAGTTCCGTTGTTGAGGCCGGACTGAGCGACCGTGAGGTCCCGCTCGATCAGATGGCACAAGCCCTGGTGGAAATATCGTGAAGAAGAAAATACTCATCGTGGACGATTCCGCAATGTCCCGAAGAATGATGCGCCGTATGATCGAGGGCGCAGGCCACGAGGTCATCGAGGCCGAAGAGGGCCCGGAGGGTCTTGAGAAGTACTTCCTCGAAAAGCCGGATATGGTATTCCTCGATCTGACGATGAAGGATATGTACGGGCTCGATGTGCTCGGCAAACTCCGCGAACTCGACCCGAACGCTCGCGTCGTGATCGCAAGTGCGGACATTCAGGATATGACAAGGGATCTAGTCGCCGAGGCCGGTGCCGACGCATTTATCAACAAACCATTGACGCCGGAGAAGGTCATCGACGCTATGAATTCCGTACTCGGGCCGGGAGGTGAGGCATGAACCTAACGGCAGAACAGACCGACTCGTTAGAAGAGTTCATCAACATCGCGTTCGCGCGTACAGCTTCTTCGCTTTCAGAGATCACGGGGCACCGCGTGCTGTTAGATGTCCCGAAGGTGGAAGTGTACCCGATCGACGCGGTCGCGGATAACCTGAAACGATTCCTGCCGGGCGACGTCGCGTCGATACATCAGCCTTTTGATGGGGCCATCGCGGGCGATGCGTTCCTGATCTTGAATCAGGACGGGGCGGTCAGGCTCACCGACCTGCTTACGGACGAGGAATCATACTCGGATCAGTTGGACGAATCCGCCCGGGAAGTGCTGACCGAGGTCGGCAACATTCTTCTAAACGCATGCCTCGGGATGTTCGGCAACGTCCTGAAAGTGCATGTCGGGTTCGCCGTGCCGAACCTTCATCTCGAATCGCTCACCGAGCTCATCGACTCCGTGCAGAAGGAACGCGACGGGCTCACGCACGCGATCGTCGTTTACACGTCGTTCCGGATACGCGAGAGCTCCATCCAGGGTTATCTCGTCCTGGTGCTCAGCGTCGTCGCGCTCAACCGGCTCATCATCGAGATCGAGCAATGGGAGGAGAAGGGAGCCTGACGATCCGCTGCGCTGAATGTTTTGCCAGCGCAAGGTCCATGTGTTCCAGCTTAGCCTCCCGTGGCGGCTTCTTTCTTATAGCCTTCCAGAGTTTCAACCAACCGCCCCAACACCATCCCGTAGACGATATGGGACGCGACCATCATTGCGTTCTCGCTCGCCGGTCTTCGCGTCGCGGGTGGCCTTATCCCCGCCGCGGGAAGCCATCCCAGATAACTCCCGGCCCAAACTCCCAGTCCGAACACCGTTCCTTTCAATTCAGCGGGTAGATCAATGTGAGGCGCCGCAAGCGCGTACGCCCCGCCCATCGCGGCGCCATAGCCGAAGTGAGTGACCCCGGTCGTGGCTAGAAGGTCCTCTTCGCGATCCACCAGATCCTCCGCCCCGGCCTCGCTCGCTACCTCCCCCGCCACCTGCTTCGGCGGCAACATCCTCCTCTCGCCCGGCGGAATCCGGCGGTGCATGTACACCATAAGTGCGGTCATAGGGACGGTTGCCGCCACACCGGCGATCGCCCCGGCTATAAGTCTGTTCATCTATTTCCTCCGTCGCTCGCTAACTTGATATTTAAATGATCGATGCCGCAAAGGCGGGCGTTGTATCGAGCATTACAATTTCATGGAAGGGCTATTTCAAGTGCTGCTTCCCGTCTCGTCGCCGGCATCATCGCTGTTGATCTTCTGTTTGATCGGGCTCATCAGGCGTAGGGTGAGGAAAGTGACGAGGCTGATGAGGATCGCTATCTCGAAACGGGCGAACGCAACGGCTCCGCCGATCGCACCGGTCGCCCAGATGCTTGCAGCCGTGGCTACGCCGCGGACGTTGTCCCCCTGCTTCAGTATCGCCCCGCCGCCGATGAACCCGATCCCCGTCATCAACCCCGCCAGGATCCTCGCCTGAGCATCCGCTTGACCTGAAAATGCCCTTATCGCGATCAGACAGTAACCGCATGAGGCGATCGACACCAGCGGGAAGGTACGCAACCCCGCGCCGCCCTCCCCGTGCTCGCGGTTCCAGGCCAGCGGGAGCGAAAGTACGTATGCCACACCAACATATAGAAGGTTGTAGAAAATGGCAGGCCATTCGATCGAGTCGATCTGCATCAGTTCTCTCCTCCAACTCCAGTTCGTTGTTCGCTCCTCGGAGATGATTGCAGACGATCTCGGTCTTAGGCGTACGCGAAAAGACGAAAGCGAGACCACTTTGGCCCCGCTTTCGTCTCTTTAGAACTGTGATCGTATATCAGCTCACGGCCGTGTCGATGGCCTTGAGCGTATCCGCGATGTCCTGGTCCGAATGGGCCGCGGAGATGAAGCACGCTTCGAATTGCGACGGCGGGAGATACACTCCCTGTTCCAGCATCGAGTTGAAGTACTTCGCGAAAGCCGCGGTGTTGGAAGTCTTCGCCGAAGTGAAGTCCGTGACAGGCTCCTCAGTGAAGAACAGCGTGAACATCGAACCGACGCGGTTCAGAGTAAGTTTGCGGCCGTTGCTTTCGAGTATGCCGCGGATACCGTCTTCGAGTTGTGCTCCAACGCGGTCGAGTTCTGCGTAAAACTCCGGATCCTCGTCGATGATCCGCAGAGTTTCGATCCCCGCCGCCATAGCGAGAGGATTCCCCGACAGCGTCCCCGCCTGATAAACAGGCCCGGCCGGTGCGATCATCTCCATTATTTCCTTTCGTCCGCCGTATGCCCCCACCGGAAGCCCGCCGCCGATCACCTTCCCGAACGTGGTCAGATCCGGCGTCACCCCGTATAGCTCCTGAGCTCCGCCGCGCGACAGACGGAAACCCGTCATCACCTCGTCGAATATAAGCAGGATACCTTCCGACGTGCAGATCTCGCGCAGTTTACGAAGGAATTCCGCATCCGACGGAACGCACCCCATATTCCCGCCGACGGCCTCGATGAACACCGCAGCGATCGCACCCTTGTTGTCCTCCACGAGCCGCTCAACCGACGCGATGTCGTTGTAGATCGCGTTGAGCGTATCGCCCGCAGTGGATCTGGTGACGCCGGGGCTGTCCGGTAGCCCGAACGTCGCTACGCCCGAGCCAGCCTTACTCAGGAACGAATCGCCATGCCCGTGATAGCAGCCCTCGAACTTGATTATCTTGTCACGGCCCGTGAACCCGCGAGCAAGCCGCATCGCGCTCATCGTCGCTTCCGTGCCGGAGTTCACCATCCGCACGATCTCGATCGAGGGGACGAACAACTTCACCAGCTTCGCCAGTTCGATCTCCTTCTCCGAACTCGCGCCGAAACTGGTCCCGTTCTCCGCCGTTTCCTTGATCGCGTTGATCACCCGCTCGTGCGCGTGTCCGACGATCATCGGCCCCCACGAACCGATGTAATCGATGAACTCATTCCCGTCGACGTCGTAGATCCGCGAGCCCTTCGCCCGGCTGATGTAAAGCGGATCCCGCCCGACTGACTTGAACGCCCGCACCGGCGAATTCACCCCGCCCGGCATATGTTTCTGAGCTTCCTCGAATAACTTCGTGCTGTTAGATGTATCCATTGCAATCAAAAACCCTTTGCGTCCTTAGCGAGCTTTGCGTGAGAAAAGGCAATTTCACGCAAAGCTCGCTGAGGACGCAAAGATAAAGTCAGACCTTAAGTAGTCTCGAAGCCTCTTTCGCGAAGTATGTGATGATCACATCTGCTCCCGCGCGTTTGATCGAGGTCAGCACCTCCATCATCACTTTCTCGCCGTCCAGCCAACCGGCCTGCGCCGCGGCCTTCACCATCGAGTATTCGCCGCTGACGTTATAAGCGGCGATCGGCATGTTGAAGCTGTCCTTCGTGCGTCGAATGACATCGAGGTAGGAAAGTGCAGGCTTCACCATCACGATGTCCGCTCCCTCCTGAATATCGAGAGCGATCTCGCGCATAGCCTCGTCCGAATTCGCGAAGTCCATCTGGTACGTCTTCCGGTCACCGAACTGCGGCGTCGACTCTGCCGCCTCGCGGAACGGCCCGTAGAAACCGGACGAATACTTCGCCGAATAAGCCATGATCGGGATGTTCTCGAACCGATTGTTATCCAGTGCGTTCCTGATCGCGGCGATGCGCCCGTCCATCATGTCGCTCGGGGCAATGATGTCGGCGCCGCTCTGCGCATGCGAGACAGCTTCCTTCGCTAATAACTCTAGTGTGCGGTCGTTGTTCACGTATCCGTCCTCCACGACGCCGCAATGCCCGTGCGAAGTGTATTCGCAAAGGCAGACGTCGGTGACGACGACCATCTCCGGGAACTTCGATTTGATCGCCCGCGTCGCCTTCTGGATGATCCCGTCTTCGGCATAAGCCCCCGACCCGACCTCGTCCTTCTCATTCGGGATGCCGAACAGGATCACCGAACGCACACCGAGTGAAAGCAGTTCCTCGCATTCGCGAATCACGTTGTCGATCGACAATTGAAACTGCGCAGGCATCGACGAGATCTCGCGTTTGACGTTCTCGCCCTCGACGATGAAGAGCGGGTAAATGAAATCCGCGGGCGAGAGAGCCGTTTCGCGAAACATCTCTCGCAACTCGGGCGTCCGCCTCATACGGCGAAGCCGAGCCACTGGGAAATTCGGTTGAATGAAATTGCTCATCTAAATATCGTTCAAATAATTCTCGACATCATCGGCCGTTTGGAACGCGTTCTTCACGCAATCGCTCATCGAGATGCCGCGGTAAAAATTGCTGCAGAAATACAGGCCCGGGTTGTTCCTCTCAAAGGCCGCGCATTCGGCCATTACATCTTCGTAACCAACACGATATTGCGGGATCGCCCGCTTCCACCGCTTCAGGTGGAACATATCCGGCTCGCCTTTTACGTTCAGCAATTCGCCGAGTTGTTCCGTCACGATTCGCTTCAGGTCATCATCAGACATCTCGTCCAGACGATTCCCCGCCCGCACGCCGCCGATGAATGTCATCAGCAGTTGATAACCTTTAGGTGCCCGCTCGGGGAACACAGCCGAATGGAAGAGCGTGCCGAGTATCGGCCGCTTCTCTTTGCTCGGGATAAGAAACCCGAATCCATCCAAATTCTTTCCGATCTTTTCGCTCTTGAACCCCGTGACAGCTACCGCGACCTGTGGGTAATTGACGCTCGCAAGCGTGTCCGCGAGATGATTATCGCGGTCTTTTATTAGGTCAGCCGCGATCCAAGCCGGCGTCGAGATCACCGCCGCGTCAAAGTCTTCCCCGTTCACACGTGATCGACCGTCGCCTAGATCGTCAACGTTCTCAACTTTCGCTCCGTACCGCACGTAACCTTCACCGATCTCCGCCGCAAGTTTATCGATCAGCGTCTTCAAACCGCCGCGAAACGAGAACGTGCGCGGGAAGTTCGGATCCGGCTTCTCCGCCTTCCGCCGGAACGTGCCCATGATCAAACTCCCGAAATCGCGTTCCATCTCGTAAAGCTTCGGGAACGCCGAACGCATGCTCAAATCGTGGGGGTCGCCCGCATAAACGCCCGACACGAACGGATCGATCGCTTTGTCGAGAAACTCCGAACTGATCCGCCGCGAAACGAATTCCGCGACCGATTCCCCCTCCGGCGATTTCGAACGGACGAACGGCTCCCGCGCCAGTGCCAAAACGGTCTTCAGCGAAAAATAGCCATTCACGAACGACTTCGGCCCCATCGCTTCGAGTTTGCCGTCAGAGAGGATGTATCGCTTCTGGGCTTCCGGGTTGGCGGCGATGACTTCCGATTCCAGCCCGAGCATATTGACGAGATCGACCAACCTCGGCGCTTTGAGCAAACTGTTGGGCCCCTGCTCGATGGTGTAGCCTTCCTTGCGGATCGTCTGGACGTTCCCGCCCGGCCGCTCGGATGCCTCGAAGACCGTCACGTCGAACCCCTTCCTCATCAGGAGGAACGCCGTCGTGAGCCCCGATATCCCGCCGCCGATGACCGCAACTCTCTTCATACTTTCAGGCCGCGGCCGTGTTCGTACGATCTCCTTCGTTCGCGCCTAACTTCTCAACTACAAGCTGCGCCAGTGCGTCGATGAACTTCGGGGCATCGTTCAGCCCCTCGGTCACCTCATACTGCCTCACGTCCGCTTCCTTCGCCTGCCGCCGATACTCGATCCCGAGTTCGAATAGCGTTTCCAGATGGTCCGAAGCGAACGCAACAGGGACGAGCAGCATGTCCTTCACGCCCTCGCCGGCGAGTTTGTGGATAGTGTCAGGTGTCGACGGTTCCAGCCATTTCAGCGGGCCCACCTTCGATTGGTAACAAAGATGATGCGTCTGCGTGAACCTGCCGCGGCTCATTATCAACTCTATCGTCCTGGCGATATGCTGCGAATAAGGATCGCCCTGCCTTACAAGCTTCATCGGCGTCCCATGCGCGCTGAACAGGATGTTCACCTCATCGCGGATCTCTTCAGGGAATCTCTGAAGGCCCTGCTCGACCCGCTCGACGAACGCGTCGATATACGGGGGAAAATCAAAATAAGATTCGATCAGTTCCGCATCGAGTTTGGCCTCGCGAATCGCGACCTGCTTCTCCCACTCCTTCATGCTCGACGAGGTCGTCGCTTTGGAATATTGCGGATACAGCGGAAGCAGCACGACACGCGAAATGCCGTCGCGCTCGATCGCGTCGAGTACTTCCTCGGTGGACGGCTTCCAATATCGCATCGCGATGTAAACCTTCGCGTCGATGCCCCGCCGGGTCAATTCGTCCTGTAGCAGCCCGGCCTGCTGTTCGGTAAGTTCCCTGATCGGCGACTTCCCGCCGATCTCCCTGTATTGTTCGATCACCCCGGGCGATCGCCTGGTCGAGATGATCTTTGCGAGCCTTTTACGAAAGAGAAAACTGAACGGAAAATCGATGATGTCCGGGTCCGAAAACAGGTTGAACAGGAAAGGCTCCACCGCCTCTATCGAGTCCGGCCCGCCCAGATTCAGAAGTACGACTCCGATCTTTTCGCTCATAGATGGAACGCCGGCACCCTGCCGGCGATTCGTTAAACCGTCTTCGAGAAAACCGGCTTCTCCTTCATCATCTTTTCGAGATAAGCGTCGAAGCACATTGCGATGTTGCGGATAATGAGGATACCCGAGCCGAGCACCTTGATCTTTTCCGGGTCGTTCTCGACCAAGCCTTCGTTAATGAACGGCTCGAGGCCCGGCAGGTCCGCACTGAAATACTCGTCGAACTCGATCCCGAACTTCTCACCGATCTCGCGCTTGTCCAGTTCGAGATTGCACATCAGCTTCATGATCGTTTCCTTTCGGATGTGATCGTCCGCCGTCATCCGGTAACCGACGTGCGTTGCCGGCTCGCCCGCGGCGATGCGGTTGTAATACGAACCGAGGTCCTTCACGTTCTGCGCGTAGATGTTCTCGAACTGGCTGATCGACGAGAGCCCCAGTGCGTAAACGTCAGCGCCCGCACGCGTCGAATAACCCTGAAAATTCCTGTAAAGCGTTCCGTTCTTTTGGGCGATCGCGAGTTCGTCCGTTGGCTTCGCGAAGTGGTCCATCCCGATGTACTCGTAACCCGCATCGACGAGCTTGTGGATCGTCATCTTCAGGATGGCGAGTCGTTCGTCCGGGGAAGGCATCTCCTCCGCCGGCATCACAGCCTGGTGCTTCTTCAGCCACGGCACGTGTGCGTAGTTAAAAACCGCGATGCGATCCGGCGAGATGTCGATCACCTTTTCGACCGTATCCTCGAAGGTCGCAACCGTCTGGAAGGGCAGCCCGTAGATCAGGTCGAGGTTGATGCTCTCGAACCCGTTCTCACGCGCCCAGCGAAACGTCTCACGCGTGATCTCTTCGGACTGCACGCGGTTGATCGCCTCCTGCACCTGCGGGTTGAAATCCTGCACGCCGAAGCTGGTCCGGTTAAACCCCACCTCGTTGAGCGCCGCGATGTGATCTTCCGTAAGATTACGAGGGTCGATCTCTACGCTCGCCTCGATGCCCGGTGCGAACGCGAAGCGCTCCTTGATGTAATGCCCGATCTCGCGGGTTTCCTCCGGCGTAAGATGCGTCGGCGTGCCACCGCCCCAGTGCATCTGGATGGCACTGCGGCCTGGGGCGATCATCCCCGAGATCATATCGATCTCCATCTTCAGGTGATCGAGATACTTGCGGATCAGGGCCCTGTCGTGCGTCACCCGCATGTTGCACCCGCAGAAATAGCAGAGCTTCGCACAGAAGGGGAAATGGAAGTAAAGCGATAAGGGAGTATCGGTCCCGTTCGAATTCGTCGCGATTATCTCGTTTCGAAATTCCTCCGCCGAGAACTCCGGCGAAAAGACCGGTGCCGTCGGGTACGACGTGTAACGCGGCCCCGGCCGGTTGAATCGCTTCAATACATCAAAATCGATCGTGTCTGGGAAGATCATGAGTTCACCGCCGCTTGATCATGTTTGATGCTGAGTTCCTTCACACAGCTGACAAGATATTTCAGATTTTCCGGCGGAGTGGTCGGCAGGATGCCATGCCCGAGATTGAAAATATGCGGCCGGTCGCCCACCTCGTTCAATATCCGCTGAGTCTCACGCCTGATCACTTCCTGCCCCGCGAACAGCACGCACGGGTCAAGGTTCCCCTGCACGGCTTTGCCGCCGGCTTCGCTGGCCGCGTCGCCGATGTTCTTGGTCCAATCGACCCCGAGCACGCCGCATTTCAGCCCCGCGAGCTTCTTCGTTTCGCTGATCCCCTTAGCAAAGACGATCACCGGTGCCCCGTTCGTCTCCAACCGGTCGCAGATGTAAGCCAGGTACCGCAGCGAGAATTCCTCAAAATGCGCCGGAGCCAACGCCCCCGCCCACGTGTCGAAGATCTGCACCGCGTCGCAGCCCGCACGGATCTTCGCGTTCAGATAATCGACGACCGAATCGGCAAGCTTCTGCAAAAGACTGTGCGCGACGTCCGGCTCGTTGAAGATCATCGATTTGATCCGCTCGAAGTTCTTAGAACCTTTCCCCTCGACCATGTAAGTGGCAAGAGTCCACGGTGCACCCGAGAAACCGATAAGCGGAACCCGCCCGGCGAGTTTCTCCTTCGTGTGGCGGATCGCCTCCATCACGTACTCAAGCCGCCCGGTGACGCCCTCGGTTTCCAGCCGATCAAGGTCGGCGGCCGTTCTGACGGGATCGTCGAACGTGGGCCCTTTCGATTCCACGATCTCGAGCTTCATCCCCATCGCTTCCGGTATCACGAGGATGTCCGAAAAAAGGATCGCGGCGTCCACGCCGACGATATCGACGGGCTGCACGGTCACCTCGCTCGCCAACTCAGGAGTTTTACAGAGCGTCAGGAAATCCGTCTTCTCACGTATTGCGCGATATTCCGGCAGATACCTGCCCGCCTGCCGCATCACCCAGATCGGTGTGCGTTCCGTTCGCTCGCCGCGGCAAGCCCTCAAAAATAGATGTTCTTTATTCAAAGCCTTTTATATGCCGGGCCAATCCTCTCGCGAAATCGATCGCGGATGCCCGTTCTGAAATGAAACTCACGTCAAACCCATGCGATCGTGCACTGTTCGCCGTCGTATCGCCTATCACTGCCGCCTTCGGCCGGTCCCCGTCGTTTGCGAAATTGCGTCTCGCGAAACTCTCCACCGCCGAGGGGCTGAAGAAGCAAACCCAATCCACATCTCCCGCGGCAAGCCTCTCGACCGCCTCATCGTTCTCGACCGGAACGTCAACGGTCTCGTAAACGACCGCTTCCGTGATCTCGGCGACCGATCCGAGCCGTTCAGGTATCGTCCTCATGCTCATCTCTCCGCGGATGAACAGTATCGACTTACCGGCGAACGTCGATTCGCCGAGCATATCCAGCAACTCATCCGCCGTGTTCGCCGATCCTTCATATTTTACCGTAACGCCGTGCTTTTCCAGTATCTCCCTGGCCTTGTCTCCCAGGACATACACTGGCGGCAGCTTGCTGAGGAGTTCGGGACTCAATTCGTCCGCCAGTACGGCAGCGGATGCTCTGCTTGTGAGGAAAATGTTATCGAAGCGTTCGATCTCGGATAGATATTTGCGAAGTTGGGAGAGATCCGGGAGGCGGCGGGTCTCGATCATCGGAAGGTTCAAAACCTCAAACCCCTGATCGCGCAATTCGCGGCTGAATTCACTTTCTTCTCGAAGAACAAGTATTACCGCGTCTTTGTTCAAACCACTTTCTCCGTGGCGGTGACCGCCTCCACACGGGCCTCGTCGAGCAGTTCACGAGCGCCGAGTTCGATCAGGCGTTCGGCAAGGCGGGTACCAAGATCCTCCGGCGAATCGGCCGGGCCCTCGGCCAGTTCTCTAAAACTCGTGCTTCCGTCGAGGCTGCCGACAAAACCTGTAAGAGTGACGGCCTCACCGTCCACCGTCGCCATCGCCCCGATCGGCACCTGGCATCCGCCTTCGAGGCGTTTAAGGAACGCCCGCTCGGTGCGGACGCAAACGCGCGTCGCCGGGTGGTCCAGTTCCGCGACCATCCGGTTCACTTCATCGTTACCGTCGCGGATCTCGATGGCCACGGCCCCCTGCCCGACCGCCGGCAGCATGATCTCCGTCGGGATGAGCTGCGTGATGCGGTCGGAAAAACCCAATCGATTGAGCCCCGCGTAAGCGAGTATCATCCCGTCGAGGTTCGACTCGTCAAATTTCCTCAGCCGCGTCGGCACGTTGCCGCGTATCTCCTCGACCACGAGGTCGGGGCGATAACTCAGCAGCTGGCTCCTACGCCGAAGGCTGCCGGTCGCGACCCTCGCTCCCTGAGGAAGCTCCTGGATCGGCTGCCCCGTCCGCGAGATGAAAACGTCGCTCGAGATCTCACGCTCGCAGACCGCTCCGATCCTCAAACCGTCCGGCTGCGAAGTCTGCAGGTCCTTCAGGCTGTGGACCGCGAGGTCTATCTCCCCGTCGAGCAGCTGCGATTCGATCTGCCGCGTGAAAAGCCCCTTGTCCCCGATCTTCGAGAGGGCAACGTTGAGCACCTCGTCGCCGGTCGTCGAGATCACCTTGATCTCGAACTCGTCGTCCGGGAATCGCTCCTCGAGCTGTGCCTTGACGTATTTCGCCTGCCAAAGTGCGAGGTCGCTCCCGCGGGTGCCTATTATAACGGGTCGATTCATGCGGCCGCCTGGGCGAAAGCTTGAGCTTTCATCGTCTGGAGCCTGTTGACGAGGGCAAAGTGGCTGTTGAGGTCTTCCCTGAAATCCCCCTTCGAACCGGCGTAGAGCTTGTGGATCTCCGACACGTTTTCATTCAGGAACTGCTTGATCCTGAGGATCTCCGATTTCTGATCCGCCGAGGGCTTCTCGCCCGTCTTTTCGCATGCGGGAAGCAGCGGCAGCGTGTAGTACCAGGTCAGGAAGTCCACCATCTCGTGGGCGATAAGCTTCTTCACTTTGGGGAGGTCTTTAAGGCGACGCTCGTGGTTCTCGTTCACGATCGTGTGCAGGTCGTCGATGTTCCTGAGCGTGATGTGGGGGAGGTCCGCCACAGCCGGATCGATGTCCCGCGGCACCGCAATGTCGATCAGTAGGATCCTGTTCGTCTGCCCGGAAAGGTCGTCCGGCCCGATGATCGGCAACTGAGCACCGGTCGAACTGATAACGATGTCGACCTCTTTCAGGTGTTTTCCGAATTCTTCGAAATCGATGACCGCAGTCTCGGTTTCTCCAACCTCGAGCGAAGCGAGCAATTCCACGGCGTGATTACGCGTGCGGTTGCTGACGATCAGCTTCTGCACGTGCTTGTTCAGCAGTGCCTCGGCCGTTAGCCTTGCGGTCTCGCCCGCGCCGAGCACCAGCACCTTGCGATCACGGAGCGACCCGAACATCTCCAGTGCCATCTCCACGGCCGCGAGGCTCGCCGAAACCGCACCTTCGTGGATCGAAGTCTCGGTAAACGTCTGCTTACCTACCTTGAACGCCCGCTGCAAAAGCTGGTTCAGGACCTTCCCCGCCATCTCCTCTTCGCGGGCGAGCGTGTAAGACGTTCGCAGCTGCCGCAATATCTGCAGGTCGCCGACCACCTTACTGTCGATGCTCGTCGCCACGCTGAACAACTGCTGGCATGCCGAGCACGAGATCAGCTCGAAGAAGTGCTCGTCACGCACATAATCGTGCGCGCCCTTGAAGTCGATCAGGAGATTCTTGAAATAGGAGATGTCGAACTCCGGCGAATCCGTAACGCCGTAGATCTCGGTGCGGTTGCAGGTGGAAAGGACGAGACACTCCGGCAGTTTCTCGTCCACCAGAGCCAGAAATTCACGCACCTCGGCGTCGCTCAGGAAAAGCTTTTCCCTGACCTCGACCGGTGCCGTTTTGTGATTTATCCCGAATGCAAATAATGTGCTGGGAATTCCTATATTGTTCAAAGCCCAATGTTCGCCCGCACTCCACGGCGCAGGCTCAGAGAAGATCTTTAGAGAATTGTACCCCATTTTGCGGCCTCACATGAGCTTCGGTTCGTTATGCCCCTGACATTTGAAAAATTAGGACTCATAATATTCCGCTCATTAACGCGTACTCGCGACCCCAATGTGTGCACGCCCCGTGCCAATTCCTCCCGAATCGCGAAATCCCCGTATTTAACTCGTTTTTCGGGCATTTCTGCTAGCCACGGCAACTCCCTTTCGTCCCGGTTTAGGCAATAACTCGCATCGTCGCGAACAATTCCGCGATCATGGCCGGGGCGCCTTACCTGAAAAAGCTCCCGGTCTTTCGCTTTGGAACAAGCCGTCGGGCTGCCGGCACTCCAAAATAGACGTCCCCGCGCGAGTTGTCCGAACT
>JAEZJR010000089.1 GCA_023415725.1 Acidobacteriota bacterium
TCTGCCGAAGATGCGCCGGTTTCCGTCTCTTCGGCCTGATTGTTAACCTCGTTTGCCATTAACTGTGTCTAGACTTCCTTACGTTTAGTTTGCGGTTCCTTTCACTCCAACCACCATTCACCTGAGCTAGATGCGATCGGAACTCTTGATCGATCGAACTCTACAATGCTGAAAAACCGTGATCAGGTAAAACTAAAATCTACATTCAACGGTATTAGGTGTCAAGGTTTGTGTCTCGAAAATGCTTATAAAATGGGGATTTGTGGCATTTTGACCAAATCAATGAAAAAGCCCCGACGAGCCGTCTCGTCGGGGCTTTTTCCCATGGGTAAACAACTACTCCCTCGTGATGAGGCTGCTGATGTCCGAGACGCCGCCCATCCGTTCCATTTCCTCTTTTGCCATCGCGGTCGTGTTTTGCACACCGGCGAGGCGGAGGCGGAATTCGTCGGGGTTGGTGGCACCGCGGAGGGCTTCTTCGAGCGAGATGAGGCCCGATTGATGGAGGTAGAAAAGGGACTGGTCGAAGGTCTGCATTCCGTATTGCGAGGTTCCCGCAGCGATGACGTCGCGGATCGAAGCGGTTCGCTCCTCTTGGAGGATGTAATCGCGTATGAGCGGGGTCGAGATCAGCACCTCGACAGCGGGGACGCGGCCGCGGCCATTGGTTGACTTGATAAGTCGCTGAGATACGACCGCTTTGAGCAGCCCCGCGAGCTGGATCCGGATGGATTTCTGCTGGTACGGGGGGAACGCAGAGATTATACGGGTGAGTGTCTCAGCGGCGTCCAGAGTGTGGAGTGTCGACAGCACGAGATGGCCGGTTTCCGCCGCCACCAGAGCCGTTTCTATCGTTTCCAGATCGCGCATTTCGCCGACGAGTATGACGTCGGGATCCTGTCGGAGGCTTCCGCGGAGGGCCTCGGCGAAGGATCGGGTATCCACGTCGACCTCACGCTGGGTGATGTACGACTCCCGGTCCTTATGCAGGAATTCGATCGGGTCCTCGATGGTGACGATGTGGCAGTTGCGCTGCTGGTTGATGTGATCGACGATCGCGGCGAGGGTGGTCGATTTACCGGAGCCAGTGGTCCCAGTTACCAGGATCAGTCCGCGATGCTGCTCGGCGACATTGTTCAAAACCGGGGGGAGGCCGAGTTCGGCGAAATTGCTGATGTGGTCGGAGATGACGCGGGCGACGATCCCGATGGAGTTGCGCTGCTGGAATATATTGACGCGAAAACGGCCCAGGCCCGGAACCCCGTAGCCGAGGTCCACCTCAAAAACCTCTTTGAAATGCTGTTTCTGGCGGTTCGACATCATCGAGAACGCCATCTCGAGCGTTTCGTCCTGATTGAGTTTGGCGACGCCGGCGAGCGGTCTCAATTCGCCGTTGACGCGGATCACCGGCGTCGAGCCTGCCCTTAAATGCAGGTCTGACGCGCCGAAACTCATGGCCATGCGCAGAAGATCATCAATTCGGTTGAGCATATTCTGGTGGGTAATCGAAAGAATGTACGGTCGATCGATAGGGGCGGCGATGGCCGCGGACTGTGGGTTCGCGGGAAAGGCCCCCGCGCCGGAATAGTTTAATCGAGTCACGCGTCAATGTGAACAAAACCTAGCGAATTCGGGGCAAATCGGTCATTTTGACCGATGTCCGCCGGGCCGAGCGTCACCGGGGCGGGTTCAAGTCTTTGCGGGAGTGCATGTTAGACTCTTCCCGAATGGCAACGGAATTCAAAATCCTATCGATCGAGCCGGAGCGGGCCATCCCGGGCGGCCAGATCGAGATCCTAACCGAGGGGTTCCGCCCCGAGCCGGGGCAGCCTGTGCTTTGTTACGCGAACGGTCTGGAGTGTCAGGTGGTCGGGGCATCGGCGAAGCGGACGATCGCGGTCCTTCCAGATGCCGACGACTCCACCGCGGTCATCCAACTGGAATCATCCAGCGGCGAGAGTAAGGGGCACGTCGTCACGATGGGGAAGACCCTCGCGACCGAGATGCACATAGTTGCTAACCCGGCGATCGACCCGAGCGACGATTCTCTGGTGCTTACGAGGTCGGGCTCGCGCGGCCAGCAGCTTCCGCACACGCTTTATCGCCTGGAAACCGACGGGTACCTGGATGAACTGCCGGTGGAGATCATGAACCCGACCGGTATCGCGTTCGGGGCGTCTGGGAAGATGTACGTCACGAACCGGGCTGATGGGACGCTTTGCCGTATCGAGCGGGGCGAGGAAGCGGTGGTCGTTGCTTCGGGCCTCGGCACGGCGACCGGGATCGCATTCGACGCCGACGGGCAGATATTCGTCGGGGACCGCGGGGGGACGATCCACCGAGTTTCGGAATCGGGCATTTCCGAGCCATTTGCAACGCTCGAGGGCTCTGTAGCCGCATATCATTTGGCTTTCGGGGCGGACGGGCGGCTTTATGTTTCGTCGCCGGGTTTCTGGAGCCACGACGCGATCTACGCGGTGGACAAACTCGGCAATGTCGAGCAATACGTAAAGGGCTTGGGACGACCTCAGGGACTCGCTTTCGACCGGGAAGGAAACCTTTACGCGGCGGCCTGTTACCGCGGACGTCACGGGATCGTTAAGATCCACGCGGACACGCGCGAGATCGAGCCTTTCGTTGCCGGCGGCAACATGGTCGGGCTTTGCTTCACGCGGAACGGCGAGATGGTCGTGGCGACGAGCGATTCCGTCTATTCGCTGAATCTCGGGATCTACGGAACTCTCCTCAAATAAACCAGTAATCCGATCAATAGTTAGAGAGCATGAGATCACTAATTGTATTGTTCCTTTTTCTGTCGTTTTTGTACTTGGGCTGCGGCGGCCCTTCTGCGACGAATTCGACGCCGGCAGCTGCTAGCAGTTCGCCGGCGGCCAAGCCGGTCAGCGGGACAGACGAGGAACTGCAGAAGCAGATCGCCTCGATCGCCGCGGAAGCGCAGGGAAAGGTTGGTGTATACGCTTTGCTGATCGAAGACGGCCGCACGGCCTCGTTGAACGGGAAAGAGCACTTCGTGATGCAGAGCGTGGTCAAGCTCCCGGTCGCCATGGCGGTTCTGAAGCTCGTCTCTGAAGGAAAACTCCGCATTGACGACAAGATCGAGTTTTCAAAGAACGAGCTAGCCAATCCCGGTCAGCGTTCGCCGTTGAGGGATGAAAACCCGAACGGCGGTTCAGCAACGGTCGATGAACTATTGCGCCTTGCCGTTTCCGAAAGTGACGGAACGGCGTGCGACGTGCTGACGCGATTGGCGGGAGGCCCGGCGGGGCTGCAGGCGTATATCGAGTCAATAGGCATTACCGATATAAAGGCGCCAAAAACGCACAGAGAGTTCGGGAAGGAATGGGCACTTCAATATGAAAATTGGGCGACGCCTGAGGCGGCTGTGAAACTGCTCGATGTGCTGCATCGAGGCGAAAGCGGCATCGGGCAGCAGCAAAAGGACCTGCTCATCAAATACATGACCGAAGGGCCGACCGGTGCGAATCGGATCAAAGGCCTTTTGCCGCCGGGAACGCCGGTCGCTCATAAGACAGGGTCGAGCGGGACCCGAGACGGCGTGGCCGCCGCGACGAACAATGTGGGAATCATCACAATGCCGAACGGCAAGCATATTGCTATTGCGGTGTTTGTCGGCGATTCCAAAGCGGACGAGAAGACGAGGGAAGCGGTCATAGCGAAGACGGCAAAAGCGGTTTGGGATGCGTGGACCAGGTAAGTTCGGCAGAGAACAAAAGCTTTCAATTCAAACATTTACAATCGGCCGGTATGAAGAGGTTGCTTTTCATACTGGCCGTTTTGGCGTTCACGGGGTGTGGTTGGGTCGTTTCGGAGCAGGAATTGCCGGCGGCTCCGATACCTGCGATCGAATCTACGCCGACGCCGGTGCCCGAGCGGATCGATCACGAGCTGGAGGCCCAGCTTAGGGAGATCGTAGCGGAAACGGACGGGACCGTTGGCGTCGGTGCGGTGCTGCTGGAGACCGGGGACGCAGCTTACCTGGAGCGGTACGGGCAGTTCCCGATGATGTCCGTCTATAAACTGCCAATCGCGATGGCAGCACTGCAACTGGTTGATCAAGGGAGATACAAACTCGAGCAGGAAGTGATCATCACGCCCGAGGACTTCGTGCGGCCAGGATTCCACAGCCCAATACGGAACGTTAACCCTGGCGGGACCGCGATGCCGCTGAACGAGATCTTCCGCTACTCGATATCGGAGAGCGACGGGACGGCGAGCGATGTGCTGCTCGATGCTGCCGGCGGGCCGGCGAACGTGCAGGAGTACCTAAATTCGATCGGCGTGGGCGACGAGATGTTCGTCGCGGACAGCGAGAAATCGATCAGCAAGGACTGGGAGACGCAGTACCGAAATTGGGCGTCGCCGGATGCTTCTATAAGGCTTCTCCGGGCTATCCAGGAGCGGCGAGCCGGGCTTTCCGAGAGAACAACAACCTTCCTGACGTGGCTTATGACCGAATCAGAAACAGGTCGTCGGCGGCTGAAGAAGGGGCTGCCTAAGGAAGCCTCACTAGCACATAAGACCGGAACGGGCGGCACGAAGGACGGAGTGACCGGGGCAACGAACGACATCGGCATCATCACCCTGCCCAACGGCAATCACATCGCAATCGCCGTTTATGTGAAGGACTCGCGGGCGGATATGTGGGGCCGCGAGAATGTCATGTCGCGGATCGCCGAGGCGGTTTACGCCCGGTGGAGTGAACGTTAGCCGAGAAGTTCGTCGACGGCAACGGATAGCTCCTGCATCGTCTCCGATGTGACGAGCTCACCACGTCGATATATCTTCACTGTGCCGTAGGTGTCGGGCTTGGGTTGAGTGTGCACCTCAACATGGCCCGACTCGATGTCGATCAGCCACGCTTCAGGTATGCCTGCGGACGCGTACTTGGGAAACTTGCGATAGCGATCGAAAGTGACTGACGAATCAGCCACCTCAACGATCAACTTCACGTCGACTGCGGTGGGAAGAGACTCCCTGTAGGAAACTTCACGCGGGGCAAGCACGGCAATGTCGGGTTGCGGTTCACTCGTATCGTCAAGAACTATCGGGTTCTGAACGCTAACAATATAACGGCCCGATAGAGCCAGGTTTAGGAATTCAGTCAGTAGGTTTACGCAGTATGCGTGGGCGCTTCCGATTGGTGACATTTCTCTGATCTCGCCGTCGAGCAGTTCCACGCGTTCGTCCGGCGCGAAGGCACCGCGTTCAGCCATGAAGTGGTAAACCTCCACGGTGATGGGGAACCTTCGCGGCTCGGGTTTGTTCAAAGCGAGTGTCGACATACCGAATTGATTATAGATCAGTTTTGATGTGGGCGGCCGGGATAACTCCCCAGCCGCCCGAACATGTTTAGTTCGTCTTACCTGCCTTCAGGTCGGCGGCTCGTTTTTCGAGGGCGGCGACGTCGGCTTTTTCGGCTTTACCGAGTTCGATGGCCTTTTCGGTGGCGGCGAGTGCTTGTTGGGTCTTGCCGGCGTTGAAATAGACGTTCGACGCGGCCCGGTAGTTGGCGAAGGTGGGCTTGGCGGCGACGAGCGTTTCAACAGCCTTGGCCGACTGATCGAACCACTTTTGGGCGTCGGTGTTGAGCTTGTTCTCCTTGGCGTACATCGCGGCGTTGAAGGAACGCTGCCATTCGTCGGGTTTCGCATCGGCGACGTAGGTGCGGAGGCGGTTCACCGTGGAACCGACGACGTCCTTGACCTTGACGGTGAAGGGGACCGACAGCTTCTCCCAGCGGAGATGGACGGTCGCGGTGTCGCCTTCGGGGGCGTCGATGATGTATGTCAGAAGCTCGGTGCTGTCGGTGGTCCAGGTCGGTTTCGCTTTGACGCGGAGGGCGTCCTTGGCGGCGTCGTAGGAGAAGCTGCCCCACTGGCCCTCGTCCTTGTTGAAGATGAACGTCCAATCATCTTTGCCTGGGATCGAGTGGAGGCTGTATGTGCCGGCGGCGAGCGGCTGGCCGTTGATCAGCACGTCATCGTTGACGACGAAGAGGGTCGCTTCGTTAGCTCCGGAGCGCCATACATGGCCCCACGGCACGAGCGGTGCGCCTGCCGGGCGGGTGTTCTGGTTGTCGAGCGTGCCCTCGCCCTTGGTCTCGCCGGGCCAGTCGCCGTAGACCGTGCGGCCTTTAACGGCCGGGCGGCTGTAAGTGATAGACAGGTCGGTCGTGCCGACGGTCTGCGAAACGGTCGCCTTCTGGCTGGCACGCGGCACTGGCGGGCGAACCTGCTGGGCGTCGGCGGAAACGTACAGGACGAAAAGTAGGGCGATAGATAGAGCGGCAATTCGATTGAGCTTGTACATCTGATCTCTCCTTAAAGGGTTTCCGATGATTATGCAACGGAAAACCGGCTGCGGCCAAAATGGTGTGCGCTTTTGTACGTTCCGGGTCGCGGAAGGGTTTTGCAACGCGTTGTCGCGTGTTTGTCCGAGGAGTGAGTTGAACTGGGAAATTGTTGCGTATGTTGGGGATGTGTTCGCGATCATTGCTGTTGAGGTTAGAAGCCGTTCACACAAAGAACCCAAAGGGAGGACACAAAGCACACGAAGAGTCCGTAAGCGGCTTTTGTGTGGTTTCGTCGCTCTTCCGGTAGGAGGCGAGGGGGTCTTATTTGTTTGAGTGTTCCTCGCGTTCGCGGCGGTCGCGTTCGAGGCGGCGAAGGTCGTTTTCGAGGGAGTTAGTCAGGGTTTGGACGTATTGCCGTGTCTTTTCCTCGCTTTCGTGAAGTTTGTCGAGGAAGGAACGGGTATTTGAGATGGCGCGCTCGGTCTCTTCGATCAAACGCTCGATCTTGGGGCTGCCATCCGGCGTGAACACGCCCATTCTCTCTTTGTCGCTGTTGTTTTCCGTAGACATCGCGGGAGTAGAGTTCCGCTTTGCGGGGAAAAGTGAAACCTAACCCTTCCAGATTATGCACTTTAGCACTCGTGTATGTCGAGTAGCAGACATAGAACTGCGTAGATCGCGGATACGGATTTCAGATTTTAGGAAGCGAGTTATAAAAGGGAATCCGTGTATCCCTTATGTTCCGGAGTTAGGCAGCAACCAAAACTAACGAAAACTTGGGGATACACGGAAGCTTTTGTGCGGAACTCGAGGTCCGCGGGATCGGTTGGATGCGAATCTTTCGATCGCGGTTCGCAGCCGATCAAATTATTTGTAGCCGTTAATATTGGTGTCTTTGCCGCTAATCTCAGCCACATTGTGGCGTTACGTACGTGCGGGCTACTGACACAGGCCGGCCCCTTATTCTTCCTCCTCGTGGGCGCGGACACGACCCGAGGCGACGGCTTCGTCGATGACCTTTTGGGCCAGATTGTGCGGCAGAGGGTCGTAATGCGAGAACTGCATATGGTACGAACCCCGGGCCTGGGTCACCGAATTAAGCTTCGATTGATAGTCTAACATTTCCGAGAGCGGAACTTTAGCCTTAATTACCTGTTGTTTTCCGCGCATGTCCATTCCCGACACACGGCCGCGGCGGGAATTGAGGTCGCCCATGATGTCGCCGCTAACTTCTTGCGGAACAAAGACTTCCACGTCCATTATCGGTTCGAGGAGAGTCGGTTTGACCTTTTCCATCGCCGCGCGAAAGGCTTTTCGGCCCGCGGCTTTGAAGGAATGTTCGTCGGAATCGACCGTGTGATAGCTTCCGTCGATGAGCGTCACGCGGAAATCGACCATAGGATAGCCGGCTAACCATCCGGTCTTTGCGGCCTCCAAAATGCCTTTTTCAACGGCGGGACGGAAGTTCTGAGGAATGGAACCGCCGAAGATCTTGTCCACCCATTCGAAACCGGTGCCCCGGTCGAGCGGTTCGAAAACGACCTTGCAATCGCCGAACTGACCGCGCCCTCCGGATTGCTTCTTGTGGCGGCCCTGAACCTCTGCGGTCGTGGTGATGGTTTCCTTATAGGGTACCTTCGGCGGGTGGAGTGCGACCTCGACGTGGTAGCGGTTCTTCAACTTGTCGACCACCGTCTCGATATGAAGTTGGCCGGAGCCGGAGAGGATGAACTCTTTCGTTTGCGGGTCGCGGTCGAAGTGCAGCGACGGGTCCTCCTCGAGTATCTTGTGCAGCGCGACGGAGATCTTCTCCTCGTCGGCACGGGATTTCGGCTCGATAGCGAACGCGATCGCGGCTTCGGGGTATTCGACAGGCGGGTAAACGATCGGTTTTGCCTTATCGCAGAGCGTGTCGCCGGTCTGGGTGTCTTTAAGCTTAACGACGGCGATGATGTCGCCGGTCTGCGCCTCGTTCACTTTTTCGAGGTTCTTGCCGTTGATGACGTGGAGGGCACCGAGGCGTTCCATCGTGTCACGGGACGAATTGTAAACGGTGGCATCCGACGCGACCTTGCCGCTGACGATCTTCATCACGTTTATGCGGCCGGCGAACGGGTCGGCGATCGTTCGGAAGACGTAGGCGGAGAACGGCTCGTCGTTGGAATATTTCCGGGCGATGCGGTCGCCGGTCATCTCGTTCGTGGCGAAGCCCCATTCCGCCTCGTGGGTGGCCGGGTTAGGGGCGAACTCGACTATGTGGTCGAGCAGGATCTGAAGGCCGACGAGCGTGTTTGATGAAACCGCGTAAACGGGGCAAAGCTTGGAGTTAGCGATCGCCTTGGCAAGGTTCGGGTAGATCTCCTCTTCGGGGAGCGTACCGTCGTTGAAGTACTTCTCCATCAGAGCGTCGTCCGATTCGGCGACGATCTCGATGAGGCGCTCTCGGGTGCGCTCGAAGACATCGCGCCCGGCCTCAGGCATCGGGATCTCCTTGGCTTTGCCGTTCTCGTCAAATTCGTAGGCTTTTTGGTGGACGACATCGACGACGCCCTTAAAATCGCCTTCTTTACCGATGGGCAGCGTGAACGGGACGATCGACCGGGCAAAGCTCTGGGTCGCCGTTTCGAGCGCGTGGCCGAAATCGGCGTGCTCCTTGTCGATCTTGTTGATCACCATGAAGCGCGGGAGGAGAAATTCGTTGGCGTATTGCCACGTCTTTTCCGTTTGGACCTCGATCCCGTGAACGCCGTCGACGACGACGAGGGCGCAGTC
>JAEZJR010000139.1 GCA_023415725.1 Acidobacteriota bacterium
CTGCCCGAGCCGAAGCGAATATCCGAGATGATCGCCCGCTCCTCGATCTTGCTGACGACGCCCGTCGTGAGGATCTTGTCCTGTTGGGCCGGGCTGCCTATCGAGAATACGTGCTCGCCGACGAACACTGCCGCTTCTGCGGCTTTGGTGTCGGCGATCTTCAATGCGAGGCTGCCGGGGAACGCGGACATATTGATCTGCAGAATCGCGATGTCGCGGTCGATGTCCTTTGCGAGGAGACGTGCTCGTACCGCCGTCTTTTTATCGAACCGCACTCGGATGTCGTTCGTGTCCTCGACGACGTGGTGGTTGGTCAGTATGAGGCCGCGCTCGTCGAAGATGAACCCGGTGCCGACAGCGAGCTCGCCCTCGATCGTCACAACGCCGTTGCGAAGGATCGGGAAAAGCTCGGCCGCCTCCGAGATCCTACGGCGGCCGGATTCGGCTTGGGCTGAGGCGATCTTCGCGTTGTCGTTGCTGAGCTCGATCTTCGCGGGCTCACCGCTCTTCACGGTGAATGCGTGACCCCAAACGAAGCTTTTACCGTCGAACGCTAGCGGCACGGCTGACCGAACAACGTATTCGCCAACCGGTAGCTGCAGCGTCGCGATACCATTGAAATCGGTCGACACGCTCTTTTCGCCGAACGAAGCATCACCGCGTTTCGTCACGGCGAGCGTGAATTTCGGCACGTTCTTCAGATCGAGTTTCCCGTCCACGACAGCGACGCGGATGGTCACATTTTCCGCAGACTGAGAGTAGAGCGGGGTGGTTAAAACAAGGGACAGCAGGAACAGCAGAACAAAGTGCGTTCTTCTCATGGTCGTGTGCGCGACTCCTTTGGCGAGATCGTGTGTTCGGTTTAAGTAATGCTCTTGGGGTAGCTACTACTTCGGGCTTGCTTCACGGGAAATGAGGTTTCCCGATCGGGCATCCGTCTTTTGGTGGTTGCCGGATGCCGAGAAAGGCGTTTGGATGGCGCCAGTCCAGGAAAAGTGTGACATTAATTGGTTCTCACTTCAAACCGAACTACCCGTGTTCGGTCAATCTGACTTGGAATCGATAATGTTCGGAAGACGACAATCGCCTCACGGTCATGGGTTTACGCTGTTCACACGGGAACTGTGTCCACACTTCTTTCCCCCTGCTCCCGCGCTCATAAACTGGTTTCGAACAATGGGAGATTCGTGTATGCCAAGAAAGCAATATTCTCGGAATGACCTTAGATTGCTGACAGCGCTGCTTCTCGTCCTGGTGATGATCGCCACCGGGTTGGCACAGAGTAAAAAGTCCAAGTCGAAAAAGAAAGAAGTACTGCCGGACGGGCCGGCGATAATGTGGGAGCCCGTAAACGAGCGGCGAGACCTGTTCTGGGGCCCGGGCGGCAGGGAAATGGAGCCGGACCTGAGAAGCGTCACATTCGTCAAAAAAGAAAGCGGCGGGCACAACACGAAATACCGCATCAAGGACGGTTCCGGTCGCACATGGATCGCGAAACTCGGTCGAGAAGCACGTCCCGAAACCGCAGCAGTGCGGCTCCTGTGGGGGCTCGGGTACAAAAACGAGATAAATTATCTCGTTCCGCGGCTCACGATCCCCGGCAAGGGCACTTACACCAACGTTCGCCTGGAACTTCGCCCGGACAACGTCGACCGGATCGGCGAATGGAAATGGCGGAACAATCCGTTCGTGGAGACGCCGGAATTCAAGGGGCTGAAGATAATGCAGGTTTTTATGACGAACTGGGACGTGCTGGACAAGCAGAACGAGATATTGAAAGTGGATACGCCGAACGGGGTCGAGTACCACTACATCGTCAGCGACCTCGGGCGAACGTTCGGGAAATACGGGAACAACAACCTGCCGATCTTTTACCGACTCGGCCGCCGCACGGGCGATCCGAAATCGTGGAGCAAGGCGAGTTTCGTCAAAGGCGTCGAAAAGGACGGGCGGATCAAATGGGCAGTTAAAGGAAAGAACCGCGGAATTTATAAAGACATCACCATCGCCGATGCTGCATGGCTGCTCGGGCGCCTGAAGTCGCTCGACGAACGCCAACTCAACGACGCCTTCCGAGCGGGGAACTACTCGCCCGCCGAGGCCGACATGTACGTGAAAGCGGTCAAACGCAGGATAAACGAGCTGGAAAGCCTGGTTGAAGACAATCGTCTCGCCGGGCGGTAATTATTAAAGCTCTTAGGTTTCGTTTCGATGCTCGGTCTTCAACGGCCGGGCATTTTGATTTTATTGGTGAATTTATTTTTTTTAAGCGTTTTTGGAATATCGCCCGATTGCGCGTATATTACAAATTAAATTTTAATACCGAACGGTAACGGCCCGGCCGAAATTGTTCTGGAAAATTAAGAGTGTGAGCTCCAATTTCCGGAAAGGGGGAGGTCTGCCTTTCGGTCCGCAACCCCAGCTGTCCATTGATCATAGGAACCGAATGCCCATGAATATGAAATCTAAAGTTCTGACATCTGGACCGATCGCCCGTTTTGCGATGGTCATTTCGTTGTTTTCGATCATCGCCTTGCCGACCGCGGCTCAAAAGAAAAAAGCAATTTCCCCAATTCCCGCCGAGCCTGAGGTTTTTGAGGCGACTGTCAAAAATTCCGGTGAGACCGCTACGTTTACGGATCAGGGGCCAGCGGATCTCTCCCCTGTCGTGATTCCCGGTGCGGGCAATGTGACCTGCGGGCAGTTGAACGCCTCAACGGACCCGGCATTCGCACACATGACGGAAAACTGGGAGCTGAAGTTCGACCCGCCGCAGGAGGGGACGTTCGCATTCGTTAATGGCGGCGGCGTTCAGATCGGAGGCGGTATGTCCGCAAACCCGAATCTGTTCCTGAATATCGACCTCGGGGCGAGCAGTACGATGAATTCCTGGGAATTGCTCTGGAGCAATTCTTCGGCAGTTAACCGGCTGGTTTCGGCGGTGATCGTGAAAGGCGGCAACCGGGGCACGAACGTTTACACGTACCCGACACTCGCATCGAAGGGTGTTGGGCCATTCACTACTGCGAGCGGCACCCAGGCGATCAGCCACATCTCATTCTGCTTCGAGCCGTTCACCGGGCCGAGCGCGGCGCCGGTTTCCGTTACTGGGCGTGCGATGACGAGGGCAGGCCGTCCCGTGATGAAAGCGGTGATCAGTCTCATAAACGTGGCTACCGGTGAAAGCAAATCGGCGGTTACGAATACCTTCGGGTATTACCGGTTCGACGGTCTTGAAGCAGACAGCCTCTATATGGTGACGGTAGTTCACAAGCAACACAGATTTGCTAACAATAACCAAACCTTTTCGTTGACGCAGAGCGTCGAAGGTGTGGATTTCATCGCAAACTAAGCCATCCCAACAATTTAATTTAGCGTGCCTTGAAAAAAAATGGGCACGCTTTTTTAATTTTGGGGCACACGATTTGCCAATTCGTGAGTCAGTGATCGATTTTCGTGCAGTTTATCGAGCGATCGAACTTATTAGAACAAGGAGAGGGACGTATGTTTAAGGCAGGTATATTTGCGCTTCTTTTTGCAATTTCACTATTGGCAGGGATCGCGGCCGCTCAAGAAAAGGTCGCGACCGTGCCGAGCAACGTGGTCATTTGGGAACCGGTAGATATTAAATCACGTGATCTTTTCCGCGGACCGACGAGCGAGGGGATCGTACCGGCTCTCGATAAGATGGAATTCGTCGGCCGGCAACCGGGCGGCAACAATCTGAAATTCCGCCTTAAGGATGCGAACGGCCGCGAATGGGTCGCGAAGGTAGCTGACGAATCGCAGGCGGAGGTGGCGGCGACGCGTCTGCTCTGGGCGATCGGCTACAAAACAGAGGTCGATCAGATCGTCAAGAGCCTAAGCATCCCGAAGGTGGGAAACTACCGCAATGCGCGATTCGAGGCGAGGGACGAATCCAGAAAGCGCGGTGATCGATGGAGTTGGACGAATAATCCGTACGCGGGCACTAAAGAATTCGACGGGCTCCGACTGATGATGGCTTTCATCAACAACTGGGACCTGAAGGACGAAAACAATATTCTGATCACGGAGAACGGAAAGACTTACATGGTGGTCAGTGACCTCGGTTCGTCGTTCGGGAAATTAGCTGATAAGAGCAAGAGCCGCACTGGCCGCAGCGTGAACAAACCGGAGCATTTTGCCGAGGCAGGGTTCATAAAATCGGTCGACAACGGTGTGCTCGTTCTGGACTATCGCGGGATGGGCGAAGATTACCTGAAAGGGATCAAGGTCGAGAACGCTCGATGGCTTGCGGACCAATTGCTGCAGCTCAGCGATAATCAGATCGCTGACGCCTTCCGTGCGGCAAATTATTCCGCCGAGGACGTCGCTCTGCTGACGGCGGCGGTTAAGGACCGCATCGCCCAGCTCGACCAGGCTACTAAGGGGCAAACCACGGAAGCTTCAAATTGAATTGACGGGGAGCCAAACGAAAGGAGCGGTGGATATCCACCGCTCCTTTTTCTTTCAGCGTAAATGTGTTTACTTTACGGAAGCTGCCGCCGCCGTGCTGTCAGCCTTTGCCTTTTCCATCTTCACGGCGTAATCCTGAACGAAGGTCTTCATCACCTTCCGGCCCCAACTCGTGTCGAATTTGAACCGCTCCATTTCCGCGAACGCTTGGTCGTAATTCCAGCCGTATTTCGTCATTCTGTAGACGGCTCCGGTCACGCCCGCACGGTGCTTGCCGCCCTTGCAGTGGACGTACATCTTGCCGTTGGCCGGGTCATTGATCTCCTTGAGGAACTGGTTGATCGTCGCGTCGCTCGGATATTCAGCGTCGTCCATCGGTATGTTGATGTATTTCATTCCGAGCGATTCGGCAGTGGTCTTTTCGTAAGCTTCCGGGTCGTTCCGGAGGTCGATTATCGTGGTGATCCCGAGATCCTTCAGCTCCCCGTACTGATCTTGTTTCGGTTGCCCGCCGCGGTAATAATTCTCGTCCATCTGACCGAAATTCTTGATCTTAACGTTCGGGAAGGCCTCCGAGGTCTTCGAGACTTGTGCGTTGGAGATCCCTGCGAGGGCGAACAAAAGCGACGCAAATGCCAGCGTCGAGCGCATCAGATTCTTCATCATTCCTCCAAATTGCTTGACCTTCAATCGGGTGAGGCCAGCGTCAAGTAGTTTGGATCATTGCGGCCCGCACGGGGTGAAGCCGTTGCGAACCGTTCACCGAAGAATACGACGCTATTCGGGAAAGTAGGGTTGGAATTAATCTGCCGATCGAGTGGGTCGCGATGGTCGCTTTCGAATCGGCGATAGGGGTAATTATTGTCATAGCGGGCGATCTAGCTGCGGATATTATTGTCGCCGTCGCGGTATCGGCCGCCGTTGACGCTGTCGCGAAACAGTTCCGTCCCATAGCGAAAAAAAGTGAGACGCGCGTCCCACTTTTGGTCCCAGAAGGTCTCAACTTGGTCTCAATTTGGTCTCAGATCGAGGTCAATATTTAGGCACTTTCGGGTCGACTTCGTTCGACCATGCGGTGATGCCGCCGCGGAGGTTCTTCATCGGGCCCGTGTAGCCGACTGCTTTGAGCATTTCCAATGCTTTAGCACTGCGGCCGCCCATTTTGCATTGGAGTATGAGCTCGCGATCAGGATCAAGTTCTTTCATGCGGGACACTATCTCCCCTAGCGGTATGAGTTTAGCACCGGGGATCTTCGCGAATGCGTGCTCGTCCGGGTTGCGGACGTCCACCAGCTGCACGTCCTCTCCGGCGTCCATTTTCTGTTTCAGTTCGGTAGCGGATATCTCTTCAAACATATTGCGGTATCTATCTTCCTGCGGGCGGCATCGAAACTCAAATGTGCCCGCGTTCGTAAAACTGAAATGGTTCGTAAATGTTATAAATATACCATTTACAAAACTTTACACAATCCTGATTAATCCATTCGGACGCGTGAGATAGAATCTTTATCTAATTGTAGCTTTTATGCGTTCATCCCTTCGGCCAGGCAAGTTGCCGGCTTTTCTAATTTTCACAATCATCGCGGGGGGTCTTATGGCCGGTGCCTGCGGTTCGGGTAATTCTCAGGGCGGACAGCGCGGCCCCGGCGGGCCGGGAGGTAACGCGGAACCGGAGGAGGCCCCGATCGCCGTCACCGTGGCCAAGACCGAATCGCGTAATGTTCCGGCTGTTATTCAGACCACCGGCTCTCTCGTCGCGGACGAAACCTCCAACATTGCCCCAAAAGTGGCAGGAAAGGTCGTGAACGTCAGTATCGATGTGGGCGATTTCGTCGGTCAGGGTGCGGTCATCGCGAAGATCGACGATTCGGACGCACGCCGACGTCTCGCGGCCGCCGAAGCGGGCGTGAAGCAGGCGGTCGCTGCCGTTCGACAGGCGGAGGCACGCCTCGGGCTCGGGCCGAACGGAACATTCAACGCATCGCGTATTCCGGAAGTGCAGGCCGCCAACGCGAATTACCAGCAGGCTCAGGCGGAACTTCGACAGGCGGAAGCGAACGAGAAACGCTACCGTGACCTAGTCGAAACCGGCGACGCTGCGATGATCACTTACGAGCAGTATCGGACCGCCCGCGACACTGCCCGTGCACGCGTCAATGCCGCCCGTGAGCAGTTGGAAGCTCAGGTCAACGCCGCCCGCCAGAACAACCAGGCCATCGCGTCAGCTGAAGCCGGTGTCGAGGCCGCCCGCACGCAAGTAGCGATCGCTCGGCAAGAAGTGGCGGACGCCACGGTCCGAGCCCCCTTCTCCGGATTTGTTACTGCAAGGGACGTAGCGGTCGGGGAGTTCGTTTCCTCCGCCGATACGATCGCGACGATCATTCGTTCAAATCCGATCAAGATCCAAATGCAGGTCGCGGAATCGGATGTTCCGGCGGTCGGCGTCGGTCGTGGGGTTTCGATACAGGTGGATGCCTACCCACAGCGTCGTTTTGCCGGTACAGTGAGTGCGATCAACCCGTCGGTTGATCCGAATTCGCGTTCGGCGATCGTCGAGGCGAGGATCGAGAACGGCGACAACTCGCTTCGCGCCGGAATGTTCGCCACGGCCCGGATCAACAGGGAAGGCGGGAGCACCGGTGTCTTCGTGCCTAAATCGGCCGTCTATTTTCACCAGGCGACCGGTTCTTATCGTGCGTTCGTGATAGATAACGGCACGGCCAAACTCCGCGTCGTCCAACTCGGCACTGAAGAAGGGGACAGCTACCAGATCCTTTCGGGCCTCAATGCCGATGAAACGGTAGCAACGAGTAATCTGGATCAATTGTACGAGGGGGCTAATGTAGCCGTTTAGTCAGGAGTAGTTTGTATGCAGTGGTTAGCTGAGATCTGCGTTCATCGTCCCGTATTCGCGACCGTAATCGTTCTGTTCCTGACGGTTGTCGGCGGGTTCAGCTTTTTCACGCTCGGGGTCGACCGGTTCCCGAAGATCGACTTGCCGACCATATCCGTGCGCACCAGCAACCCGGGGGCGTCGCCGGAGGAGATCGAGTCGGAGATCACGGACGTGATCGAAGGGGCCCTCAATACGGTCCCCGGCGTCGAGGAGATGCGTTCGTCATCCTCCCGCGGAAGCTCGAACGTGACGCTAACGTTCAACCTCGAGAAAGACCCGGATCAGGCGTTCCAGGAGGTCCAGCAGAAGCTCAGCACCGTCGTCAACCGCTTGCCTGAACAGGCCGACCCGCCGACCGCTCAGAAGAGCGACCCGGATTCGCAGCCGATCCTGATGTACACGATCAGCGCCCCGCGCGATGTGATGGAACTCTCCGAGATGGTGGAGAACCTGATACTGGAGCGGGTCGAATCGGCGGACGGCGTGGGTGAGGCGTTCATGTGGGGCAGCCGCACGCCGCAGGTGCGCGTGAACATCGACCCGACGAGGCTGAGAGCTTTCAACATCTCCGTCACGGACGTGACGAACGCCGTCCGCTCGCAGAACCAGGAAATGCCCGGCGGTAACCTCATCGAGGGGCAGCGCACTCTCGGACTGCGGACGATGAGCAAGCTCACCGAGGTGGAGCAGTTCAACGATATCGTCATCACGACGCGGAACGGCTTCCCGATCAAGATAAAGGACGTCGGCCGCGTGGAGAAGACCGGCGGCGAACCGACCACCGCGGCTTCGCTCGACGGAGTGACTTCGGTCAGCGTCGGGATCCGAAAGCAATCGGGTGCGAACACGATCGCCGTTATCCAGAACGTGAAGGGGCGCATGGCGAACATCATTCCCACGCTCCCGGATGACTTCAACGTAGCGCTGACGCGCGACCAGAGTGAGTTCATCGAAAACTCGCTGCACGCGATCGAGGAGCACCTCGTGCTTGGCGGGCTCTTTGCAGCGATCATCGTGTTCCTATTCCTGTGGAACTTCCGTTCGACGATCATTTCTGCTCTCGCGATCCCGGTCTCGATCGTCGCCGCTTTCGCCGCAATCGCCGCGCTGGGATATTCGCTTAACCAGATGACGATGCTCGCCCTCACGCTGATGGTGGGCATCGTGATCGACGACGCGATCGTGGTGCTGGAGAACATCTACCGCTTCGTCGAGGAAAAAGGCATGGACCCGTTCCAGGCGGCGATCGAGGGCACGAAGGAGATCGGGCTCGCCGTCTTGGCTACTACCCTTTCGCTGCTCGCGGTGTTCGTTCCGGTCGGCTTCATGACCGGTATTGTAGGTCGGTTCATGTCGTCGTTCGGCTTAACTGCCGCTGCGGCTATCGCGGTGTCGCTGATAGTGTCATTCACGCTCACCCCGATGCTCGCGGCACGATGGATCAAACGCAACGACCACGATGCCCAAGGGAACGAGGTGGGGCCGGAGGTGCATCCCACAGGCGAGGTCACGATGGCGGAAGAGGTCGGTACTCCGACTGGTCACGACAGTAAGGACGGGTGGTTCTACCGCAAGATCGATGGCACTTACACCTGGCTGCTGAAGCTCTCTCTTCGGTTCCGCTGGGCCGTCGTACTGATATGCGTGATCACGGTCGCGTCGATCTATCCGCTTTACAAATACGTCGGTATGGCGTTCCTGCCGGACGAGGACGAATCGCTGTTCCAAGTCAACCTTCGCGGGCCACAGGGGACGTCGCTCTCGGCGACGCAGTCGATACTCGATCGCATCGGACGCGACATCCGGGCACAGGTGCCGGGCGTGAAGAACACTATGATCCTTGCCGGTTTCGGCCGCGGATCGGGATCTAACACCGGGTTTATCAACGTATCGCTCGTTCCTGTGAGTGAACGCAGTAAATCGCAGGCGGATCTGATCAATCAGACCCGCGGCATCGTTCGTAAATATTCCAACAAGGATTACCAGGTTTCCGTTTCGGCCTCATCGTCTATCGCGGGTAGTATCGGCCTCGGCCGAGGCGGTTCGGGCGTGGGTATGTACATCGCCGGGCCTGACATGGAGAAGTTGACGGAATACGCCAACGCTCTGGTCGAGAAGATGAAAACCGACCCGATCTACCGCGACCCGGATACCTCCATCGAGGTGGGCTCGCCTGAGATCCGTGTGACGATCGACCGCACGAGGGCGGCCGACCTGGGCGTGAGGGCCGGTGACGTGGCTCAGGCGCTCAATATATTGTCGGCGGGGCAGATAGTTTCGACGTTTAGCGAAAATTCGGAGCAGTACGACGTTATCGTGCGGGCGGAGGAACGCTTCCGCCGCGACCGAAGTTATCTGCCGTGGTTCACGGTGGCTTCGTCGAACGGCGGAACGGTCGGGCTCGACCGCGTGGTGAGGCTGGACGAGGGCACGAGCCCTTCGACCATCCAGCGCCTCAACCGCCTCCGCCAGGTGACGGTGTCGGCCGGTCTGCCGCCGAACGCCTCGGAATCTGACGCAATTGCGAGGCTCCAGGCATGGGCAGCGGAACTGAACATGGGCCCCGAGTATCTAGTCGGCGTGACCGGGCAGTCTAAGGAGTTGCAGAAGGCGTACGAATCGTTCATGTACGCGTTCCTGCTTTCTTTCGTGTTCATGTACCTGATCCTCGCCGCGCAGTTCGAATCGTTCATCCACCCGGTGACGATCCTGCTGTCGCTGCCGCTTTCGGTACCGTTCGCGCTGCTGTCGACCGCACTCGCGGGGCAGACCCTGAACATCTTCTCGGCACTCGGGATCCTGCTGCTGTTCGGGATCGTGAAGAAGAACGCAATTTTGCAGATCGACCACACGAACAACCTACGCGGAAAGGGCATGGCGCGGTACGACGCGATCATCCAGGCGAACCGCGACCGTCTCCGGCCGATCCTGATGACCACCATGGCTCTTGTCGCCGGGATGATCCCGCTGACGCTCGGCACAGGTGCCGGTGCGGCGACGAACCGCTCTATCGGGATCCTGGTGGTCGGCGGGCAGTCGATGTGTTTGCTGCTGACGCTGCTGGCGGTGCCGGTGTTCTACTCGCTGTTTGACGACGCAGCGGAATCGACGGTTTTCCGGACGATCTCCGGCCGCGTTTCCGCGGTGACGGCGCCGATCCGCGAGGGGATCGCGGGGATATTCAAGTCACGCAAACGTGAACAGGTGAACGTTCGCGACGAAGAACAGACGGAGAACGTCTAGTTTTTATCTCCCGTCTGAGAAATGTGATGAAGAGAGTTTTTCTTCCGATATTGTTGTTTGTCGCGGCCGCGGGGGCGGCGTTCGGGCAGGACCCGACGCCGAACCCGTTCCCGACACCCAGGTCGACACCGGTCATCGCTCCTAGCCCTACACCACCAGTCGATGTGCCGGTGGTGTCCCCGACCCCTTTTGCTCCGGTCCCTGCGGCTCCGCTGCCTGACGAGCCGCCGCCGGTGGCGCCGGATTTTCGTGCGCCGGTTCGGCCGCTGCCATCGGCGGAACGTGTGGGGGTCGATACGGTAAACCAACTCTCACTCTCGCTTGAGGAAGCGATCGAGATGGCCCTGCGGAACAACAACAACATCGACGCGTCGCGGAATAACGTGCAGATCGCGGAGTTCAACCTGCGCGGGGCACGCGGGATCTACGACCCGCTGATCGAGGGGGAAAGCTATTACGAAAGTGCATCCACGCCGACGGCCTCGGTGATCGGCGGTGCGGTGAACGGTTCCGTCACGCAGCAGAGGTTTTTCAATTCAGCGGGCGTGAGCGGCTGGTCGCCTTGGGCGGGCGGTTCGTACGCCTTGCGGTTCGATTCTTCTCGGACCTCAACCTCGAACACGAATGCGACCTTGAACCCCCAGTTTCCATCACTTTTGACCGCGACGTACACGCAGCCGCTTTTGCGTAATTTCCGGTTCGACAATAACCGTCGTTTGATCGAGATCGCGAAGAAGAATCTCGCGTTGAGCGACGCGCAGTTTCGCCAGCAAGCGATCGAGGTGATAGCGCAGGTGGAGCAGGCGTATTGGAACCTGGCCTTTTCCCTGCGCAACTTGCAGGTGCAGATCGACGCGGTGAAACAGGCACGCTCGCAGCTCGAGAGCACTCAGCGTCAGGTGGAGAAGGGCGTACTTCCGCCGATCGACCTTGTTGCGGCGAACGCGCAGATAACCACTTTTGAACAGAACGTTTACGCGGCTCAGGAGACCGTTACGCGTTCGGAGAACACTCTCAAGACGCTGATGCTGGCCGAACGCACGGCGGCGGAATGGTCGCGTGCGATCACGCCGGTTTCGCCGGTCAATCTCGATCCGCCGAAGATCGGTCTCGAGGTCGCGATCGCTGAAGCGTTAAAAGGGCGGCCCGAGATCACGCAGTTCGAAGCCAGCGCCGAGGTGAACAAGATCGACGAGCGGTATTACCGCAACCAAACGAAGCCTCAGATCGACCTCGTGGGCAGCTACACGGCCCAGGGCCTCGCCGGTGCGGAAACGGCCCGGGCGATCGACCCGGTGACCGGTGTGAGCCGCGTTCCGCCCAATCTGGTTGGCGGGTATCTTACCTCGCTCGGTAATCTTGCCCAGCTGGACTATCCGACATACCGAGTCGGCGTGCAGATCTCGCTGCCGTGGGGGAACAACGTTGCGAAGGCAAATCTCGGCCGAGTGCTCGCCGAAGGAACACGCCTCGGGAATCAGCGTGCGCAGGCCGAGCAGGTGATCGAGGCGGAGGTCCGCAACGCATTGCAGGCACTTCGCTCTGCGGAAGCGAGGCTTCAATCTGCTGCTGCCGCCCGTTCCTCTGCCGAGCAGCTCGCCGCGAGCGAGCAGAGGCAGTTCCAGGCCGGTACGACGACCTTTTACCTCGTGCAGCAGCGTCTGACCGAGCTCGTAGCCGCACGCGGCCGCGAATTGCAGGCCCAGACGGACCTCAACCGGGCGATCTCCGAATTCCAGCGGGCGATCGGCTCCACCCTCTCGGCGAACAATGTCACCGTCTCGACCGGCGGCAGCCTGTTTCGCCGCCCATCATCACTGGCGAATTCGCTCGACCGATTCAAACAAAAATAGCCTGGGAGGACAGACTGGAAAGTCTGTCCTACTCGCTCGAAAGTGAGACGAGTTGAGACGCGCGAGACAAACAATTGGGACGCGCGAGAGTGACAATTGAGACGCGAATGAGACGCGCTAGGCCAAGGTGAGACTGGCCCGTTTCGCGACGGCGACAACGGCGCCCAACGCCACAACGGCGGCCCGACAGCGACAACGGCGCTCGGTTGAAATCACCACAGAACCATCACCCGATCGGCTCTGATGGGATAATCATCCCTGACCTCACTCGGAGGGTCGTCGCAGAGAAGAAAATTAATAGATGAACAAATGAATCGTCAGCCAGGATCTTTACCCTAATCGCAGACCCGACACTGCTTTCCTTATTCCGAATCTAGTACTTCCGCAAAAGGTTTCCACTCGTACTCTAAATCATCACACCAAATCTGCCAGCGAGCGCCCGCTGCCCAGTGGACCGTGTGAACGACCATGCCTTTGTCGGATAATGAAAGTTCGTCAATAAGCCAGTCACCATGTCCCTTCATTGGATCGCTCCCCGGCATAGTGTCTTCGAGCTGACGATCCTTTACAAGCGAGTACATCTGGACGTTCTTGTACTTTATCTTGATGTTTCCATCGTGATAAGCCCCCAATAAGGTCAATTCGATCGAGTTATTCTCCATCTCCATCGACCGAAACTCTTCTAGAAGTTGGAAACTCTGAAGCCAAGAATCGTGAGGGCAACGTGGATCCGTCGTGTCGTAATGCCAATGTGCCTGAGCGTAAGCCAATGCGCTAGGCGGAAATCGTTCCGCTGACGCGTTTAGGTAAGCGGAATAGTTATCGAAGCACGCTTTAATTTCAGATGGTTCACTCCCACCGTTAAAATCAAGATGAAGTTTTACTTCTTTCATAGTTCAAAATCGCCATTGTATGAATTCGGCGAAAGCAGATCAGCCGTGTAATTTCCCGATTTTCGCATCCACGGTAGAATACCTCGAACTTTCGTATTCCCCCGGGAGGATCGTGGACCATAGGCGGTCGGCTCATCACTGCGATGCGACAGCCCGAAACATTTGAAACATTCCTTGCGGGTTTATCGAATAAGATATTTTCGGCTATCTTATTCACCCTTGCGAGGAATGCATGAAAATTAAGCTTATCCGTCCGCTGGCGATGCTTTTGGTCGCCGCCGCTTTTGCGGTCCCGCTGGCTGCCCAACCGGGCAAGAAGACGGGGATCGACGTGCCCGTCACCTATTACAAACTGCCGAACGGCCTGAAGGTCGTGCTTTCGCCGGAGCGGAGCGCTCCGCTGACGACGGTCGCCGTTTATTACAACATCGGCTTCCGGATCGAGCCGAAGGACCGCACCGGCTTCGCTCACCTTTTCGAGCACCTGATGTTCCAGGGGTCGAAGAACATGGGCAAGATGGAGTACATCCGCCTGGTGGAGAGCAACGGCGGCGTGCTGAACGGCTCCACGCGGTTCGATTTCACCAACTATTTCGCCGTGGTCCCCGCCCACAAGCTCGAAACGCTGCTCTGGGCCGAGGCGGACCGCATGCGCGGGCTCGACATCACGGACGAGAACCTGAAGAACCAGCAGGGCGTCGTGGGGAACGAGGTGAAGGTGAACGTGCTGAACCAGCCTTACGGCACCTTCCCGTGGATCGACCTGCCGATGGCGGCGTTCACCAACTGGTACAACTCGCACAACTTCTACGGCGATCTGAAGGACATCGAGGCCGCGACGCTGGGAGATGCAAAGGCATTCTTCGACAAATACTACTCACCAAAGAATGCCGTGCTGGTCGTGACCGGCGATTTCGACGAGGCACAGGCGAAAACATGGGTCGACAAGTACTTCGCGAAGATCCCGGCCCAGAACGCCGATGCGATCCCCGACCTGACCGAGCCGAAACAGACCGAAGAGAAGACCGTCACCCGCACCGACAAACTCGCCAAGAAGCCCGCGGTCGGTTTCGGCTACCAGATGCCGAGGCGCGGCACGCCCGAGTATTACGCGATGGGCTTGATCGACCAGATCGCCGTGCAGGGCGAGGACAGCCTGATGTATCAGGAACTCGTGAAGAAGAAATCCTACGCGAGCGGGATCAACGGGGGCATCAACGCCTATCTCGGGAACATGTTCAACTACAACGGCCCGATGCTGTTCACCGTGGACCTGATCCACGACGAGAAGTTCACGCCGCAGGAGATCCTAGCCTCGGCCGATACGGTCATCGATCAGCTTCAGTCGAAGCCGGTCGATCAGGCGACGATCGACAGGGCGATCGTAAAGCTCCGTTCCGGGCTTTACGACACGATGCAGCAGTTCGGCGGCGTGGGCCGCGCGGACCTGCTCGCGTGCTTCGCGCTGTTCGACGACCGCCCGCAGGCGATCAACGAGATCGAGGCGAACTTCCGCAAGGTGACGCCCGCCCTTATCCAGAAAACGGCCCAGGAGTACCTCCGCAAGACGAACCGCACGGTCGTGATCGTCAACGTGGATAAAAACACCGCCGCGGGAGGTGTACAGCAGTGAAAAATGTAAAACGGAAAATGGAAAATCGAAAGAAAGTAGAAAGTAGAAAGGCAAAAGGAAAAAAGTCGCGATCGTTAGATGGGGGGCCTGGAATTTTCGGGCGAGCAAGTTTTGCCTTTTTCCTTTTAGCTTTTGTCTTAGTTTCGATCCACGCACAGCAGCCCAAGGAAACGCCGCCTGCGGGCGGGCAGCCGAAGCCGTTCGTCTTTCCGGCGACCGATGACTTCACGCTCCCGAACGGGATGAAGGTGACGCTGGTGCAGTACGGATCGGTACCGAAGGTCGCGTTCCAGGCCGTGGTCTACTCCGGAACGAAGGACGATGCCGCGGGCAAGAAGGCCGTTTCGGAAACGACCGGTTTGATGCTGAAGGAAGGGACGAAGACCCGCACCGCCGAGCAGATCGCGCTTGATGCCGCGAAGATGGGCGGCAGTTTGAACGTCGGGGTCGGAACGGACAGCACGAACATCAGCGGGGAAGTGCTGAGCGAATTCGACGTGAAGTTCCTAGAGCTTCTCGCCGACGTTATGCTGAACCCGAACTTCCAGCAGGCTGATCTTGATCGCCTGAAGGCGAGCAAGCTTCGCCAGTTGGCCGTCGCCCGCACACAGGCGGGGAACCAGGCGTGGGAGAAATTCCGGTCGATCGTTTTCTCCGGCCACCCCTACGCCCAGCTCAACCCGACGGACGAGGAAGTTACATCCTACACCCTCGACGATATCCGTAACTTCTACGCGAAGAATTACGGTGCGGCAAGGACTCATTTGTACGTCGTCGGGCAGTTCGACACGGCGGCCCTGAAGGCGGCGATCAACAAGGCGTTCGCGTCTTACCCGAAGGGCACGCCCTCATCGCGGAACATCCCGAAGATCAACGCCAAACGTTCATTGACGAGCATCGACCGTCCGGGAGCGCCGCAATCGACGATCTATCTCGGGATGCCGGCACCGGCGCAGACGGATCCGGACTTCGTGAAGTTCGTCGTGATGGATTCGATCCTCGGCGGCTCGTTCGGTTCACGGATCACGTCGAACATCCGCGAGAACAAGGGTTACACCTACTCGCCCGGCAGCTTCGTCTGGAACCGATTCAAGACCGGCTACTGGATAGAGAGCGCTGACGTGACCACAGAACACACCGGCAACTCCATCAAGGAGATCCTCTACGAGATCAACCGCCTACGCGCCGAACCGGTTTCGGCGGCGGAACTGCAGGGGATCAAGAACTACATGGCCGGGCTCTACGTGCTGCAAAACTCGACCCGCTTCGGCGTGATCGGGCAGCTCGAATCGATGCACTATAACGAACTCGATAAGAGCTCGATCGACAACTACGTCAAGAACGTCCTTGCGGTCACCGCCGATGACGTCAAGGCGATGGCCAACAAATACCTCACCGACGACAAGATGACCATCGTCGTTGTAGGTGACCTCTCAAAGGTCGACGCCCAGATCAAGCCGTACGACGTGCAGTAAACAAGTAGGACAGACTTTCCAGTCTGTCCACCTCAGTTTATCGACCCGATAGAACAAAACCCCGGCGCTAGAGGCCGGGGTTTTTTCTTTTTCTCTTCTTCTCTTCTTCCGTGCTGTTCGTGCGTTCCGTGGTTCAGATCTTTTCTTCTTATTCTTCTTATTCCGTGGTTAAAGTTCATAACCACAGAACAAGAAGAATAAGAAGAATAAGAAGAAAAAGAGGAACGCGGGCGGAACATTATCAAGCTAAGTCTAAAGCTTGAACCCACCGCGTGTGAGCATCGTTTCGAAGCCGGCTTTGTCGACGGCCTTGATGTAGGCGTCGCGGGGTTCGACGAGGCCTTTCTGGACGTGGGCGAAGAGGGCGTCGTTGAGCATG
>JAEZJR010000141.1 GCA_023415725.1 Acidobacteriota bacterium
CCGCAAGACCGAATCGTTCCTTGACCATCTCGACCCGAAGATGCAGATCCTGCCGAACACGGCCGGCTGCTACGACGCCGACCACGCTATCCGCACCGCGCGTCTCGCAAGGGAAGCTCTCGACACCGAATGGATCAAGCTCGAGGTGATCGGCGACCAGATCACGCTGCTTCCAGACAACGAACAGACGCTCGAAGCCGCAAAAGTGCTCGTGAAGGAAGGCTTCATCGTCCTGCCTTATTTCACCGACGACCTGATCATGGCGAAAAAGCTGCTGGACGCGGGTTGCCCCGCCGTGATGCCGCTTGCTGCCCCGATCGGTTCCGGGATGGGCGTACAGAACCCTTCGAACCTCCGCATCATGCGCGAGCAACTCCCCGACGCCACGATCATCGTCGACGCGGGAGTAGGCGTCCCCTCTGATGCCGCCGTCGCCATGGAACTCGGCGCCGACGCGATCCTGATGAACACCGCCATAGCCGAAGCCGGCGACGCCGCGCAAATGGCAACCGCCATGAAACTCGCCGTCCAAGCCGGTCGCCTCGGCTACCTGGCCGGCCGGATGCCGAAACGCTTGTACGCTTCAGCTTCGAGTCCGATACAGGGAGCTATAAAATAATTCTGATTTATGAGATCTCGAGCAGAGAGGCGGCATCATAAAGAACGTATCAAACGTAAAGTTGCGGATTACTATTTAGGGATGCATCGGAACAGCCCGAGACAGGTCGGACTTTTATCCAATTCAAGGGTCCCGTGCTCGTGCTTTATGTGCGGTAACCCTCGAAAGTTCTGGGGGAACCGACAATGCGAGAACGACGCTGGATGACTGAAAAGCATTCTCCTGAACTTGAACGTTAAAAGAATACCTTGAGTCATCGAGACCACAACGAAATCGGAATCTCTAAATTAGCTAAACCTCAAACTCCGCCACGATCGGCAAATGGTCCGAAGCGACCAGAGCCTTCCTGCTCCTGTGCAGTTTTGCACTTCTCAGCCTGAAGGCATCGTCGAAATAGACGTGGTCGAGATGCAGGATGGGCAGGATCCCCGGAAAGGTGCGAGCCTGTCCGAGGTGAAGTTTAGGATCGATGCACTTGAAATTCGATCTGAAGAGGCGTGTCGTTACGCCGTTTATCCATTCGTTGAAATCCCCCGCGACTATTCTTCTACCGACCAGTTCCGGATGATCGATTACGTGCTCGGCGAGCAGTTTGTGCACCTGCTTGCGACGTTCGAAGTATGACGTGCCCATGTGCACGTTGATGAAGTGAAGCCGGTCGCCCCCGTTTACCGAGATCTCCGAATGCAGGCACCCGCGCGGCTCGTATTTCGAAACGGTTATATCGTGGTTGCAGTGGCTCGAGATAGGGAAGCGGCTAAGCGTGACGTTGCCGTACTCGGCCCCGTTGATCTTGCGGTTCTCGCCCATTCGGAAATCCATCCCCAACTCCTTCGCGATGAACTCCGCCTGATGGTCACGGGGATGCGATTTGGAATGAGCAAGGACTTCCTGCAGGGCGACTACGTCCGCGTCCAGCTCGCGGATCACATCGACGATTCGCTCGGGCGAATAACGCCGGTCCATACCGACGCATTTGTGAATGTTGTACGTGGCGATCTTTATCGTCGTCATCCGTGCTTCCGGTAGATTTGGATGGCTCTGATGAACGTCGGGATCGCCAGCATTAACAGCAGAACGACTAACGGGATGGATGCTCCTCGCGGCCACTTTATCAAAAGCAACGCAAGGCCGAGCATTATGGAGCCCGCAATTACGAGGATACGGGCCTCGGCGGGGCCGAGCACGGTCTTTTTCGTGAGCGCGGAGCCGATCGACGTCGCGGCGTTCAACGCACCCGCCGTCGTCCTATGCATGCTTCCGCTGCCTTTTCTTCGGAATCTTCTCTTTTTCTTTGGCTTCCTTGTATAGGTCTCGGAAAGGATGATCTCCGTCGATCCCTCCATATCGCGCAGGAACATCTCCTGCATCAGCTGCCCGAACCCTTCGTCCTCGACCACGATGTCCAGTTCGTAGTTGCCGAACCAACTCGCAACGTTCAGGTTAGTCGACCCGATCCGCGAGAACTTGCCATCGAAAACTGCCGTCTTCGCGTGCATCATCGGCCCGTTCCATTCGAAAACGCGTATGCCCGCCTCGAGTAGCGGGCGGTAGGTCGAACGCGTCGTGTCGCGGATCAGTCCCAGATCTGTCGACTGCGGCACGAGGATCCGCACGTCCACTCCGTCCTCCGAAGCATCCTTCAGACTCTGCAGATACGACGGCACACCGACGAAATAAGCGTCAGAGATCCACATCGTTTCGCGGGCCGCGACCGAGAGAAGTTGATCGAACCGGTAAATGTGAGCCTTCCCCGGAACGCTTTGCACGATCCGCACAGGGAAGTTCCCTGTCTCCGCTAATTCCGACCGCTTCACCAGCCTGCTCTTATCGAGCGGCTCCCCTATTGTTCCCCAAACATCCGCAAACGCTGCTTCAACGTCAGCAACGGCGGGCCCGGTCAATTGCACACCGGTATCTCGCCAGGGCGGTGTCCCCTGCTTCGGATGGCCCACCCAATCCTGCCCGACGCACAACCCTGAAACGAACGCCACCCGTCCGTCCACCACCATCGATTTCCTGTGATCGCGACTGAATATCCCGAGCGGGTCCGTAAGTCTCGGAGGGTTGTAAGCCCGGACCTCTATCCCATGGTTGCGTAAATTGCGCCAATAACGCCAGGGAGTGTTTCCTAAACCCCCGAACCAGTCGTAAACGAGCTTCACGTCGACGCCCTGTTTAGCCTTTTCGATCAGTTTGTCAGCGAAGATGTCGCCCTGCTCGTCATCGTGGATGATGTAGGTTTCGAAGAAAATACGCTTTTCGGCCGATTCGATCGCCTCGAGCCAGGCGGGGTAGTTTTCGGTAGCGTCGATGAGAAGACGCACGTCGTTACCGTAGATCAACTGCGCCCCCGTCACGCGTTCGAGGGATTCGTCGATGAAGTCCCTATCGAGAACGGGCAGGTCGATCTCCTTGGCGATCGGTTCCGCAAACGTTGTGCTCATAAGCGCTTGTCCGAATTATACAGCCCGGACATTTTCTGCAAGAATTATTTCGTGCAGCCCGCGAATCTTCCGTCCGTCAAAATACTTTTCTTCGGCGCCACCGCCGAGGCAGCCGGAACGCGCGAAGAGGCTCTCGAATTGAATAATGTTCCGACCGTCGGCGATGCCCTGAACACCCTTTTGGATCGCCACCCTCGCCTTTCCACACACAAACTTCTTATCGCCGTGAACGAAGAATACGTTACGCCCGAAACTGTCCTTAACGAAGGCGACGAGTTGGCTATATTCACCGCAGTCTCAGGCGGCTAGCTCTCGATATGGCTTTGAAAGTAGTTCCCGGTTTTGATCACAAACGGCTTCGCCGCACTGCACTGCGGAGAGGCTTGCCTCTCCGAGCCCATTCCAAAAACGCTTAGGAGGCTCTGCCTCCGCCCCCTATGTTCCAGATCTTAAAAGATTCCCCCGCTTTCTATCTAACTTCCGTAACCAAAGACCGGCTCCCGGTATTCCGCACTCTAAGAATCGCCAAGATCGCCTGTGACGCGCTGAACGAAGCCCGCAGTTCCGGAGGATTTCTGATCTTCGCATACGTCATAATGCTCGACCATATCCACCTGGTGACTGACAGCAAACAGAAGTCCAAGGATATCCATCGATTCGTCAATGGTATTATCGGGAGGCGACTGATCGATGAATTAAAGCTGAAGGGCCCCAGCGAATCTCTTCAAAAACTGAAGATCGAGGAGCGTAAGAATGAATGGAAATATTCGCTTTGGTCGCACCATCCCGACACGCGTCTTCTTTGGAATGAGCAAATGCTTTGGCAGAGGATCCAGTACACACATCTGAATCCGGTGCGGGCTGGACTTGTGAGTCACCCAAACGATTGGCCGGGGTCGAGCGCCAGGGTTTGGCATGGACGGCGCAACGATGATGAGCCGTTGCAGGTGGATATCGATAAAATTAAGTGGCGCCGTTAAAATCGAGGCAAAGCCTCGAAAAGACTGAGGGCCTTTGACGGAGAGGCATGCCTCTCCGCGATGCGGAACAGCAAGCTGATTTTAGAAATGGATTTCGCCGAACTCACTACCGATCCCATCGATATCACCTCCGTCGCACGGCGCGTGGTGCCGGAGGAGTGCGGGGCCACAGTGACGCTGGACGGTTACGCGAGGAAATTCACGAAGGACAAAAATACAGGCGAGGTCAGGGAATCCGAGTACCTTGTTTACGAGGCCTACGAGTCGATGGCCGTCAAAGAGATGCGCAAGTTGATCGAACGGGCGAAGACCGATTTCGAGATCTCGCAGGTCGGTATCGTTCATCGACTCGGCAAGCTAGAGATCGGTGAAACGAGCGTCGTTATCTCGGTCGCCGCACCCCATCGAAAGGCCGCCTTCTCGGCGTGCGAATGGATCATCCGCGAGCTCAAGCGAACCGTCCCGATCTGGAAAAAAGAAGTCTACGCCGGCGGGGAAGTCTGGATCGAAGGCGATGCCGCTCCGTGATAGTATTTCCGGCTAAGGATACGCGTTAAGGGTTGGAGACCAAGACCGGAATGAACAGATCGATCACCATTTGCATCATCCTCGCTCTCGCTGCGATCTTCGTAAACGCCCAAGCGCCCGAACCGATCGGCAAGACTGCATCCGACACCCCGATCGAGCAAGTGATGATCCACCCATTGTTCAAGGTACATTATTCTTGCAGTGAGCATTGGGAAGGACAGTTGCCGTATCCCGGCGACGCCCTCGGTACGGACTGCATCATTTACGGTGGATTGCCCGCAGGGGGCAAGTCGGGCTTCGTGCGTGCTTACAAGACCGATGGGATGACAAACGAGGATTGGTACGGTTGGGGCGAAACGGTTCTCGCTCCCTTTGATGCGACCGTCGAGAAGATCAACATCAACCCCATCGTCAACAAGCCTGGGGAACTAGGCAAGCCTCCCGCGAGCTTCGTGCTTTTCAAGCACGCCGACGGCACCATGGTGTTGCTGGCCCACGTTGCCGACGTGACGGTAAAGGCAGGGGATACGGTCAAAGCCGGGCAGCCGTTCGCGAAGGTGGGCAACAACGGTTACGGCCGTGCACCGCACATCCACGTTGGGGCGTGGCGCGGCAAAACGCCCTTGCAGATACGCTTCGACCTCCGCGCGATGGGCAAGCTTCAGAAGAAGAGCTAGGCCGCGGCGACCTTTGCCCTCGCCCGTTCGACCAGCTTGTCAAAATACGCTTCGAGCGGCTCGTTTGCTCCGCGAAGCCCTGCGACAACCGACACGCCCCATTCGATATATTCCAGACGCCTTTCGATCGACCAGTCCGCCGGCGGGCTATTCGTGATGTCGGTGATATTACTGATCTTGTCGGCGAGTTTCACGACCTTCGCCCCAGGGGAGAGATGCGGTGCATGCTCCACTTGAAGCTGCTTCCGCTCCGCCTTAGGAAGCGACTTATCGTCTGTCACCTCCATCACGTAACCGGCGACCGTTTCTCCGAAAAGCTCTTCGATCTCTTCCCGCTTCACGCCGCAGTCCTCAACCGTATCGTGCAGGATCGCCGCGACCAGGATGTCGTAATCGTCGACGCCCCCGACGTTCGCGATCAGGTTGGCCACTTCCAAAGGGTGATTTACGTATGGTTCGCCGCGTTCTCCCTTTCGCTTCTGGCCCGTGTGTTTTTGGGCCGAGAAACTCGCGGCATGCAGTAGTGTTTTCAGGTTATTCACATTCCAGTTTGCCACAACCTAATTGGATTTCAACCGTTTTTTCTTTGTGTCCTTCGCGAGCTTTGCGTGTGAACGGCTATTTGTCACGCAAAGCTCGCCAAGGACGCAAAGGGCACGGAGACGTCCATCCCCGTGCCCTGGAAGTTCGTGTGAAACTCAACTACTTGACCACTTCGATCGCCAGCGACTGCTGCCCGCTGATGATCATCTCCGCCGGCGGCAGTGCCTGTTCGAGCACGATGGTGTTGACCACCGGTTTCACGCCCCCGACGATGCGGTCGTTGTTGAGCGTCGCCATTACGGACGGTGGCAGATTCGGCATCTCGCTCGCCCCGATCACGACACCGGTGCTCGGCCGCGAAGCGACGAGGTAAAGCCGGTCGCTCGATTTCAGCTTGTTGATCGTGGAGATGAGTTCCCCGAGCGTCTTCGGGACGAAGTGTTGGATCGGCGAATCCTTCTGCACCTGGTTCCCGTCGCCGACCATGATCGTGAACTTGCCCTCGGGCGTTTCCGCGGGGATCGTGAACGGGATCCGCTGTATGAAAACCTTGCCCGAAACCGTCCGTGCAAAGGCCTGCACTTCTACTGTTTCGCCCGGCCGCACCGTCGCTTTATCGATCGCCAAACGGTCGAGCACCGCCGTCTGGGTGCCGTCGACCGAATCGATATCTATTGTGATCCCTTCAATGCTCGTATTGTCGAACCTGCTCCTGATCAACGCGCTAACCGGCCCCACGATCGAGCCCGCGGCCATCTGCTGTGCCTGCTGCCCGGCGAATTTCCGCTCGATCAGCACGGGCTCGTTTCCTTTCACATCCACCTTCCCCTTGATCGAGATGGTGGTATCCCCGAGCGAACGCTCCTGCGCGGTCACGGCGTTGTAAATACTTATGTTCAGAAGGAGCGGCGTGAGGAATTCGTCACGGGCGACCTCGAAATTAAGGGTTTCCTTACCGCCGCGGCTCGTGTTCACGTTCAGCTTGACCGGGATCATCGTCGGTGCCTTTCCAAGCTTGCCGAAGACGCCTGTCGCGCGATCCTGGGTCATCGACCCCACCATCGCGTCCGGCACCGACATCTTGAACGAATTGTTCATGTTCGGGATCACCGTTATGACGTGCGATTCCGACATCGGCAGATCAGAGGAACCGAGGCTAAGGAACGGATGACCGAACGCGTAGATCTTTTCACCGTCGCGGAGCGTCACCGTACCCGCCGCAGCAAGGCTGATGTCACCCCGGGTCAACTGCATAGAAACGGAATCGCCGCCGACCAGCGTCGTCGAATCGGCCTGTTTCATCGGAGCGATCGCCGCCGTGCCCCCGACCGCGGCCACCGGCAGCAGTCCCGCCTGCATCAATTGCGGGGCGAAGTAGTTCAGCGTTTCCTGCGAGATCCCGTTGAACGTGACCGGCGTCGCGATCCTCTGGAAAGTCTGCCCGGCAACCGCCATCAACGCGGAGTTCTGCGACATGCCTGAGAGGACACCGCTCGTCGCCTGGACCTTCGGCAGGCCGAATATCCCATCCGCCGAGGCAAGCTCTGCGAAAGAGACCGCTCGTGGCTCACGCGCCAGGCTCCTGCTCGGCTGTCTCTCCTCGAAGATCGTGATCATCTGCTCGATCGGCGTTATGCCGCAGATCGCCTCTTTTGAGAAAGGGAAGCTGTAAGAGATCGCCCCGACGAGTTTGCCGTTCACGTAAACCGGTGAACCGGACATCCCGGCGAACACCGCCGTGCGGTCCGCACCGCCGCCGCTGATCTTCCCAACTATCAGGTCCTGTCTCGGCCCGATACCGCCCGGCACCACGCCGAGGATCTCGACGTTGAATTCCTCAGGCTCGGTGCCCCTGAACACGGTCAGTGCCTTACCCTGCATCCCCTCCTTAACTTCCGAAAGCGGAAGGAAAGGTGCCGAAGTTGCGGATTTACCCGCGGACGCCGCCGTGGTGCTTGGCATCTGGGCCCCGAGCACACCCGTAAGTGCAGCGAACAGAGCGATTAGCGAAAACAAGCGCGTTGAACAATGTTTCACAAACTTCTTCCTCAAAACTGCCGAATATGGTAGCATTTTAGGTGACTTACCTTGAAGCCTTTTTCCTTAAGGGCTTT
>JAEZJR010000174.1 GCA_023415725.1 Acidobacteriota bacterium
GTATACTTCGGGTTGAGGACGACGATATACCGGTTCGGGACCCCGTTCTGGGGTTTCTTGAATTTCACCTTTTGACCGGATGTGGAAAGCGGGAGGAGTGCTGCTGTTGTGATACCAAAAGCCAGCAATAACGACAGTAGCCAAAACTTCTTCATTCTGATTCTCCGTGGAATGATGGTGATTTACTGCGGGTTTGAGACGTGGGCTCTAAAGGTAAGGCGGGCGAATGATGGGCCCATTAATGAATGTAAAACCGGGTAAAACATCGGTCAACAAAAAAGTTCAAATTGAACGGTTAATCGGTCAACATGACCGAAGTGCTCGAAAATAAGGGTGTGAGGCCTTAAATTCGGTTCGTCATTTGGAGGGGGAAGGCCGAGTCGCTAAAATGTCCGGAGAACTACTTCAACAAAGCCAAGAGGGGCATAATGGAAGAAATAATCCGGAGCTTGACTGGGAAAAAGATCGACGTTAATTGTGGGCATTCAGCCGTATTTCGGGGCGAAAATCTCGGGTTTGCCAACGGTGTTCTGACCGTGAAAGACGAGACGGGGAAGACCGTCTTCATAGACGCTACGCATATCGTAGCGGTCATTGAAGTCTCGGAGGCGTCGGGCCGTCCCGGCTTTATCGGTTAGAGCAGGAAGTCGATTCAAGAGAAAAAGCCTGGGCCTGTGGGGGTCCGGGCTTTCATCTTATGGGCTTATTACTTTTCGGAGATCATTGGGGCAACAGGAGCAGCCGGTGTGTTGTTCAGCCGTCGGAACCCGACGATCCGGTTCTGCCAGTAACCCTTAAACGTGGAGTACGTGATGCCTTTGCTCGACGAAGCGTGGTAGAACCCGTTCTCGTCGGCGACGATGCCCATGTGGCCCAGGCCGTTGAAGAAGACCAGAGTTCCGAAGCGGAAGCGTTCGTCGCCTTCTACCGGGGTCGAGTCAGCCCAGAGGTTGCGAGCGCTTGAACGTTCGAAGTCGATACCCGACTCCTGGAAGACCGCCCAGACGAAGCCGGAGCAATCGTAGCGGTTCGGGCCCGAAGAACCGTACAGGTAGGGGATCCCGAGTTTGGTGAAGATGGAACGCTGCATCGACGAGGTCACGTTGGTCGAGTAGATCGACCGGGAAGCGATGATGGCATTCGACGTCGCACTCGACGAGACCGTTTTCCTTACGAGTTCTTTCTGGTCAAGGGATTTTTGGACCTGTATGTCCTGGACGAGGGGCGGGCGAACGTTGGTCGGTCTTGAATCAGCAGAAGACTTGACCTGTTGTGGTGCCGGTGCCGGAGGTTGGTTGGTAGGGCGACTCGAAATGGTCGACGTGACCTTTACTCTCGACGCACCTTGGGCGAATGAGTCAGAGACTCCGAAAACGAACAAAAACGCGGCAGCGGACAGATACCAGATCTTCTTCGATTGATTCAAAACTTTTAGTACTCCTGGTTATTTGTGGCCGGCGAGTGAGGTGTGGCGGTGAGGGTCACCTAATAAAACCACAAGCCTAAAACGGGATGACTTCCAAAAAAATGGATTTTTAGTTCCCCGTGAAACCTAGTCAAATTGTTTAATTTGAACAGTAAGGCAAAAATGAATGAGTCGGGAATCTTTGGGCTTTTCTAAGGAAAATGATATCCGGACTCGATGCCAAAAAAGAGCCTACCATTAAGGACGCATCGTGTGCAAAGGCGATTTCCATTTTTTTGGATTTATTTTGATGCGTATTGGTTGGTCAGGGAATGACGCCGGCTCACAAGGGGCGGCAGCCGGTATTGAAGGTGTGGTTGAATTCTCGTTTCCGGACCACACAAACAATTTAATACCGCCCCTCGTCAACCGGCATCGGGTGACGTAGTTCGACGCTTGTCCAGGCTGATGGGAGGCCCCCTTTTGAGGCCTCTGTGATTCCCGTCCCCCGCCTTCAGCGTTCCCAGTTGTCCTTCGTATGCCAAGAGATAGAGATAATGTGATGGTGTTTCCAGAAAAGAAAAAACCCGGCCGAAAAGCCGGGTCTTGTCGCTGAATTCGATGGTGTTGTTAAGCCGAAAAAGAGGTTCCGCAACCGCATCCCCCGGTGGCGTTCGGGTTCTCGAAGGTGAAGCCGGAGCCCATCATGTTCGAGGTGTAATCGATTTGCACGCCGTTCAGGTATTGTGCCGAGAACATATCGACAAACAGCCTGAAGCCGTCCTTTTCGAGGATGAAATCGCCCTGGCGGGATTCCTCTTCGATATTGAGGCTGTACTGGAAGCCGGAACAACCGCCCGGCACCACGCGGACGCGAAGCCCCGAGGTTTCCGGCAGGTCATCCTCGCTGGCCAGGAATTTCTTGATTTCCGCGGACGCACTGTCCGTGATGTTCAAATCGACCGAAGGTGCTGCGACTGCTGACATAGTATTTTGATCTCTCCAGATTGTCTTTTCGGATTCTCACTTCGAATCCTTACAATTATTTCAATTTTAGAGAACTTCCGTCCCTTACGCAAGTAAGATGTGCAGGCCAACGTTTCAGTTTGATTTGAAACGAAACGGGACTATGCGAAAACAAAAGGGAACGTCGACAGGACGTTCCCTTTTGTTTTCGATACGATCCGCTATCACTGCTTCGCGCGTTGTATGACCACGAGTTCGGGCTTGAGGGCCTCGATGGAGACGTGGCGGGCTACTTCTTCCGCTACCTTGCGGAGGGCCTGAGCCTGGGGCGAATCGGGGGCGGAGACGACCACGGGGGTACCTTTGTCGCCGCCTTCGCGTACCTCGATGCCCATCGGGATATCGCCGAGGTAGTTGAGGCCGTATTCGGTGGCGAGCTTCTCTCCGCCGCCCTTGCCGAATATCTCGTAGCGGTTGCCGGTGTCGGGGGCGATGAAGTAGGACATGTTTTCGATGACGCCGAGCACGGGCACGTTGACCGTCTCGAACATCTTGACGGCACGGCGTACATCGGAGAGCGAGACCTCCTGAGGCGTGGTAACGAGCACGGCACCCTGTACGGGGACGAGCTGTGCGAGCGAGAGCTGCACGTCACCCGTGCCCGGAGGCATATCGACGATAAGGTAATCGAGTTCGCCCCACGCGACGTCGGTGAGGAATTGGCGGACCACGCCATGAAGCATGGGCCCGCGAAGGATCATCGGCTTATCGGGCGGGACGAGCACGGCCATCGAGATCATCTTGATGCCGTGTGCCTCGAGGGGGATTAGCTTTTGATCTCGGACGTCGGGCTGGCCGATGCCGGTGCCGAGCATCAGCGGTACGTTCGGGCCGTAAACGTCGGCGTCCATGATGCCGACCTTTGCCCCGTCTAGTGCGAGTGCGACGGCGAGGTTGACCGCCACGGTCGATTTGCCCACACCGCCTTTACCGCTCGATACCGCGATGATGTTCTTTACGCCGGGAACTGCTACGCTATTGGCAAGGCCGCGTCCCTGCGGCACCTCGGCGTCCATAGTGACGTTGACGTAAGTCACGCCCGGCAGAACGCGGACGATCTCGCGTGCCATACCCTCCATCTCATCCTTTACGGGACAAGCGGGCGTCGTAAGCACGATGCGGAACGATACCTCGCCGCCTTCGATATGAAGATCGCGGACGAAACCGAGGGTGACGATGTCTTTTCGCAGGTCTGGGTCGATGATCTGTTTAAGGGATTCGAGGACGGCTGCTTCGGTGATGTTGCTCATTATGATTGTCGAAGTCCAGGTAATAAACTGAAACTAACATTGTAACAAATAGCGGTATGGCTTTGTCTAAGGTGGAGAGTTTTGAACGGCTGTGTGCGGATGCGGGGAAATGCCGCCTGTGCCCGGAACTGCTTGACAAGGCTCCCGTGCTGAGCCCGCTGAACGGCACCCTGCGGCCGCGTGTGATGTTCATAGCCGAGGCCCCGGGAAGACAGGGGGCGGACAGAACGCGGAGGCCTTTCTACGGTGATAAGTCAGGGGCGAACTTTCAGACGCTGCTGGATTCGATAGGGCTTAAGAGGGAAGAGATCTTTATTACGAACGCCGTGCTTTGCAGCCCCAGGAGCGTGACGGACGCCAACCGCAAGCCGAGGCGTTCGGAGATGAAGAACTGCACGTCATTCCTGAGGCGCACGATAGAGCTGATAGACCCGCCCGTGATCGCTACGCTCGGGGTGGTGGCTTTGGATGCGCTGAAACTCATCGAACCGCACGGATATACGTTAAAAGGGAATGCGGGAGAGGTTGGAAAGTGGCATGGCAGGGCATTGTTGCCGCTGTATCACCCAAGCCCGCAGGTCGTTGCGGCTCAGCGTGGATTATCGCTGCAGTTGGATCATTTTCAGGTGCTCGGGGGGCTTATTTGAGGCGTTCGACGCGGGATGAAGCAACCGTTAGAATTTAACTGAATGGACATCGAAGTTTACAACCACATCCGCTCCGGCGGAGCAGGGTTCCACGAACAGAAACGCGGCCTGATCGCCGTCTGGGGCAAGGAAGCCGTTCAGTTCCTCGACGGGATGATCACCAACGATATCAAAACCCTCGAAGACGGGCAACAAATGCTCGCGGCATTCCCGAATGCGCAGGGGAGGCTGCTTGCCGTCGTGAGGGTGCTGAGACAGGGCGACCGATTCCTGTTCGAGACCGAGGAAGCGACGAGGGAGAAGCTGTTTCAGAACCTGTTCAGGTTCACCTTCGCAGGGGATTTCTTTGTGGAGGACATTTCGGATAGTTTCCATTTCTTCGAGCTCTTCGGGCTTCGGCCTGGACCACCGACTGCATTTGGTTATTCAAAAGGCACAGCACCTCCTGTAAGCCACGCTGGTTACAGGTTCTACGGGCCCGCTAATGTCGAGTTAGTCGCTCTCAAAAAGGAGGCGGGGGATATTAGACCTGATATTGCGAGGATCTCGAATGACCTTTATGAAGTCCTTCGTATCGAAGCCGGCATCCCTAAATTCGGCATAGACATGGACGAAACCACCATCGTCCCCGAACTCGGCTTCCCCGAAATGATCTCCTACACCAAAGGCTGCTACGTCGGCCAGGAGATCATCGCCAGGATCCACTTCCGCGGACACGTGGCGAAGCAGTTGAGCGGGGTAACGATCGACGGCGAGGCGAATCCGGGCGATGAACTCACTATCGACGGTAAGAACGCGGGAACGGTCAAGTCCGTTACTTATTCGCCGAAACTGGAAAAGCATGTAGCTTTGGCGTTTGTCCGCTACGACCATCTTGCCGACGGCACCGAACTGTCGGTGAACGGACATTCGGCTCGCGTGACAGAGTTACCATTCATCAAATAATGAACGTGGCACAGATAAACATGAACGAATTGGACATCGACCTTCCGAACGCGAAACTAGCTTACACGATCATTCAATCGCTGCTGGCGGCGAACGAGTCGCTGAGCGATCTGCTCGTGGTGATGGCCCACGCTCTCGACGAGGACGTGACGAAGGCCCTGACGATGACCAACGAGTGGCAGAAGTACCTCGAATCAAAGCGGAACCTTGAGGTCACGAAGGAACAGATCGAGAAGTTCACTGCGTTCCTGAAATCGATGGAGGCGAATAACTAACCACTTGTCACTGACCACTATCCACTGAAGAAAGGCAGTATTCTCCAGTGGATAGTGAATAGTGGGTAGTGAATAGTGATGTACGACCTGGTCATCATCGGAGCCGGTCCGGCGGGGATCTCAGCCGCTTACGAAGCGAAAAAGGCGGGGCTCAACTATGTTGTTCTCGAAAAGGGCTTGATCGGTAACACTGTCTATAACTATCCGGTCGGGCTGACGGTGTTTTCGACGACAAATGAGTTGGAATTTATCGAGGGCGACCTAAAACCGGCACGCGAGAAGCCTACGCGGGAGGAGTTGCTGTCGTATTACGTGCGATTCGTCTTGGACAATGAACTCAACGTTAGGACGGAAGAGCCCGTTATCGAAGTGCGGACTGCGGACTGCGGACTGCGGACTGGCGAAGCGGATAAGTGCTATGAAGTGGTAACTGCGAAGGATGTTTATAAGGCCCGGAACGTTTTATTCGCTGTCGGGGCTATGGATCATCCGAGGAAACTAGGCGTTCCCGGTGAAGAACTGCCCAAAGTACATGACCATTTCCGCGAGACGTATCCGTGGGTTCGAAAGAAAGCTTTGGTGGTAGGTGGCGGGAATTCGGCGGGTGAAGCTGCCTTGTTTCTTGCACAGGAAGGGGCGGAAACAACGCTCGCTATCTTCCGTGCAGATTGGGAGAACAACGACCCGAAGCAGGGCTGCATCAAGTATTGGGTGAAACAGCCACTAGAGGAAGAACTGAAAGAGCATTGCCTGAATTTATTCTTCCTGGGGAAGGTGATCGAGATCCGCGAAACCGAAGTCGAACTCGAAAGCGAGACGGGTGAGCGGGTGGCGATACCTAACGATGTGGTTTTCGTCCTGATCGGGTCGGATGCTGACCTGACAATGATGAAAGACCTTGGCGTGGCAACCGAGCAGGGGAAGTACGGAGAGATTCCGGTATACGATCCCGCCACTTTTGAAACCAATGTTCCCGGTGTTTTCGTTGCCGGGCATTTCACGAATCAGCGGCACATAAAAGGTGCCATCGACGCCGGGCCGGCGGTGATATCGGCCGTCACTTCGAAGCTCTCAGCAATTTCTCAGACCGTTTGATCGAATTACCTTGACTCCTACACCGCAAAAGAACATCTCCCACGCCGAAGAGATCCTGAAGCACAGCTTCGGGTTCGACTCTTTTCGTCATCATCAAAAGGACGCGATAGAAACGCTCATCGCCGGGCAGGACTGCCTCGTGCTGATGCCGACCGGCGGCGGTAAGTCGCTTTGTTATCAGGTGCCAGCGTTGATGTTCGACGGTTTGACGATCGTCGTCTCGCCGCTCATCGCGTTGATGAAGGACCAGGTCGACGCATTGCGAAGCAACGGCATCAACGCAGCGTTCTTAAATTCCTCGCAGACAGGGCAGGAGCAGGTCGAGGTCTTCCGAAAGGTCCGCGAGGGCGAATTGAAGCTGCTTTACGTCGCCCCCGAGCGGCTGCTGCAAAACGGCATTCAGTTCGTCGATTTTCTGGGATCCGCAAACGTATCTTTGTTCGCGATAGACGAAGCCCATTGCGTGTCGAGCTGGGGACACGATTTCCGTCCGGAGTACCGGCAACTTTCCATCCTCAAGCGGGCGTTTCCCAACATTCCAGTGGTGGCGTTGACAGCGACTGCGGATGAACTGGTTCGACGTGACATAGTCGAGCGTCTGTCGATTCCACAGGCGAAAGTACTCGTCTCAAGCTTCAATCGACCGAACATCAAGTACCTCGTTCAACCGAAAAAGAACTCGTACGCTCGATTGCTCAGATTCCTCTCCGAGCGAAGGAACGAGAGCGGGATCGTTTATTGTCTGAGCCGTGCGTCCGCGGAAAGCATCGCCGACGATCTTCGCGCGGAAGGATATGCCGCCCTACCTTATCACGCCGGTCTAGATAAACGGACGCGTGACGAAAACCAGACCAAGTTCCTCAACGATGAGGTGCGGATCATGGTTGCGACGATAGCGTTCGGGATGGGGATTGACAAATCGAACGTCAGGTTCGTCGTGCACATGGACCTGCCGAAGAACATCGAGAGCTATTACCAGGAGACCGGGCGTGCAGGCCGCGATGGGCTTCAGAGCGATGCTTTGCTTTTCTATTCTGTCGCGGACGTTATCAAGCTAAAGGGTTTCGTTGAGGTGGAAGGGAACCATGAGCAGACCGAAATAATGCTTCGCAAGCTCGACCAAATGGGCGAGTTCGGCGAGCTGAAGACTTGCCGGCGTCGATACCTGTTGAAGTACTTCGACGAGGCCCTCAACGAAAACTGCGGCAACTGCGACAACTGCCAGACGGAGTTCGAAAAGTTCGACGGGACGATATTAGCTCAGAAAGCATTGAGCGCCGTCGCTCGAACCGGACAGCGTTACGGCTTGAGTTACATCGTCGAGTTTTTGCGGGGCTCTAAATCAGCTCGTATCCGCGATGACCACAAGGAGTTGAAAACCTACGGGGTCGGGGCCGACGTTTCGAAGGATGATTGGGACACTTACATCAAACAGATGATCGCCCAGGGCATTCTGACTCAGTCGGGTGGTAGCTACCCGATAATCACTCTGAGCGACGAAAGCAATGCCGTGCTGAAGGGCGAGATGACGGTCGAGTTGATCAAGCCCCATACCGCTTCACACGAAACCGAGGAAGCGGAAGCTCCGCCGCACGATGCCGAACTTTTCGAGTTACTCAGGGCGGAACGGGCAGCGATAGCGCGCGAAGAGGGCCTGCCTCCGTACATTATCTTTTCGGATGCAACGCTGATCGACATGGCCACTTATTTCCCGCAAACGCGGGAGGAGATGTTGGATATGTCTGGAGTGGGCGATGTGAAATTGGCGTCGTACGGGTCGCGGTTCCTGTCCGTTTTGGTCGACTATTGCGGCCGCCACGGGATCGAGTCGAAGCGGAAATCCCGGTTTGTTTCTAATAAGCGGCGTAAGAATGGCGCGGCCGGAGAGACATCCAAGATCAGCTTCCAGATGTACCGCTCAGGAATGCCGGTCGGAGCGATCGCGGCGTCCCGCGGTCTGGCGGTCAGCACGATCGAGGGGCACCTGGCAAAATTTATCGAGTCCGGAGAGCTGGATCTGCATGAGGTGGTCGAACCTCGCAAAGCAGAAGTGATTCGGTCGGTGTTGCTCGAGACGGGAAGCAGCGAGGCGGTAGGGCCGGTAAAGGCGGAGCTGGGTGACGATTTCAGCTACGGGGAGATCCGCGCGGTCATGGCGGATTTTCAGCGGAGGGCAAATGAATAGGGCGAGTGTTTGCTCTCGCCCTATTCATGTACTGATCTGCTCAATTCTGGCCTTTCGCCTGGACTCGAACCTTTACTTTCTGCACATCGAACCGCCCCGAAATGTTGGCCGGATTTACGTCGTATGAGGTAACGTCCAGCACCTCAGTCACCTTTCCGCCGATCGAAGTCGTCCACTTAAAGGGAAGCTGAACGCCGTTGGTGGAACGGTAATCAGAGAAACGCACAAACGTCTCGACACCGTCATCTGGGCCCGCGGCCTTTCGATTGAACGTGACGACATCGGGCTTGCCAGCAGCACCTTCACTGCCTTCCTTTCTGAGCTTCACTATGACCGGTGCCGGGTGGCCGACGTAGCTCATCGCGACGGGTAGGAAACTCGAACTATCGAAATAAAGCTTATAGCTCGCTCCACCGAACGATGCGACAACCGCGCTAACGGATGTTCCGTCCAGCAGGCTGTCACCGGCATAGGTGTATGAAACGTCCATCCCTTCAGGGGCGGTTACCAGGAGGGCGAGGGCAGTCCGGAGAAGCTCGTTATTGCGTACGGGTCCGTGCTCAGAAGGCTTCCGTCTCTCGATCAATACGTTTCCGCCTTCCGCCTTCAACTCGCCGTCGCCGGCTTTGCGTACGATCGTGAATTTCTTGCCATCGGCTGTCTTTACCTCGGTTGCGTTCTCATCGGTGACGAACGCGGCGCTGGCCCCGTCCATCTTACGGACGAATACCTTGGCTTCGCTGGCTTCCATCTCCCTGATCTGGCCGTCGTCCATTTTTCGGATGACGAACTTCTTGGTTTCACCGTTACCCGGTGCTGTCTCCCCGTTGTTGATGACCACGTCGAACGTTTTAAGGTCTTCTCCAACTGCATCTCCGGCTTTGCCGATCCTAACGTTCCTCATCAGCTTGTCAGGGAACTGCAATGCGATCTCGGTTTCACCCTGCTCGATGCGGTCCGCACCGTCAATTGAAAGAGTGTTCGTGGTTTGGCCCTTGATGACGAGGGAATTGACCCCGGCGATAGCTGCGTCGCCGCCGATGGCGACGCGAGCCTTCTTGATGATCTCCAGAGCCTTTTCGTCGGATCTGAAGCTGGCGGTTGTTTTTTCCACAATGGCCCCGAGTCCGACAAAGAACACGGAAAGCCCGAGTGTAGTAGTGATGAATCGTTTCATGAATTGCCTCCGGTAGATAGATCTTGATTCTTTCAAACCTGTGGAGCCCGTTATCGTGAGCAACGGGCTTGAGTTCGTATTGTGAGAATAGACGCGCTCGGCAGGTGGTTGGTTAAGACCACGCAAAGAAATTGTTAAGGATGTAAAATCTTCGCTCAAGCCGTTGTTGCGGGCTGCGTTGCGGCCGCATAATTCAGGTGATCCGCCATTGCGGGGAGTGAAATGAAACGTACGTGGATATCAGGCATCACGGTCGCTGTTGTGATAATCGTGCTCACCCTCTTCCTGGGTATGCAGTACAACTGGCTCAGCCAGGCGAGCGAAGCAACGCGAGAACGGCTACACAAACGTGTCGAGGAAGATACCAGACGTGCCGCCGAAGACTTCAATCGGGAGATCCAGGGAGCTTATTTCAACTTCCAGACGGACCCGTCGAGACTCGCATCTGGAGATGCTTTCGAACTTCAGGATCGGTATTCGCATTGGTCGAAGAATACGGAGTTTCCCGAACTTATCCGCGGAATATTTTTCGTTGAGAAGGGGGCGAGCGACAGGATCGTTCGATTTAACCTTGAGTCGGGAGAGTTCTCGATCGAAGCTTCAACGGCGGAAACCTCACCGATCGTACAGCACATAAATTCCGAAAAGCACCCTGTATCGTTTCTCGAATCGAGTAATGCTCTTTTGGTGCCGCTGTTCCCTGCGGAAAAGGAGGTCGGTAAGATCCTTATCCGTCGAGTTCCGAAATCTCAGGATGAGGTCGTCGAGATGGCCAAGCCGGACGGCTACGTCGTGGTGGAACTTGATCGGGAAGTCATCCGCGGAAAACTGCTCCCGGCAATATCGGCCCGACATATTTCGACAGGTGAATTCAATATCTCCGCGATGGACCGCGGCGGGCAGGCCGTCTATCAAACCGCGGCCTTAACCGGAGAGCCCGACACGAGAGCGGCTCTCTTCGATCTGACACCGGACAAACTCATATTCTTTAGGAATCGGGAAGTCCTTCCCCAAAAGGAAGCAGGGACGACAGCCGTTTTCAATCAAACTTTTGAGAGCCGTACTCTTGCCACAGATAAGCCAGCTCAGACGTCCAACTCCTCCCAAACATTTACTATTCAAGTGCAGGGAGGAGAGAGGCCAAGACGTTCCGTCGTGAGCGCGGGGCCCGACGACGGTGCTGGTTCGTGGACCCTTCAGGTGCAGCACGCTGCGGGTTCAATCGACCGATTTGTGGACTCCGAAAGAAACAAGAGCATCGCGATCGGCCTCGGCGTTTATTTCGCCCTCGTTGCGGGGATCCTGGCCATTGTTATCTCCGCTCAGCGTTCATGGAACTTCGCCCAGCGGCAGATCGACTTTGTTTCGAGCGTTTCGCACGAATTCAGAACTCCTCTCGCCGTGATCTACTCTGCGAGCGAGAACCTAGCGGATGGTGTCGCCAAGGACCGCGAACAGGTCGCACGGTACGGAAATCTCATCAAGGGCGAAGGGAAGAAGCTCTCGTCGATGGTGGAACAGATCCTCGAGTTCGCCGGTGCAAGGTCCGGTAAACGGAGATACAGTTTTGGCCCGGCCAACATTGCTGACGTTGCTCGAAAAGCCCTTTCAGATGCGAATCCTTTGCTTGTTGAAGGTGGGTTTGAGGTCAATAGCTCGATACCGCCGGAGCTCCATGTTCAGCGAGTCGATGCCGAGGCCCTCTCGTCGGCTATAGCGAACCTAATACAGAATTCGGTCAAATACAGCAACGGCAATCGCTGGGTCCGGGTGAACGTTTCGAACGGTGACGGGAGCGTCAAGATCGAAGTCGAGGATCGCGGAATCGGAATCTCAAAGTCCGATCAGAGGCGCATCTTCGAGCCCTTCTTCCGGTCTAAGGACGTGGTGGATTCGCAGATCCACGGCAATGGGCTGGGGCTTTCACTCGTGAAAGAAGTGGCCGAGGCTCATAAGGGCAGCGTTTCGGTCGTGAGCGAGCCCGGCGAAGGAAGCAAGTTTGCCCTAACCATCCCACAGCAATGAAGATACTCCTCGTTGAAGATGAAAGCGGCCTCGTGCTTACTCTGACCGATCGTTTGAAAAGCGAAGGGCACGACGTCGTTTCGAAAACCGACGGGCACGAAGGATCGGAAGCAGCGAGATCGGATGAGTTCGACCTCATTGTCCTCGACGTAATGCTGCCTAAGAAAAGCGGATACGACGTTTGCCGGGATCTTCGCCAGTCGGGCATCAAGACTCCGATCCTGATGCTAACGGCAAAGGGCGAAACGATCGACAAGGTTTTGGGCCTTAAGCTGGGGGCGGACGATTACCTCACCAAACCGTTCGAAATGATGGAATTTCTCGCGCGTGTTGAGGCTTTACTTAGGAGATCGACCAACTCGGCGAGATCGGATAGTTCGAACGTGGCGTGCAGTTTCGGTGATGTGACCGTTGACCTCCGTCGAGCTGAAGTGGTCAAAGGCGGCCGGCGGGTCGAATTGTCCGCTATGGAGTTTCGGCTGCTTCAGTTCCTCGTGGAAAATCGCGGAGAAGTGCATTCACGCGATCAATTGTTGGACGCCGTCTGGGGGTATGATGCGATGCCGAATACGCGAACCGTCGACGTGCACATCGCCTGGCTGAGGCAAAAACTTGAAGACAATTCGAAGCGGCCGCGGTTCATTCAGACCGTCCACGGGCTCGGATATAAATTCACTGACTGAGGCCGTAGCCCTTCACATTACAAAGAGAGCCACTGCGACAAAATGCAGGACGCTTCCGCCCAAAACAAAGCCGTGCCAGATAGCGTGGTGGTGACGGATGCTCTTCCAACCGAAGAAGATCACGCCGATCGAGTAGCTAAGGCCGCCGGCGACCACCAGTGCCAGAGGCCAACCTCCGAGCGCTAGATATAACGGCTGCACCGCGATGATGCCGATCCATCCCATTGCGAGGTACGATACCACCCCGACAGCATTGAACCGCCCGCGGAAAATGATCTTCATCGCGATCCCGAAGACCGCGAACGCCCACACGAAGGCGAGCAAGCCGAAGCCGAACGAGCCACGTAGCACCACCAATAAGAATGGCGTGTAGCTCCCGGCGATCAGGAGGTATATACCGCAGTGATCAAAGAGTTGCAGGTTGCGTTTACGGTCTGGGGAAACGGCGGAGTGATAGAGAGTGGAGGCGGCGTAAAGCGTGACGAGGGAAGTGCCGTAAACGATGCTGCTAGCGATGTGCCATACATCCCCCTTGAAGATGGCGAGAGCTAGCAGAAAGATGAAACCGGCGACGCTGAGGACCAGTCCGAAGCCGTGCGTCAATGAATTGGCGACCTCTTCGATGCTGAGCTTTTCCAGTCTCGCTGTGATCATTCGATGATCTCTTAAAATTCGGTTTCTATGGTAGCCCGTTCGCGCCGGGCAACGCCTGATTCGTATGCGGCGTCCTCGACGCGTGCGGCCACTGCTTCGCCGACGCGGCGGTCGAAGACAGAGGGGATAATGTAGTCAGGATGCAACTCGTCGGGCCCGATTATTTCCGCAATTGCGTGAGCGGCGGCGAGTTTCATCGCTTCATTTATTCGCGAAGCCCGGCAATTGAGGGCTCCCCGGAATATCCCCGGGAAGCATAACACGTTATTGATCTGATTTGGGTAATCGGATCGGCCCGTCGCCATCACGGCCACAAGGCCCTCGGCGTCTTCGGGCATGATCTCAGGGACAGGGTTGGCCATAGCGAAGACGATCGGGTCCTTCGCCATGTTTTTGAGGTCCGTTTCGTCTATTACGCCCGGCGCCGAGAGGCCGAAGAATACATCTGCGCCCTTGATCACATCGTGGATCTTGCCCTGCTCTTTATTGGGGTTGGTGTTGCGGGCGTACCAATCCTTGACCCAGTTCATATGCTCGGTGCGGCCTTCGTACAACGCTCCGGTTTGGTCGCAGCCGATGATGTTCTTTACACCTGCGGCCATCACGATCTTTGAGCATGCGACGCCTGCTGCTCCAACACCGTTTACGACCACTTTGATGTCCTCCATGCGTTTATTGACGATCTTGAGCGCGTTAATCAGCGCGGCGAGGACGACCACGGCGGTGCCATGCTGGTCGTCGTGGAAGACGGGGATATCGAGGATCTCCTTGAGGCGTTCTTCGATCTC
>JAEZJR010000264.1 GCA_023415725.1 Acidobacteriota bacterium
CGTGCCCGGCTAACGCCGCCGGCAACTTACGAGGAGAGTGCGGACGACACCTGGACGACCAATGCTTGCAGCGTGGACAGTCCGGTAGCGCCATCGGCAACTGCCCGATCGAGCCACGTTTTCGCAGTTCCGAGGAATGCAACAGCGGAACTCTTGTTGCCCTTTCTCAGCTGTTTGAGAGCCCCATCGAAACTGTTCTCTCTGACGCCTGCGAGTGCTGATCGAGCTTTCGATAGATCCGAACACGCGGCGGCATTCGAGCAGTTTGCGATCGCCTGATCGAGCATATTGATCATCTCGATGATGGCGTGTTCAGGCGTAAGGACGTTGACCGATAATTGTCTATTTCCGTAACCTCCGTCGTCGTCCCTGACCTCCAAAGTTATCGAATACGTCCCCGGCGCAGAATAACTGTGCGAATGACGGAGTTCCCCGAAACCATCGCCGAATGCTTCATCAAACAAGGTGAATGATGCGTTCGATTGCGTCGAACCGTCGCCCCAATTAATGGAGGCGGTTTGCCTGTCAGGAATGCCCGGATCCGTGAACGCCGCGCGGAGGTTCAAGGGGGAGTTTGTAAGGATGAACGGGACGGTGTTCCCGACCGAGTTGCCGCCAGCATCCGTAATTGATGGTTCGCCTACCGCCGGCGCGACATTCTTAATCGTCGCCGTGGTGCCCGTTACGCCGGGCTGCCCGCCGCTCGGTGATATTGCCTGAGCACCGATGTTGACCACCGAAGGCCCATCCAAACCGGCAGCGCTGAATGTTACCGAGGTGCCGGTGGTGTCGATCGTTCCATCCCCGTTCAGATCCCATTGCAGCAGGAACGGTGTGTTGTAAAACGAGTCGCAGTCGCCGAGGAATTCGACAGCGTCCATTTCCCGATCGATGTTATCCGTACCGCCGTCGTTCGGAACTTGGGTTATTGCAGGGGAACGTTCTACCGATCCCGTGCCGACCAAGGTCACGGTCTCATCGATCTCCCCGCTGCTGTTCTTATCGATCGCCCGGATCGAACACCCTACCGGCGCGTACCACTTCCAGGAGCGAACCGTGTTGTGGTGCTCGAGGGTGAACGGAAACGTTATGCGTTCGAACAACGAAAAATTGTCGTAGTCGTCCTTATACCGGTCGTCGTAGTCAACGATCCAATGTGGCCCGGTATAATCTTCCGCCTCGTACAGTTGGATCCATGCACGCGTGACCGGCGGGGATGCCGTACCCGTCAACGCCAAACCGCTGCCCTCATCAACTTCGTAAGGACCGTCAACCGTCGCTGTCGGCAGCAAAGTCGGGCTTCCGGGCCGGATGACCTCGTTATGGCGCCACTCCCCGACATTTATCCGGCCGTCTGGGCCGTCGTTGTCGTGTTGTGCGGCATAAAAGAGGAGTTCCCCGCTCGGCGATACGTAGAAACCTGCCGCCGCCGCAAGATTGGCATATTCCTGGAGCCCTCCTGTCGACGCGTATGGGGTCAGGCGCCTCCCGTGGTATCGGACGGTCATGTTGACGTCTTCCCCGACGAGGCAATTCGCGGTGCCGCAATCCACCTTCCACAGGTCGAGCCGATCATGATCGCCAAAAAATCCTAATACCTGTATATGTCCGCGCGAGCCCGCAAGGTAAAGCTGGCCGTTTATGTCGCCTTCGCGGATAAAGTTGAGCGCTTGGTGTGCGTCTTCGTTGTCGGAGGGGGCAAGGACCTGTGAGACCAAGGTCCAATCGAGGTTCTCATCCTGCAGGTTACTGCTATTGGAACGGTAAAAATAAAAGTACCTCGGTTTTGTGATGACGGGGATCGGGTTCCCATTTTGATCAAAGACGATGCCATATTCCGTGTTGTAACCGGTGCCGACCACCATAAGGTACTTACCGTCCGGAAGTTTCGTCACGCCCAAAGCGTCGGCGTCGGTCAGCACGACACCGTCCTTGTCGCGGGGAAAGAACTTACTTTTTAGGATCGGATCTTCGGGGGTGCTTAGATCGTAGAACATCACGATCGCTCTTTCGGATGCGCGCGTGTAACCGCAGATCTCTTCGTAATTTGGCGTGCTATTTGGATCAAGAAGCGTACATATATCGTTCTTGAAAATACGCGGCGTGTCAGCCGCAATGGCCAGGGTGTTACCAATAGACTGCATGCCCCCGGGGTGCCGATAGACCTTTTGCACAGTTGTTTCGCCATTCCGGAAAACCAGCCCGTCCTCCGTGACCGTGAAAAAGATCGTCGCTTCATCTTCATCAGGCGAAACGGTGTTGTCCACGTGGATGCCCTTTCGAAGTCGATTGCTGCGCAGGCGCTCGCCGTTCTGGTCGCGCGAATTCATCTTGAAAATCATCAATTTCCCGTTCCCGTTCTCATCCGGTGAGTCGTCTCAGACGAGCCCGGCCAAGGGGAAGGCAGGAGTGTTGCCGCTCTTCGTCATATAAAAGAACGGTGTTCCGTCCGGACCGTCAGCCCGCGCGAGGCCCTGATAATGTTTACACGCGCTTGGGTTCGAGGTCGTTGTGCGGTCGAGTCCGAGTGCCTCCGGGTATTGGGTCAGGTTAAAAAACTGACCGGCAACATCGGGCACAAATCTCATCCCGTCAGCGGCGCCATTCGATTGTGAATTGACGGGCGAGTGCGCGATCAGGATCAGGGCTACACAGGAACTGAGGACGCAAGACAGTGCGCTTTTCATTAAGCACCTCCGAAGGTCTAAGGGTTAAGGGAGTAAAGAAATCCCGCAAAAACGCCAGAGCTTGATATATCGAGTATTTCCGCGATTAGTTGATTAAGACAAAATTCAGAAAACCTTTCAGCCAAATACTAACTTTTTATTTTCTTATTTAATTCGGGTTGCCATTTATTCGGCTTGGTGAGCGCTTGATCGTAATTTTCCTTGACTTTTGTGGAGTTTGTAACTATTATAGTTACAGTGGCGGTGATAATTGTAATAGACACCGCCAAATATTTTGAGATTATTTGTAACTTTGACGGTTACACAAATTCATAAAGGGGGTTGTGGGCAATCATGTATTTCGCTAGATTTTACGGTTTCATGTCGTTGACTTTTGCGGCTTTGATGGCAGTGTTCTATTTCGCGGGGGCGTTCACTGACGCGACGAGCGTGGCGGTGGGCTTCATCGTGGCGCTGGTGCTGGGCGTTTACCTCCTGGCGTACTTCCCGGCGAGGCTGACGCACGAGGTGGCATCGGGACGTAAGGAATCGCACAGCTAAAAGGTTAAAACGAGCGAGGGGCAGAAAGCGAAGAGCGGCGGAGAGATCTAATCCTCTCCACCGCTCTTCGCATATTTGCACTGCGCGATCTTGCTCTTCCCGCACGCGGCCGCATCCATTATGCTTTAGGTAGATGCCGGCAAGTGCGAGATGGTCACGGGACGAGTTGATACTCGTGCTGGACCTTTATTTCGAGATGGGTCACGCCAGCAACGCGTCGGACGGCGACGAACGCGTTGCGTCGCTCGCCCGTACCCTAAATTCCCTGCCGCTGCGTGATGACGAACATTCGGAGCCGCGGAGTGCGAGAGAGGTTTCGCTGATACTTGGCGATTATCTCCGGTACGACCCGGAGCATGCCGTTATGCAGGCACGCATCGGCGAAACAGCCGAGCGGGTGTGGGAATCGTTCGCCGGCGATCGCGACCGGCTGCGTCAGACGGCGGAGAGCATCCGCCGCAACGCGGACGTCGTGCCGATGCGCGGTTCCGACCTGGAGGACGAGATCGAGTTCGACGAGGGGCGGATACTGACTCGCATCCATTTCGCCCGCGAACGCAACGCCACGCTCGTCACCACGAAGAAACGCCTCGTCCTGACGCAGACGGGCAAGCTGGAGTGCGAGGCGTGCGGGTTCGATTTCCAAGCGGTCTACGGCGAACTGGGCGAGGGTTACGCCGAGTGCCACCACACGGCCCCGGTCGCCACGCTCAACCCGGGAACCAACACACGTCTCACGGACCTCTGCATCCTCTGCTCGAATTGCCACCGCATGATGCACCGGCTAATGGCACGAAACTCCACCTTCACTACGCCCGCGCATCTCCGGCGCTACATGCAATGAACCCAGCCGGGTAAGACTTTCGTGTTAACTGTGTGAAGTCAGTTTTTTAACACAGAGGGCACAAATGGAAGACACAGAGGGCCACGGAGGTGAGTGCTCGATAGATTCACGCGATCCGTTCGCCCACCCAGAAACAGAGGCCGTCGGGGGCGATGACGAAGAACGCTCGCCATTCGGAACCGTCGTCGCGTTTCTCCGTTTTTATCTCGCCGAGTTTTTCGAGGCCGTTCCCCTTCAGTTCGGCATGGGCGGCGGCGGCGTTATCGACCTCAAACGCGACCCCGTCCTGCTCGGGGTCGCCGCCGTTCTCGGCGAGCGCGATCTTGACGTCATCGCGTACGAGCACGACACGCTTGGTATCGCCAGACGCATCGCCCGAGCCGTCCCGCACGAAGCCGAACACTCTTTCGTAAAACGGTACCGCCGCGTCAACATCACGCTCCGGCAAATTCATCGCATCGCCCTGGTACCCCCAGGCGTTTTTGTAGAAGGATTTCATAAAGCATCTCGATCGGGCATCCCGACCTGGCGGACGATCTTGCGGAAACGTTCTTCCCCTCTTATCGGGTCGAACTTAGGATCGGCCAAGCGGAGCATTTCAGGGTCGCGGCGTTCGAGGCCGGCCTCGAGCAGTTCGTAAGCCTTGGCCTTTTCCCCGGCCTGCAGCCAGAAGGCCGCGACGACGGTGGCCGGTGGCGGATTACCCGCTTGCCTCAGCTTACTGACCGCTTCTAAGTGCTCAGCCATCGCGCGGAAGTATCCTTTCGGCCCTTCTTGGCGATACGCAGCGATCACGCGTACGCGGGCTGCTTCAACTTGTGCCGCCGGTGCTCCGTTCATCTCCGCGACCTTGTGAAACTCGTCCGCGGCCTCCTCGTACCTTCCCACGTCCTGGTAAGTCTCTGCGAGGTATATGTGCGTGCGCACAAAGTTGGGATCCATCTCGAGAGTGCGCTTCAGCTGCGCGAACGCTTCGTCGTAGCGGCCGTTCAGTCGCAGCATCACGCCGTGCATACCGTTGATGATGAGCGAAAGCGGGTCCAGGTCCTGCGCCCGTCGGATCTCCGTCAACGCCTCGGGGGAGCGGCCCATCGCCATCAAGAACTCCGCGTACCAATGGTGTGCGGTGGGGTAGTTGGGGTTCAGATCGATCGCCCGTCGGAAGCTCCGCTCCGCCTCGGCGAAGTTCCAGTCATGCTCGCTCAGGATCACCCCGAGCGCGGCGTGGGCCTCAGAAAGGGCAGGATCGAGCTCTAACGCCCTAGCGGCGGCGGTGCGAGCGCTTGTGTATGCGGCCTGCGGGTCCTGGCCCGCGTAGGCCGGCAATAGGATGTACGCCTCAGCCAACCCCGAATAGGCCAAGGCGTAATTGGGATCCAGCTCCGCAGCCTGTTGGAAGTATTCGATGCATTTTAGAATGTCAACCCGTGATCGCCGGTTCCAGTGGTATTTCCCTTTCAGGTAAAGCTGGTAGGCTTCGGCGTTTTCGGTGTAGTTCTTCGCGACGCGCTGCTTGTCGGTGCCGGTGAGCCTGGTGTGCAATTTCGCCGAGACGTCGCGGGCGATCTCGCTTTGCAGCGCGGTCAGGTCGGAGAGTTTCCGGTTGTATTGCTCGCCCCAGAGCTGGTTGCCGGTCGCCGCGTCGATCAATTCCAAGTTCAGCGCCACGGCGTCACCGTGCTGCACCAGCCGCCCGTTCAGGATCGCCTCCACCGATAGGTCTTTCGCGACCTGCTGCGGCGTTACATCCCTGCCCTTGTACGTGAACACGGAACTGCGTGCCTTGACCGAAATGTTTGGTACGCGGGTGAGGCTGTTGATCAGCGATTCGGTGATCCCGTCGGAAAGATATTCGAGCTCCAGATTCCCGCTCGCGTTGGCGAACGGCATCACCGCGATCGAATCGATCCGCCGATCCCGCCCGACGACGTAAAAATAGGCGAACGCGCCCCCAGCGACTAGAATCGCGACGGCCACGGCAGCAAACACGAGGTTTTTCTTCGATGAGAACGAATATTCAGCAGTCGGCTTCGCCGTCGCGTGATCGCCGGTCTGCGGCCCTCCCGGCATGTTTCTCGTCGGGGATTCCCCGGCGGCCCCGCCGGGGAAGATCGCCGTTTCCGGCTCCCGGTCGTCGAACACGAGAGGGGCTCCATCCTCAAGACAGAAGCTTAAGCTCTCATCTATGTACGAACGCCCGCACGTCGGGCACCTCTTTGCCTTCATTCAGAATCCCGGATCGGGTTCTGAACTTATAACACGACTATGCTTCGTCAGGCACGGTAATTTTATAAGGTGCGGGCGATAAGGTGTGTACTTATACCGGTCTAAAGTGTGCGGAGCACACGTCGAAATCAGTAGCTACACATGGAGCCGCAGGCGTAATGTGTAGTACGCAGGGTTCGAGATATTAGCGTGTGAAACACGCGGAACCTTCGCGGGCGCTCGTGGCGCGTGTTTCACACGCTCGGGTCGGCGTCTGTCGGGGACCTACAGGTTCCGCTTCGCTGCACCTGTAGCTGGTGATATTTTCGTGTGCTTCGCACAC
>JAEZJR010000094.1 GCA_023415725.1 Acidobacteriota bacterium
ACGGCAGGGGGTCGATAACGTACCGTATGGTCACACTTCCTATGTGATCGACAAGGCGCTTTTCCCTGAGGACCATCCCTACAACTGGCAGGTGATCGGCTCGCTCGAAGACCTTCAAAACGCTACGCTGGCGGATGTTAAGGAATTCTTCCGCCGGTGGTACGTTCCGAACAACGTTACGTTGGTGGTCGCCGGCGATTTCGATCCAGTACAGGCGAAGAAATGGGTCGAAAAATACTTCTCCGAGATCAAGCGGGGAGAAGAGATCGCTCCGCTCGCAAAACGAGCCGGTGTGGTCAACGAAACGGTCAAGCTATTCCACGAAGATAATTTCGCCCGCCTCCCCGAATTGACGATGGCGTGGCCGACTGTTGAGCAGTATCACCCTGACTCGTACGCACTGAACGTGCTCGCCAATTACCTCACCCGCGGCAAAAAGGCCCCGTTCTATCAGGTTATTGTTGAAGATAAGAAGCTCGCTCCGGGCGTCAATATGTTCAACCGGGAATCTGAGCTCGCGGGGACCATGATGCTGTCCGTCCGGGCATTCAACACCAAGGACCTTGATGAGGTGGCGGCCGCGATCAACGAATCGTTCGCTAAGTTCGAGAAGGAAGGAATTTCCGAAAGGGACCTTGACCGGATCAAGGCCGGCCAGGAGCGCCAGTTCTACAACTCTCTTTCGAGTGTCCTCGGGAAGGGCGTCGTGCTGGCTCAGGGCAACCTTTTCGCCAATGACCCCGGCTTCGTCGAAAAGGATATCCGCAACACCCTGAACGTCACCACCGCCGACGTCAAACGCGTCTACGAGAAGTACATCAAAGGAAAGAACTACGTCGCGACCAGCTTCGTCCCGAAGGGCAAGGTGGAACTAGCGCTCGACGGATCAACGAAGGCCGAAGTCGTCGAAGAGAAGATCGTGCAGGGAGCGGAGGATGAAGTCGATCCGAACGTGACCGCCAGTTACGAGAAAACGCCGTCGACCTTCGACCGCTCTGTTGAACCGCCTTACGGCCCGGCCCCAGAGGTAAAGGTTCCGGCAGTGTGGGAAAGCAAACTCGCGAACGGCATGCGAGTCTTCGGAATCCAGAACGCCGAGGTCCCGCTCGTGCAGTTCGAGATCGTCATCGACGGCGGCATGCTGCTCGAAGACATCAACAAGGTCGGGGTCTCGAACCTGATGGCTCGGCTGATGACGCAGGGTACGGCGAAGCGCACACCCCAGGAACTCGAAGAGGCGATCCAGCAGCTCGGGACCTCGATAAACGTCTCCGGTGGCTCCGAGGCGGTCACGGTTTCCGTCAGCACCCTCGCTAAGAATTACGATGCGACGCTCGCACTGGTCGAAGAGATCCTCCTCGAACCGCGATGGGACGCGAAGGAATTCGACCTGATCAAGCAGAGCACCATCAGCCAGATCCGCCAGCTCGAGGGCGAGCCGAACGCGATCGCGCAAAATAAATACAACGAGCTGATCTACGGGAAAGATAATATCCGGTCGCGCAGCCCGCTCGGCACGATCGAATCGGTCAACGCGATCACCCTCGACGACCTGAAGTCGTATTACGCGAAAAACATCTCCCCATCTGTCGCCCGAATGCATGTAGTAGGAGCGATCGATAAGGGTAAGGTCACTTCCTCGCTCGCCGGTTTGAACAAGCGATGGGCGGCGAAGAGGGTTGATATCCCATCCGCGAAGAGCCTGGCCGCTCCGGCTAAGTCTGTCGTATATTTCTACGACGTGCCGGATGCTAAGCAGTCCGTGATTCGCTTCGGTTACCCGGCTCTGGCGGCTACCGATAAGGATTACTACCCTGCCCAGGTGATGAACTACATCCTCGGCGGCGGCGGTTTCGCATCGCGGTTGACCCAGCAGCTGCGTGAAGGGAAGGGCTACACTTACGGGATCAATTCGAGTTTCTCGGGCGGCACAGCTCCCGGGCCGTTCACCATCGCCAGCGGCGTCCGCACGAACGTGACGCTTGAATCGGCCCAACTCGTCAAGGAGATCCTGCAGAACTACGGCAGCACCTTCACCGATGCCGACCTCGACACCACCAAGGGCTTCCTTATCAAGAGCAACGCACGTGCGTTCGAAACGGCCGGGGCGAAGCTGAATCTGCTCGACAACGTCAGCCGGTTCGGCTGGAAGCCGACCTATGTTAAGGACCGCGAAGCGATAGTAAAGGCGATGACGATCCAGCAGATCAAGGACCTATCGGCGAAGTACCTGAATGCCGACCGCATGATCTGGCTCGTCGTCGGCGACGCCAAGACGCAGCTTCCGCGTTTGAAGGAACTCGGCTTCGGCGATCCTGTTCTCTTGAATCGTTAAGATAAAATTGGCTGGGCGAACTGCAATTGCTGTTCGCCCTAGCGTGAACTCCTTTCTGATGATCGTATTCAATCCACTTAAACGTCTCGCCGCCGGTCTCACTCTCGTCGTGCTCCTGGCCGTTCCGTGCCTCTCGCAGGTGAAAAGCCGCGGAGCTCTCGCCGACGAGGTAAAGAAAGAGTTCACTCACGCTTGGAATGGCTATAAGAAACATGCGTGGGGGAATGACGACCTGAAGCCGCTCAGCAAGTCCTATCACAACTGGTATTCCGAGCCGCTCCTGATGTCGCCGGTCGATGCCCTCGACACGATGTATCTGATGGGGATGAAGGGCGAGGCGGACCGCACCCGCGAATACATCGTCGCGAATCTGAAGTTCGATAAGGATATCTACGTCCAGAACTTTGAGATCACGATCAGGCTGCTCGGCGGGCTGCTTTCCTCATATCAGATCACCGGGGACAAACGGCTCCTGGCGCTCGCCGAAGATCTCGGCACGAGGCTCTTACCTGTTTTTAATTCGCCCACCGGACTCCCATACAAGTACGTAAACCTGCGGACCGGCAAGACCCGGGGTGAGATCACCAATCCTGCAGAAACCGGGACACTGATCATCGAATTCGGCACTCTCGCGAAACTCACCGGGAAACCGGTGTTTTACGACAAGGCGAAACGGGCGCTCGCGGAGACATACAAGCGGCGTTCGCCGATCGGCCTTGTGGGCACCCGTATCAACGTCGAGAACGGCCAGTGGACGAACACCGGCAGCCACCTGAGCGCGGAGATCGATTCGTACTACGAATACCTGATCAAATGTTCGATCCTGTTCGGCGACACCGAGTGCCGCACGATGTGGGAAGACTCGATCAGCAAGATCCACACGCACCTCGCCGACGAAGGCGAGGACATGAGCAAGAAGAACGTGAACGGGCCGGTCAAACTTGGCGAGCTGTGGTACGGCCACGCTGACATGAACACCGGCGAGCGCACAGCAACGACGACCGGAGCTCTCGATGCATTCTTCCCGGCCGTGCTCGTCCTCGACGGGGACCTCAATCGTGCGAAGGCCCTTCAGGAATCGATGTTCAAAATGTGGCGGGTCCACGGGATCGAGCCGGAAGTTTACAATTACAAGACCGGAAAGGTGGAAAGCGAAGGCTATCCGCTTCGTCCTGAGATAGTCGAATCCACTTACTACCTGTATCGAGCAACAAGCGACCCGAAATATCTCCAGATGGGCGAACAGATGTGGCGGGATTTCGTTAAGTATTGCAGGACCGACGTCGGCTACGCCCACTTGAAGAGCGTCGTGACGAAGGAGAAATCCGACGCGATGCAGAGCTTCGTCTTCGCCGAGACCTTTAAGTATTTCTACCTTCTGTTCGCTCCGGAAAACACTTTGGATTTCAAGAACGTGGTGTTCAACACCGAGGCTCACCCGATCCGCAAGACCTGGAAATAATCGTTATGGCAAAGGTAAAAGCGCCGGCCAAATCCAAGGCGGTCGCAAAAACTGAGAAAAAGATCCTGATCACCGGCGGTACCGGTTTCCTCGGTGTCCACATCGTACGGCAATTGCTCGACGCCGGTGCGAAGAACCTTCGCGTTATGGCCTCGAGTGTGCCGTCATGGATGACCGAAGCGGGGGTCGAACCGGTAAACGGATCCGTGACCGATCGAACAGCGGTCGCCGAGGCCGTGCGAAACGCGTCCGCGATCTTCCACCTTGCGGGGAAAGTATCACGCGACAACACCGACGCTGCGGCGATGAACAAGGTTCACGTCGAGGGGACCAGAGTCCTCTGCGAAGCGGCCAAAGAGGCCGAAGTCCAAACGATGGTGCTGGCATCATCCAGCGGCACGATCGCCGTGAGCGAGGATGAGCAGGTCTTCGACGAAACCTTCCCGCAGCCGGTCGAGATAATTTCCCAATGGGCTTATTACGCATCCAAGTATTACCAGGAACGCACCGCCCTCGAGAATTTTGACGGCGACGGGAGAAAGTTGGTCATCATGAACCCGACGCTCCTGCTCGGGCCGGATGACGAACGGCTAAGCTCCACCAAGATCGTTCTCGATTTCCTCGGCCGTAAGATACCCTACTGCCCGAGCGGCGGCCTCAGCATCGTCGACGCCCGCGACGCCGCAACTGCATTTATAAATGCTTTGGAAAAAGGTGGGCACCAGGAGAAATACCTGCTGGGGTCCGCGAACATGACCTTCGCCGAATTCTTCGGGCGCCTGGAAAGGCTTTCCGGAGTTTCCGCTCCGATGTTGAAGGTCCCGAAGTCCCTCGCGGTCGCGGGGTCTTCAATTATCGAATCCGTCTTCAAAAATTGGGGAAAGGCCCCGCCTGTAGCTTCAAATGAAGTAGAGCAGGCCGAACATTTCTGGTACCTCGATGCTGCGAAAGCCCAGGAGGAACTCGGTTTCACACCGCGCGACCCGCAGGAGACCTTGAACGATACCATCAAGTACCTGAAAGTCGATTTCCTCGGGGAAGGTATATTTTCCTAGTCGGACGTGCTTGCACGCCGGCTAATGAATTTGTATCCAAAATAGAGAGCGAGGCCGGCGACGGCCGTTATTATCACCGGCAAACCTTCCTTCTTAAGATCAACGAAAACTAGCAGCCATAGGATCAGGCCCACCGAGAAAACCGAGGCCAGCACGCCGAGCGGCGCCCGGAATCCGGCCGGGGGTATGTCTTTGCGCCAGCGGAAGATCGGAAGTGACAGGCATGTCGTCGCGTAGACGAGCAAGCGGGTGATGGTGGCGATCGCGAGTGCCGAAAGGAACGAAGAGTAGATCGTTAGAACGAGAACGATCACCGCCGTGAAGAGCGTGGAAAAGAAGGGAGTGCGGTATTTCGGATGCGTCGATGCGAGTATCGCCGGGAGTTCGCGTTGTTCACCCATTGCGAAGAGCAGCCGAGTGCTCCCGAGCAGGCATGTGTTCAGGTTGCCGAGGATCGAGACGAGTGCCCCGATGGTGATAAAGGCGGCACCGTAAATACCCAGGAAATTCGAGGCCGCGTCCGCCAACGGCCTTTCGGATTGCGCAAGCCCGGGCAGGGTCCCGATCGCCACGACCTGGATCAGAATATAAACGAACGCGACAACGGCCAGCCCCACTATGATCGCGAAGGGCACGCTTTTCTGCGGGTCTTTTGTCTCACCCGCCGGGATGACCGCATTCTCGAACCCGAGGAACGCGTAGATAAGCAGCAGAACCGCCGCCGAAAACGCGTCGTACCCAGGAGCTTCGCCAAAGGTAAAATTCGATGGTTCGATGAAGAACAAGCCCGCGATCGCAAACACGAATAGTGGAAGTAACTTCCCGACGGTGAAAAAATTCGTAGCCTGAGCGGATTGGCGGACCCCGATCAGATTGACGACCGTAAGCAATATCACGATCGCGGCAATGATCCCCATCCGAACCGCAGGGAGGTCGGAAAGCGGGGTAAAAAATCCTACGTAAGTGACAAACAGATTACAGTTCGCCGCAAAGCTGGTAACACGTACCAGCCAATAGAGCCACCCGACCTCGAACCCGACCACCGGCCCGAAGGCTTCCTTCGCGTAAAGATACGGGCCGCCCGTGGCAGTGAATCGGCTCGAAACCTCGGCGTAGCAGAGCACAACGAAACCGATGATGAACGCACAAGCGATAAAGGCCCAGAGGCTGTAACTTCCGATCAGCGCGTGGACCTTCGACGGCAGCCCGAAAATTCCGGCGCCGATTATCGTATTTATGGCTATCGCGGTCAGGTCCCACCGCCCGATCCCGCGTACAAGTTTCTCTTCGCTCATTATTTGGATGATCAGTTCTGTCCGAGCAGTTTTTTAGAGAGTGCAATTCGTTTATACTCTGAAAACAACTTTCCGTAAAGAAACTGGCAAAACCCAACATGTTAAATAACCCGAGAGCAATACTCGCCCTCTTGGTCATCGGACTCCTTTCGGCAGGCGCGGCAGCGCAAGCGTCGAGGGACAAGATCGAGATCGTCAAACCAGCGAATTACTCAGCCCCGGCTTTCGATCGCAGCGACGCACTCCAGGCAGTGCTCAAGGCCGCGGTCGACGAAGTGACCGCGAAACACAGCTTTAAGCCGGGCGAATTGGCGGCGAGTCTGATCGACCTTCGCGCTCCTAATAAGCTGCTCATCGCGGACGTGAACGGCGAGACGCGGCTCTACACCGCCAGCGTCGTCAAGATGTTTTACATGGCGGCGCTCCAACGGCAGATCGAGGACGGCAAGATAACGCCGACAAAAGAAATGGACCGCGGGCTCCGCGACATGATCGTCGATTCGTCGAACGACGCGGCCGGGTACATCCT
>JAEZJR010000112.1 GCA_023415725.1 Acidobacteriota bacterium
TCGTAGTAGTCTTAGTTACGGCAAAGTTCTTCGAAAGCATCTTATCGAAAAATTGTAGCGGCAAATGCTGGGTGCAAATGCCGCATGTGTAACAAACCTTAGGATTATAAGGACTTCGATCGCAAAATACAAGCCCAGTGAAGCCGGTTTCGGCATGAAACCGCCCGTCTTGTTCTTTGTGTCCCCCTTTGTGCCCTTTGTGTTAAATCTCTAACCAAACCCTTAACACAAAGGGCACAAGAACAAACCTCTATTTCCCGGCGAGAAGGGCCTGTTCCGCGCCGACCCATTCCCACGCCGCCTGTTCCTCACTGGCGTCGAAAACGCGGATCTTCGTCGAGAACATCGGCGACAGTAGCTCGAGGAAGTTCCTCAGCCACGGCGACGGGCCGACGATGGCGTACCGTTCGACCTTCGAGAGAGCTTTGTATTTGAGCTTTATCAACTCGTCGTCGAAAGCGGACAGCAGATCGAACCCACCGAAATTTTTCATCCTGGCGAGCACGTTGACCTTTCCTTCCTTCTCGAGGAACGCACCGAATTCCTTCACTGCTTCCTTGATGTCCTTTTCCCGCAGCTTACCGTTCACTTCGTAGGCGAACACATTGTCGCTCGTCGTCTGCAGGAAATGCACCGACCGCGGCGGCTCTTCCGGCTTGGGCAGCGGTGCCGGCGCTTCGGATGCCCACGCCAGGGCCTTGTCCCTCTCGCTGCGCGGAAACACCCTCACATCGATCGAAGAGAATACCAGCCCCTCGACCCGTGCCATCGCGCCGAGCCAGCCTTTGTCCGTCACCACTGCCGCGCGGTAATACCTCGACAAATTCCCGAGCTGCTTCAGCCCTTCGCCGACGTCCTTGATGATCCCCTCGAACGTCAGCCCGAACGAATCTTCGATGTCCGCAAAGAACGAGATCCTCTCATTGTTCTTCAGAGCGTCTTCGGTCGCCTTATAGGCTTTCGAAACGTCATCTCCGGTCACGCTGCCCGTTATCTTCATCGCAACCAGATGTTTTGCCGATCCCAATATCTCGATCATTCAAATACCTCCTGCCTGAATTCCGGCCCCTCAAACCAATATACGAAACGCTGCTTAGGGAAGTTCGGACCGGCGAAATTTACACTTCTGATGCGAATTTATCCACGCCGGTAAGCCGCGAAATGCCGCAGAACTATTAAAAGATCGTGTAAACCGCCCAAAACAAACGCATTTTTAGTTCCCTGACCGGAAATTGGCTATGGCACGGGCATTGACTTTTCATTGAACGTCATGGCCTACCCAAAAACCGATTTAACGACGCAGATCGACCTCAAACGCAATGGCGAGGGGACCGGTCCGACTCGGATTCGTAAACCCGTGTATGTCGATTTCCTGCCGCCTTGCAATCATGCCTGCCCGGCCGGCGAGAACGTTCAATCCTGGCTGGCGCTTGCTCAGGAAGGAAAAAACCGTGAGGCGTGGCTGCGCCTGACCGAGGAGAATCCTATGCCGGCCATCCACGGGCGTGTCTGCTATCACCCGTGCGAATCGACCTGCAACCGCACCTCCCTCGACCAACCGGTCAGCATCCACGCCATCGAGCGCTTTCTGGGCGACCTTGCCATCGAAAAGCACTGGCAGTTCGAAAAAGTGAGGCCTTATTCCGGCAAGAACGTGCTTGTTATCGGCGCCGGACCTAGCGGGCTTTCGGCCGCCTATCATTTAGCCCGATTGGGCCACTACGTCGAAATATGCGAGGCCGGGCCCGTCGCCGGCGGGATGATGCATTTCGGGATTCCGGCCTACCGCTTGCCCCGACATATTCTTCGCGCGGAGGTCGCTCGCATCGAGAACCTGGGTGTGAACATCCACCTAAATTACAAGGTCTCGAATGTACTGGAAGAAATGGCCGCCGGAAACTTCGACGCCGCCTTCGTGGCGATCGGGGCACACATCAGCAAGAAGGTCGACATCCCGGCACGCGAGGCCGGCAAGATCCTCGACGCAGTAACATTCCTCCGCGAGGTGGATCAAGGGGTGCAGCCGAAGATCGGCCGCCGCGTCGCCATCTACGGCGGCGGCAACACCGCGATGGACGCCGCCCGCACAGCGAAACGCCTCGGGGCCGAGGAAGCGCTGATCATCTATCGCCGAGATCGCGATCACATGCCCGCGCACGAATTCGAGGCGGACGAGGCCCTGAGCGAAGGCGTCAAGATCCATTGGCTGCGAACTATCAAAAACATCGATTCGACGGAACTGACCGTGGAGCGAATGGACATCGTCGACGGGCGCCCGGTGCCGACCGGAGAATTTGAAACGCTGGCGGCCGATTCGCTCATCCTCGCCCTCGGGCAGGAAGCAGAAACCGATTTTCTGAAGGGCATCGACGGTATCGAATTCAAAGACGACGGGACGGTTATCGTCAACCGGCAGATGATGACCGGCCACCCGGGGATATTCGCCGGCGGCGATATGGTCCCGAGCGAGCGCACCGTCACCGTCGCGACCGGCCACGGTAAAAAGGCCGCCCGCAACATCGACGCGTGGCTAAACCTTACCGAATACGAAAAACCTGAAAGCAATCCGCTCGCCTCAGCCGAAAACCTGCACGTCTGGTACAAGACCTTCGCGCCGCCGAAACCCCAACCGCACCTGCCGCCGGAGGTCGCCGCGGTCGGATTCGACGAGATAGTAGCCGGCTATACGGAAGAAGAAGCTAAATACGAAGCACAGCGATGCCTTTCCTGCGGTAATTGTTTCGAGTGTGATGGATGCTTCGGCGCCTGCCCGGAAGGGGCGATCATCAAGCTCGGAAAAGGGAACCGTTACCAATACAACTACGATCTCTGCACAGGCTGCGCCGTTTGTTACGACCAGTGCCCGTGCCACGCAATCGACATGATCGCCGAGCCGGCGACAACGGTATAACGCAATGAGAACCGAAGAACAGGGAAAGATCGCTACGCTGGACGGCAATGAGGCCGCGGTTTACGTCGCTTATCGCGTCAACGAGGTCTGTGCCATCTATCCGATCACACCGTCGTCCACGATGGCCGAGCTCGCCGACGAGTGGGCCGCCAAGGGCACCAAGAACATCTGGGGGAACGTCCCCGAGATCATCGAGATGCAGAGCGAAGGCGGGGCCGCAGGCACCGTCCATGGAGCGCTGCAGACGGGTGCTCTCACGACCACATTCACCGCGTCCCAGGGCCTGATGCTGATGCTGCCGAACATGTACAAGATCGCCGGGGAGCTTACGTCAGCGGTTTTTCACGTCGCGGCACGCAGCCTCGCCGCACAGGCTTTGTCGATCTTCGGCGACCACCAGGACGTAATGGCTGCGCGGACCACGGGTTTCGCCATGCTTGCCTCATCGAGCGTTCAGGAGGCACACGACATAGCCCTGATCGCGCAGGCCGCGACGCTTCGGGCCCGCGTGCCGTTCATCCATTTCTTCGACGGCTTCCGCACCTCGCACGAGGTTAGCAAGATTCGCCTGCTCTCCGACGCCCAGATCCGCGCGATGATCGACGACGAACTAGTCTTCAACCACCGCGCTCGCGGACTCAACCCGGACCGCCCGTTCATTCGCGGCACCGCGCAAAACCCTGACGTCTACTTCCAGGGGCGTGAAACGGTCAATCCTTTTTACGCCGCCGTCCCGGGCATCGTCCGCGAAGAGATGGCCCACTTCGCTGAGGTAACCGGCCGGGAATACACGCCGGTCCGGTATTTCGGCGCGGAAGATGCGGAATACGTCATGGTAATAATGGGTTCCGGCGCGGAAACCGCGATCGAAACCGCTAAGGCTCTAACCGCCAAAGGGGAAAAAGTTGGCATCATCCAGATCACTCTCTACCGCCCGTTCCCAGCGGAGGACTTCATCGCGGCCGTCCCCAAAACGGCCCACCACATCGCCGTCCTCGACCGCACAAAGGAACCTGGTGCCGCCGGCGAGCCGGTTTATCAGGACGTGATGGTCAGCTTCATGGAAGCGGCGAGTACGGGCCAAATCGATTCGATCCCGAAGATCATCGGCGGCCGCTACGGGCTGTCGTCCAAAGAATTCACGCCGGCGATGGTGAAAGCGGTCTTCGACAATCTCAAGTCCGGTTCGCCCAAGAACCACTTCACCGTCGGCATCATCGACGACGTGTCGGGTACCAGCATCGACTTCGACCCGCACTTCCACCTGGACGAGTCCGCCTGGACCCGTGCACTCTTCTACGGACTCGGGGCAGACGGCACGGTCGGAGCCAACAAGAACTCGATAAAGATCATCGGCGAAAACACCGATCTCCACGCCCAGGGATATTTTGTTTACGACTCCAAGAAATCCGGAGCCAAGACCGTCTCGCATCTACGGTTCGGCAACGAACCGATCCGCGCACCGTACCTGCTCACCGAGGCGGACTTCGTCGCTTGTCACCAGTTCAATTTCATCGAAAAGGAGGACATGCTCGCCCACGCCAAACCGGGCGCGACGTTTCTGCTGAACAGCCCCTACGGCCCGGACGAGGTGTGGGATCATCTGCCCGCTCGCGTTCAAGGTCAGATCATCGCCAACAGCATTCGGCTTTTCGTGATCGACGCCGCCGAGGTCGCTCGTCAAACCGGCATGGCCGGCCGCATCAACACGATCATGCAAACGTGCTTCTTCGAACTCTCCGGCGTACTCCCGCCCGAAGAAGCCATCGCCCAGATCAAGAAGGCCATCGAGAAGACCTACTTCAAGAAAGGCCCCGCCGTTATCGAGAAGAATTTCGCCGCCGTCGACAAAACGCTCGAAAACCTCTTCGAGGTAATAGTCCCCGACACCGTGACTGCGTCGTACCGCGATGAAGATCTGATTCCCGCAAACGCACCCGAGTTCGTCCGGGGCGTCACGCAAATAATGATGCAGGGCCGCGGTGACGAGATCCCCGTCAGTGCCCTCCCAGTCGATGGGACGTACCCCAGCGCCACCGCGAGATGGGAGAAACGCAACGTCTCCGAAACCGCTGCCTTGTGGGACGCTGACGCCTGCATCCAGTGTGGGAACTGCAGCTTCGTCTGCCCGCACAGCGTGATCCGTGCGAAATTCTTCCACCGCGACCACCTGCAAGGCTCACCCGATCCATTCAAGTCCGCCCCGATCAACGCCCGCGGCTTCCCCGAAACTCGCTTCTCGCTGCAGGTCTACACCGAAGACTGCACCGGCTGCAACCTATGCTTCGAGGCCTGTCCGGTCGAGGTCGACAAAGAAAAGGGAACCCGTGCGATCAACGTGTTCCCGAAACCTGCCGATCTCTCCGAGGCGCGCGAGAGCATAAGATTCTTCGAGTCGCTCCCCATCAACGAAAAGCCTGCGGTCAATTACTCGACCGTACACGGCGTGCAATTCCTCGAGCCGATGTTCGAGTTCTCCGGGGCCTGCGCCGGCTGCGGAGAAACGCCCTACATTAAGGTCCTGACCCAACTCTTCGGCGACCGGCTGATCGTCGCGAACGCTACGGGCTGTTCGTCGATATACGGCGGCAATCTTCCCACGACACCCTGGTCCGTCAACTCGAAGGGCCAAGGCCCGGCATGGTCGAATTCCTTGTTCGAAGACAACGCTGAGTTCGGCCTCGGCATGCGGCTCACCGCCGACAAACATGCCGCGTTCGCTCGCCAGCTCCTCGAGGAGCTTCGTCCGGATCTCGACCCCGAGCTCGTCCACGACCTCGTCCATGCCCCGCAAACCCTCGAGACCGAGATCGCCGCGCAACGCGAGCGCGTCGGCCGCTTGAAGGTCGAGCTCCTCAAACTCGACGGCCCCGCCGCCAAGCATCTCCTGTCCGTCGCGGACCAACTAGTCCGCCGCAGCGTTTGGCTGATCGGCGGCGACGGGTGGGCGTACGACATCGGTGCGGGCGGGCTCGACCACGCTCTTGCCAGCGGCAAGAACATAAACGTGCTCGTGCTCGACACCGAGGTCTATTCAAACACCGGCGGCCAAATGTCCAAGGCCACCCCGACCGCCGCTTCCGCCAAGTTCGCCGCTGCCGGCAAACGTGTCGGCAAAAAGGATCTCGCAATGCAGGCGATCTCCTACGGTAACGTCTACGTCGCCCAGATCGCGATGGGGGCAAACCCCCAGCAAACCCTCCTCGCCATGCGCGAAGCCGAGGCTTATGACGGCCCGTCGCTCATCCTCGCCTACAGCCATTGCATCGCACACGGCATAGAGATGGACAAAGGCCTTGATCAGCAGAAACTCGCCGTCGCTAGCGGCTATTTCCCGCTGATCCGCTACAACCCCGTCCTCCGCCGCGCCGACCGAAACCCGTTCGTACTCGATTCGCCCAAACCGACGATCAAGCTGCGCGATTACGCCTACAACGAATTGCGTTATAGGGTGCTCACGCAAACCGACCCGCAGGAAGCTGAGCGTCTAATGGAACTCGCCCAGGAAATAGTGGATCTGCGTTGGAAGAACTACGAGGAAATGGCGGGCTTCTCGGCGAGCAGTTTCGCCCCGCTCTACTGAGTTCGACACGAACCTAAACAAAAGAGG
>JAEZJR010000118.1 GCA_023415725.1 Acidobacteriota bacterium
AAGCTGTTCGTGATGTTCCACGAATTCGCTCATTACCTTCTTCACGCGCCGATCGGTGGGGAAACCGCGAGCTATCACCGGGTCGGGCACCGAACCCGCACCGAGATGGAGGCCGATGCCTTCGCCCTCTGCGCCATGATGCCGAAAGCCTGGCTCGAATCCGACCGCCTCGCCGAGCTCGCCGAAGAAGCCGGCTTCGATATCGACATGGTTCGCGATCGCCTCGAGATCTACGACCGTTTCGGCCTGTGACAATGCGAGCGTTAATCGGGTAAGCTGTCACTCAGGATGCTTTACACTGCGGCCGAATGGGCCAACAAGAGAAAGGACGGGCTCGGTAAATTCCTTTTCTGGGAGGGGGTCGTCAAGATGGGAGCCCCGTTCGCCTTCGTGATGAAGGTCATCGGGATGCTGGTCTTCCGTGCCGAGGGGCAAACATTCGGGCAATACATCACCTCCACGATGACCTGGACCGCTTTCTTCCTCAACGCAACCGCCTTCGGCCTGGCGATGGGTTTCGTCAATTGGCGCCGCAATGAGAAGGCATTCTTCGCTTCATCGGAACAAGGCGGCCCTCGCGAGTAACTACTCACCCGACACATCTCTTCAGCTCACCTTTCTAAGACTGTCTGAAAACAAAGCGATTGACTTACAGATATGTATCAGCAATAATGATGCGAATCTGATTTTCCAAAAGTCAATTTGATCGGCGAAAAACCCCGCTCCTGTCGGGACCTCACCGTTTTCCGCCCGATACGCAGATTGTTTTCCGGCCTTGCATTACCCCCTGCGAGGCCTTCAATTCCTAAACTACTTGAGAAAGGATGGTGTGAAGCAACACATGAAGATATCTTGCGTTCTGCGCAGTTTCTCGATCGCGCTCGCTTTGCTCGTTGCGGCGTTCCCGGCTCTCGGGCAACCCCGCACGGAATACCGGGCGTTTTGGGTCGACACGTTCAATACAAATCTGAACACACCCGCGGAAGTGACCGCGGTGGTGAACAACGCAAAGGCGGCTAAGGCTAATGCTCTTTTCGTCCAGGCGCGCCGGCGCGGCGATTCGTGGTACCTCAATTCGCTCGAACCGATGGGAGACCGAACCCCGATCGTCCCCGGTTTCGATCCGCTCCAGGACATCATCACGAAGGCACACGCCGAGGGGATCGAGGTGCACGCCTTCGTGATCATGGCTGCGGTTTGGGGGCGTGCCCCTAACCTGTTCCCGCCCGAGAATCCGAATCACGTGTTCAACAAGCACGGCGGTTACAACCCCGCGACAAACACGATCACGCCTGGACCGAACAACTGGCTCACGCGAACGCTCATCCCCGACGGCACGGCCTCGATCACGTATCAAGGGCATCGGTTCGGCAGTGATTTTTGGGTGGATTTCGGCCACCCGGACGCAGCCGAGTACACCGTGAACGTGCTCAGGCACCTCGTCGCCAATTACGACCTTGACGGGCTTCATCTCGATCGTATCCGCTACCCCGAGATCAGCATCGCCGGGCAAACGCCGAGCACGGGCACCAGTGTCGGCTACAACTTCACGAGCGTCGAACGCTTCAATGATCATTACAACCGAACGGGGACACCCGCGATCAACGATCCGCTTTGGTCACAATGGCGGCGCGATCAGGTGACCAGCGTCGTGCGGCGGGTCTATCTCGAAACGCTTGCGCTGAAGCCGCAGATGAAGGTCTCCGGCGCGTACATCGCTTTCGGCGGCATCGGCAACACGAACGATTCGACCTGGAACTCCGCCGAGGCCTACTGGCGCGTTTACCAGGATTGGCGTGCATGGACGCAGGAGGGCATCACCGACATCGCGATCCCGATGGTATATAAGGCCGAGCACACCGCGACAGTGCGGGCGCAATACGACCAGTGGGACGCCTGGCTGCGCACGCATCTATACAACCGCGCGGGGATGATGGGGCAGGGTGCCGCCAACAACGCCATCGAAGGAACGCTCAGGCAAACCCGCCGGACCCTGACGCCCGCGGGCGGTACTAACCTTAGCGGCATAACCTTCTACTCGATGGCGACGAGCAATATCGCCGTTACGAACAACCCCTTCGCGCTTCCGCTCCCGGTGACGACGCCGGCTCGTCCGTTCGCCGAGTTCGCCGCCGCCCTCACCACAGGGAAATCAGTGAACGGTTCCACTCTGTATGAACCCGAAGGGATGCCCCCGATCTTCGCAGAGCCCGCGCAGATCCCCATCTTCCCGTGGAAGGCGTCGCCGACGCTCGGGCACATCAAGGGCTTCGCTCGCCGCAGCGATACGACACCGCTCGACACAGCGTCGGTCACGATCACGAATATCGATACGAACGCCGAACGCCAGCAAAAGACCGACGGCGGCGGGTTCTACGGCGGGGTGGACCTCGCCCCCGGCCGTTACGTCGTCAAAGCGGTGCTCGGGCCTGACACATTGTTTTCGTGCACTGCGAATGTGACGGCCGGCGTCGTGACGACCGCGGATCTCGCAGTGGAATCGACCGCTCCGCAGACCTCCGCGTCCATCTCGCCGGCCGCCCCAAACGGCTCGAATGGATGGTACACCACCGACGTGATGATGGGTCTTTCCGCGACGGACGAATGCTCCGGCGTCGCACGCACCGAGTATTCCCTCGACGGCGGCACGACATGGACGCCCTACACCGGCCAGATCTCGTTCACGGAAGAGGGCGTATTCGACGTGCTGTTCCGATCGATCGACCGTGCCGGCAACATCGAGACCGCGGGCAGCAGGACGATCAAGATCGACAAGACCGCCCCGGCCGCAACAATCACCGCCGACCCGGCGAAGATCTGGCCGCCGAACGGCAAACCCGTGGACGTTACACTCTCCGCCAGTGGTTCGGACGCGACATCCGGCCTCGCATCGGTCAGCTACTCAGTCACTGACGAATACGGCACGCCGCTTTCGATCGCTCCGCGCTCGCTTAACGGCAATGCTGCTAGCTGGTCTGAGGTCATCGCCCTGGAAGCTCGCCGCAACGGCGACGACTTTGACGGACGCCTCTACCGCATCGTCGTTACTGTGACGGATGTTGCGGGACTTACATCCACGTACACCGTCGATGTGGTCGTCAGCCACGATCAGCGAAAGTGAGGCTGGAGTAAATAGAGGAGCCCTGCACATCTGATGTGCAGGGCTCCCTTATTTAGTAATTTCGACGGCAAGACTTCTGTGCTATTCTTTCCCGCGTCGAGCCGACGCGGCCCCCGCGTCCTCGCCTTCTTATCCTAAAGGAAATCCAGGAGATACACTCGGATGCCAGGTAAATTCGAGATCAAGGCCGGCAAGAACGGCAAGTTCCGCTTTAATCTGAAAGCCTCGAACGGGCAGATCATCCTCTCTAGCGAGTCTTACGATTCGCGGAGCGGCTGCGAGAAAGGGATCGAGTCGGTCCGCAAGAACGCGGCCAGCGACGCACGCTTCGAACGCAAGGCCGCCAAGGACGGCTCATCGTATTTCGTTTTGAAAGCCGCCAACGGCGAACCGATCGGCAAGAGCGAGATGTACAAAACGAAACGCTCGATGGAGAACGGCATCGCCTCGGTCGGCAAGAACGCCCCGGACGCATCCGTCGCCGACGCGAAATAAACCGGATATTTAACCGGCAGCCCGAAAGCCCCGCGTTTCTTAGCAGGGCTTTTCTTTTTCCCGCTTTGCGTCCTTCGCGAGCTTTGCGTGAAAATCATTCTTATCAAGTGGCGCTCGCCAAAGAAGTAAGGATCAAATAAAGATGAAAAGAGTCAGGTTAGGGATCGAAGTCTTGTTGGAAGATAAACTCGCGACGCTTGCGGGCCAGCGTGTCGGCCTTGTATGCAATCCGGCCTCGGTGTTCCCCGATTTCCGCCACGCCGCGGACATCTTCTTCGAAAACCCTGAGGTAAACCTCACCGCCCTGTTCGGCCCGCAGCACGGCATCCGCGGCGATGTGCAGTACAACATGATCGAGACCCCGCACGTGCGCGATTCGCGCATCGGGCTGATGGTCTATTCGCTCTACAGCGAAACGCGTGTCCCGACCGAGGAGATGTGCAATGAGATCGACACGTTCGTCGTCGATCTGCAGGACGTCGGCTGCCGCATCTACACCTACACCTACACGATGGCGTACTGCATGATGGCGGCGGCGAAGTACGGCAAACGCGTCGTGGTGTGCGATAGGCCCAACCCGATCAACGGCGTCACCGTCGAGGGGAACGTCACGGAGAAGGAATTCACCTCGTTCGTCGGGCAGTTCGAGTTGCCGACACGCCCGGGCATGACGATCGGCGAGATGGCTCAGATGTTCAACGAGCATTTCGGCATCGGCTGCGATCTGGAAGTGATAAAGATGGACGGCTGGCGCCGCGAGATGTGGCATGAGGAAACGGGCCTGCCGTGGGTGCTGCCCTCACCAAACATCCCCACCATCGATACCTGCGTCGTGTTCCCCGCGACCGTGCATCTCGAAGGAACCGAACTCTCCGAGGGACGCGGCACAACGATGCCGTTCGAGCTTAACGGAGCGCCCTACATCGACCCTTACGCATGGACTGCCGCGCTCCGCGAATACGACTTCCCCGGCGTCGCGTTCCGCGAGTGTTACTTCCGCCCCACCTTTTCCGAGTTCACCGGCGAAACATGCGGCGGAGTGCACATCCACGTCACCGACCGCAGCGCGTTCACACCCGTCGTGCTCGGCATCGCGATGGTCAAGACCGCTCGCGACATGTACCCCGATCATTTCCTCTGGCGCCAGAACGACTACGAATACGAATTCGGCCGAAACCCCTTCGATATCGTCTGCGGCACAAACAAAATCCGAACAGCCCTCGAATCAGGCGCCTCCGTCCGCGATATCGAAGCCGCCTGGCAGCCCGGCCTGAACGAATTCATCGAAGCCCGCAAAGATTATCTACTATATTGACCCGAACGACCTTCCGCGAAACTAGTGTGCGGAGCACACGCCAATATCATTAGCTACACGTGCAGCGAAGCGGAACGTGTAGGCCGTTGACACTGCGATACAGAAGCGTGTGAAACACGCGTCACTTGTGCATGCCCGAATAGCTCCGCTAGGAGGGTCGTGTTTGTAGACTCCGGTCGCGAAGAAACAAAGAGCACCGTAGGAGCGGCACTAATACGATGCCGTCTCCACGGAGCTCTAAATTTTTTCAACAGCTAGCCCTTCGCGCTCTTCCGCTTGCCCCCACCGCCGGCTTTCACCGTGGGCACGTTCGGCATTCCGCCTAGCACCTCTTCCGCTTTCGCCTGGTGATTCGGCACCGCGCTTGTGAACTTGCCCCACGCCGAGCCGTCCATCCGATCGCCGTTGTTGCCGAGATTTTCGAGCCGCTTCCGATCATCATCCGTCAGCACCTGCCCGGCCAGCGGTTCGAGATGACCGATCTCATCTACGGTGATGCCGAGATGCTCACCTACTTGCCTTCCATACTCGTCGTGGATCATGAAGAAATGCCACAGCATCCGCTCCTGCACATCGCGTTCACATTGCGACAGCAGCGTGCCCATGTTGTTCACGAGGTCGTCGCGTTCCCATTCCTGCATCTGACAGAACCGCACACGCGGCTGGAAGTAATCGTTTCGCCGCTCGATCACCTCGCGGGTCAAACGCCCCTGTATCTCGGGCGGGTTGTTCGGCAGCTTCTCCGCCTCTTGCAGCCCGTTGTGGATGGACGGCTCGAAGTTCACATGCGGATTCTGCCCCGGCGCGAGGTCCACACCGTAAGACATTTGCCCACCGCGCTGATTGGTGTGCACGCGGCCCTCGACGCCCTTCGGTTGGTTCACCGGCAATTGCAGATAGTTCGGCCCGACCCGGTACCGTTGCGTGTCCGAATACGAAAACGTTCGACCGACGAGCATCTTGTCGTCGGAAAAATCCAGCCCGTCCACGAGCACGCCGGTCCCCATCGCGATCTGCTCGTTCTCGTTGTGGTGGTCCTCCACGTTGCGGTTTAGCGTCATCACGCCCACGTGCCGCAGCGGGAAATCATCCTCCGGCCAGGTCTTCGTGTCGTCGAGCGGGTCCCAATCCAGCTCCGGGTGGTCGTTATCTTCCATCACCTGCACGTACACGTCCCATTGCGGAAACTCCACGCGCTCGATCGCCTCAAAAAGATCCTTCGAAGCCGACCCGAGATCCTGCCCCTGCACCTTCGCCGCTTCATCCGCGGTCAACGAAGCGACGCCGCAGCGCGGGTGGAAGTGATACTTCACCAGCACCGTGCCGCCGTCGGCGTTTACCATCTTGTACGTGTTCACGCCGAACCCTTCCATGTGCCGGTAAGTCGCCGGTATACCGCGCGGGCTGAACAGGTGCGTCAGCATGTGCATCGATTCCGGCGTCTGGCTCATGAAATCGAATATCCGGTTCGGCTCCTGACGGAAGGTCACCGGGTCGGGCTTGAGCGAATGGATCACATCCGGGAACTTGATCGCGTCGCGGATGAAGAAGACCGCGAGGTTGTTCCCCACCAGGTCCCAGTTGCCATCCTCGGTGTAAAACTTAA
>JAEZJR010000188.1 GCA_023415725.1 Acidobacteriota bacterium
AGCAGTCGTCCACCGCTATTTTCGTGCTTCGCACTCATGCAGGCGAGGGCGCCTGCGTTCCCGGGGAGGGAGCCTGCGTTCCCGGAGGACTTCGGCGACTGCACACCGCCAACAGCCAATTGCCAACCGAACTTTCCGATCCAGCCGGGTTTTGTGCCTCTCGGGTAGAGGATGCGTCGATGGAATTGGGTGTAGCCGAGGGCACGCATCTCGCGTTCGATGCGGGTGATGTTTTGACCGTTGAAGTAGACGAAAAGGATGTAGCAGGCGAAGAGGACGGGGTCAATGGGTTGCATAGCTCAAAACGCGCAAACTTTGGGCGCGGGCTTTGAGGTTAGGCGATGGTTCTGGTTATGGGGTACAGCAGTCTTCGCGAAATGCGTGGGTTTGCGTGAATTTCTTGATCATCTCACAGGCGTGTTCCGGAGTTGCATGCTGTGGTCGCATGTCCAAGTCGCTTGTTTAAGGCGACGTGTGGCCGAGAATCTGCCTTCGGCAATCCGCCCCTTACCAAGGGCGGTTCTGACAAAGAAGCCCGCGGGAGGCCGCGGGCTTTTGGTTTGCACTCGCCGGCTTGGAGCCGGCGTTCCGTTAGATCGAGGCGGTGATGGCTTCGTCGAATAGTTCGAGGGCGACGTCGGCTTGTTCCTTTGTGAGGATGAGCGGCGGCGAGAAGCGGATGGTGCTGGTGCCGCAGCCGAGGATGATGAGGCCCTTGTTGAAGCATGCCATTTCGATGCGATCGCGAAGCTCAGGGGCGGGCTTTAGTGTCTCCCTGTCGGTGACGAACTCGACGCCTAGCATCATGCCGAGGCCGCGGACGTCGCCGATGCAGTCGTGTTTCTCTTTGAGCTTGTTGAGACCCGCTTCGAGATACGCGCCGACCTCGCGGCTGTTGTCGATGAGGCCGCCCTGGAGGAGTTCGATGGTCTTCATCGCGGCGGCGAGGGCGACGGGGTTGCCGCCGAACGTTGAGGCGTGTGCTCCCTTGTGCCAATCCATGATGTCGGCTTTTGCGGTGCATGCGCCGATGGGCATTCCGGAGCCGAGGCCTTTCGCCATGCAGACGATGTCGGCTTTGACGCCGTCGTGATGGTCGAGCGCGAACATCTTGCCGGTGCGGCCCATGCCGGACTGCACTTCGTCGACGATGAGCACGATGCCGTACTGATCGCAGATGCGGCGGAGTTCTTTGACGAACGCGGTCGGGGCCGGGACGTAGCCGCCCTCGCCCTGGACGACCTCGAGGATGATGCCGGCGACCTCTTCGGGCGGCGTCGTGGTTTGGAAGACGCGGTTCTCGAGCCAGTTGATCACGTCGCGGGTTACCGTCGCTTCATCGGACGGCATGTCCGTGGCGAAGTGGCGGAACTTGTTCGGGTAGGGGATGTGCACGACATCCAATGCCTGACGCATGAAGCCGAGGCGCTGAGCTTTCTTTGAAGAGGTGAGGCTTAGAGCTCCGAGCGTGCGGCCGTGGAACGAGCCGTAGAACGAGATGAACTTCTGGCGGCGCGTGTGGTACATCGCGAGCTTCAGAGCCGTTTCGATCGCCTCGGCGCCGGAGTTGGCGAAGTGCGTTTTCGTCGGGCCGTCGATCGGCACGATGTCGTTGAGCATCTTGCCGAGCTCGGGCATGTGGCGATAGTAGAAGTCGGTGCCGCAAAGGTGGATCAGTTCGCTGACCTGTTTCTGAACGGTCGCAACGATCTCGGGGTGGCAGTGGCCGGTGGAACACACAGCGACTCCTGCGTTGCAGTCGAGGAAGACGTTGCCGTCGGGGTCGGTGATCCAGACGCCGCTGGCGTGGTCGGCGACGAGTTTGTAATCGGGGCGCGGGTAGCTGGGCGTTACGTATTGCGCGTCGGCGTCGACGATCGCCTGGGCCTTCGGGCCGGGCAGCGGGGTTTTGATCTCGGGACGTTTGCGGGTTTCGAGTTCGGTTGTCGGGGTCATGAGTTTTTCTCCTGTGTTCCTGAAGAGTTTTTCGAGAATGCCACTCTTCTTATTGACGGCTTGGCCACCCGTTACGATGGGTGGTACTGACAATACGGGCAGGCTGGAAGCCCGCGCTCCAGTCGATGGAGAAAATTAGTCGCCGCCGAAGAGGTTGGCTCGGCGTGCGGCGGGGCGCAGCTTTGCAATGCAGCGGGGTGTCATACGGTTACAAGGGCAGTATAGCAGATGAAGCGGAGAAGGGGCGAAAGGGACAAGAGGTGACGTTCAGTGTTTGCGTTTGAGGGTGTCGTGGTTCCATTCGAGGGTGATGGAACCGCCGATGGGGAGGGAGGACCATTGGGAGGCGAATTGGTCGAATTTTTGGGCGACGCGAGCGAGGTCGGTGGGTGGGATCTTGGTGTCGGGGATGATCTCTTGTTTTTCCCAGCGGGCCTGGGCGGCGTAGACCGCGTGCTCGGCGAAGAGGGCGTCGTCGCGGTTTTCTTTCATGAGGGAATCGCGTTGTTTCTTTGATTTGCGTCGCTGGCGAGCGTCGGCTTCGTTGGGCGCGATGATGCCGCCGGCGGCCATTTGGCCGAAGATGCCGCCGAGGATCTTGAGTTCGTTTTCTACAATGAAATGCGCGGCGTCGTGCGGGAGACGGTCGTCGTATCCCGGGGCAGGCTCCATGTGGCGCGGCGGTTCGCCGGGGCGTTCGATCGTAACCCGGTAGCGGCGTTCGCCGGTGCGTGTGAAGGTGACGTTCACTTTCCTGATTCTAACAAAGCGAGGAACTTTCTCAGGAATAAGTGAGAAGTGATAAGTGAGATTTGTTTGGAGTCGACTGCGGGGTGGTAACATCGAGGTATGCAATCACCTAAGAAGTACACGAACAAACTCGCGGGGGAGACATCTCCGTATTTGCTGCAGCACGCGCATAATCCGGTCGATTGGTACCCGTGGGGGGAAGAGGCTTTTGGGAGGGCGAAGTCGGAGGACAAGCCGGTACTGGTGAGCATCGGGTATTCGGCGTGCCACTGGTGCCACGTGATGGAGCATGAGTCGTTCGAGGATGAGCTGACGGCGAGGATACAGAACGAGCACTTCATCAACATCAAGGTCGACATGGAAGAGCGGCCGGACGTGGACCAGATCTACATGAACTTCGTTCAGATCACGACGGGCCGCGGCGGTTGGCCGATGAACGTTTTCGTGACGCCGGACAAGGTGCCTTTCTTTGGCGGGACGTACTTCCCGCCGCAGCCGCGTTACGGGATGCCGAGCTGGCAGCAGGTGCTGGTGAGCCTCGCCGAAGCCTGGAAAGGGCAGCGCGAGGAATTGATGCGATCCGCGAACGAGATCCTTGGTGAATTGCGGAAGCTAAGCATTGCGGAGTTCGGGGCGTCGGGGGTGGATGCGGAGTTGAGCGAGCACGCTTACAGGAATTTCGTGAAGAACTTCGACGCGAAGAACGGCGGGTTTGGCGGGGCACCGAAGTTTCCGCCCTCAATGGCGTTGGAGTTCTTGTTGAGATATTGGAAACGCACCGGCGATGAAGGTGCTCTTGAGATGGTGGCGAAGACCGCCGAGATGATGGCGAAGGGAGGGATGTATGACCAGCTAGGCGGCGGGTTTCATAGGTATGCCGTGGACGCGATCTGGCTGGTGCCGCACTTCGAGAAGATGCTGTATGACAATGCGCAGTTGATAAGGGTGTATTTGCATTTGTATCAGATATATAAGAGTTCAAAGTTCAAGGTTCAAGGTTCAAGGTCTGTCGATGCTGAATTTTTCCGTCGTGTGGCTGAAGAGACGTTGGCTTATGTGCTGCGGGAGATGACGGATGCATCGGGCGGGTTTTATTCTTCGCAGGACGCGGACAGCGAGGGGGAAGAAGGGAAGTTCTTTGTATGGTCGCCGGCGGAGATCGCGGAGGTGTTGGGCGAGGAAGACGCGCGAGAATTTTGCGCTTTGTATGACGTGACGCCGGAGGGGAATTTTGAGGGGCATAACATTCTCAATATTCGCGGCGGAGTCACGGGCGATCTGGGCCCAACGAAAGGTGATGCCAACAGCTATCAGCTCTTAGCTGACAGCTCCCAGCAAGAGGCGTGGAAGGAGAGGTTATTTGCTCATCGGGAGAAGCGGGTGAAGCCGTTCAGGGATGAGAAGGTGCTGACGGCGTGGAACGGTTTGATGCTGGCGGCGTTTGCCGAGGCGGCGGCGGTGTTGGGAGATGAGAAGTATTTGGAGGCGGCGAAGAGGAATGCGGATTTTGTGTTGAGTGAAATGACAGACAGCGGCAATGTGCCGGCGATCCATTTGCGGAGGACGTGGAAGGATGGGCGGGCGAAGTTGAATGGTTATATAGAGGACTACGCGAATCTTGCGGATGGGTTGATCGAGCTTTATCAGGTTTCGGGTGAGGATAAGTATCTTCACGCGGCGAGGGAGCTTGCCGATACGATGATCACGGAGTTTTGGGATGAGGAGAATGGCGGATTCTTTTTCACTTCGAACGATCATGAGGAGTTGATCGTTCGGAACAAGGATTTTGTGGATAACGCCACGCCGTCGGGGAACTCCGTGGCGGCGGATGTGTTGTTGAAGTTGGCGAAGTTTTATGGAGGAGCGGTCGACGGTGAGCCGGCACTCGCAGGCAAGATGCCTGCGGTCCAGTCGGCGGAGATGTACGAACGGTTCTCTATGACGACACTGAGGCTGGCGGCGGGGCAGATACGGCGGTTCCCGAATGGATTCGGGCGGGCACTTTCGGCAGTGGAGTTTTTGATCGGCGATGTGAAGGAGATCGCGATCGTGGGGACGCGCGGGAGCGAGGTCGAGCGAGAGGTGTGGTCGGATTACAGGCCGTTCAAGGTGGTGGCGACGGGCGGTGATGTTCCGCTGCTCGAAGGGCGCGAGGCAGTGGACGGGAAGGCGACGGTTTACGTCTGCGAGAACTTTGTTTGCCAGCGGCCGGTGACGGAGGTGGAAGAGTTGAAGCAGTTGTTGTGAGACCGCCCCCGGCAAGGGTGCCGGGGTTCCACGAAAAAACCCTGCCGGTTGGCAGGGCTTTTATTTTGCAACAAACACTGTTCGCTTATTTGTTGGTGTTAGCGTTCGAGTGAGCGTTGGCGTTCGTGGTCGCGTTTGCAGCGTGGTTGGCGTTCCCGGACGTTGCGTTCGAGATCGCGTTGGCGGCCTGGTTAGCGGCCGTCGCGGCCTGGTTAGCAGCGTTGGCGGCGATGTTGGCAGCCTGGTTAGCTGCATTAGCAGCCTGGTTCAACGCGTTAGCGACAGCGCGGTTGGTGTTCGCAGCCGTGTTGGTGTTGGCTTCGCCGCCGCAGGCCATGCCGAGCGCACCGAGGGCCAAAAGGGCTGAAAGAGCAATTACTTTTTTCATCTGGATTTATTTTCTCCTGTCTAACTCAAAGATTAAGCTTAACTTTATTTAACCGGAGAACACTGTAGAAGGCGTTCTCGTCCCAGGGGATTCGAACTGCTGATCGCGTGGAACATTGGAAACTATATTTACAACCCGCCTGCTAGTCAACCGCTGAAAAGGGTAAATTTCGCTTTTTTTGAAAATTAGTTGTTTAACGAATATCGCGTTTTCAGAGGAATTTTGCCCGACAGTGAGGGGCAAAATAAAAAGCACCCGGCGATCTGCCGAGTGCAAAAGTCGTTCGGGTTGAACCCGTAGAACTAGTGAGAGTTGGTGTTCGAAGTGTTTGCAGCGTTAGCAGCTTTGTTGGCGGCGTTAGCAGCGGTGTTAGCAGCATTAGCAGCCGTGTTCGCAGCGTTAGCAGCGGTGTTCGCAGCGTTAGCAGCAGTGTTAGCAGCGTTAGCGGCCGTGTTGGTCGTCGTGGCGGTGTTAGCCGTGTTGGCCGTGTTCGTCACGTTCGTGTTAGCGCGGTTAGCATTCGAGTTAGCCGCGGTGTTGGTGTTAGCAGCATCGCCGCAAGCCATGCCGAGAGCGCTGAGGCCGAGAACGGCCGAAATCAAAACCTTTTTCATTTCTGAAATTTCTCCTGTCTTTCTCAAAGTTAAGTTAGCTTGATCTT
>JAEZJR010000202.1 GCA_023415725.1 Acidobacteriota bacterium
CCGAGGGGCTGCTCGACGCTGCCGCCAAACACGCTCGCGATAAGAATTTGAAGATCTACGCCACTTGCCCTTTCGCCCTGAAGAAGCTGCAGGGAGAGGCTGAGTTCAAGGACGTCTTCGGCGGATAGAATCGATCGATGAACACGCCCCGAATCTCAGCCTCCAGCTATTCGAACACCGCACCGCTCGTGTGGAGTTTTCTCTACGGTGCAAATCACGGAAAGGTCGAGATCATCCTCGACAACGCTCCCGCACGGTCGGCCGAGCTGCTATCGCAAGGGCGCGTCGATGCCGCCCTCGTGCCTGTGATCGCGTCGCAGTCGATTCCCGGCGTCAAGCTGATCCCGAACGTGTGCGTCGGCGCTAAGGAGCGCGTTCGCAGCGTTCGTCTGGTCACGCGCGGGAGCGATTTGGAGGATGTTCGCTCCGTTTCGCTCGACGTATCGTCGCGTACTTCAGTTGTCCTAACGAAAATTATCTTCCGCGAATTCCTCGGGTTCGAGCCCGAGTGGCGGCCGGCGGACCCTGACATCGACGCTATGCTCACCGATTCCGACGCGGCCCTGCTGATCGGTGATCCTGCACTTGCGGTCGCGGAATCTGAGCTTAGATCGTTCGATCTAGCCGAATTGTGGCGGCATCACACCGGGCTTGGGTTCGTCTTCGCGATGTGGATGACGACGCGGGACCGCTGTGATATCGATTTCGCCGCGGCGCGTGACGAAGGGCTTCAGCACATCCCGGAGATCGCGGCCAACTACGCCCCGCAGACTGGCCTAGATTTGGCGACGCTGATCGAATACTTGTCAGAGAACATTTCTTATTCCGTAGAACCTTCAATGCAGAAAGGGCTGGAGCTTTACCTCGAGCTCGCATACAAGCACGGCCTGACCGAAAGAAAACCAGAGATCCGTCTTATCTGAATGAAAACCAGACTTGTTTGATCAGGAGGATATTCGATGAAGGACTTTGTGATGCTGATCCTGCAGATCGTCGTCGTGGCCTGCATTTTAGGCACGTTCGGGACGCTGATGAATTACTTTTTCGGGTGGTCGATCAGCTTTAAAGGTGCGGAACTACCGGCGGATCTGAGGGCGGCGGCACTGTTTATCGTGATGGGCGCGGTATCGGCGGCGATCGTATATTTCGGCGACCGCAAGCCCGTTCAGAACAGCCCGGACTGAAATATCAAAAGCCACGCCGCGACCACGACGAAAATGAGCAACCCTAGGTCGTTCGTGCCGAATTGTGTTTCTCTGTTTTCCATTACTATAACTTCCTTACCGCATTAAGTTTCGGCAATCACCGTGCCTAAGCTATAAGACGCGAAAACAGGGCGCTTTTTGTATCAGCGCCCTGCATTAATAAATTAATCCGACCGGATAGAGGTCAAAATGACCTACATGATCGGCCGTTTGAATTCTTTGGAGAGGGCGGTCCGGTCGATCTTGCCGTCGTTATTCTTAAGGTGCTCGACGAAGATGAGCGCGGTGTGGATGCGGCGGTCGACGTCCTTCTGCTGCCCGATGTAGTACATCATCGAGCGCCTAATTCCCGCTCGAAGCGAGCGGAAGTGCTTCATACCTTCCGGGTCCTGGTTGAGCACTTCTTCGAGTTCCTCGGGCATCGGCATCCCGTACTCGCTCTCGTCCGCGACGATCTCGACGGTCACTTTGTCGCCTGGCAAGATGCCGAGTCGCGTACGCCGATCCTTGTTCACCATCACGAAGAAAGTGCCCTGGTACGGCATCAAAGCGCAGGGGAATGTCTCGGTGCCGTTCAACGTGCAGATCACACGCCGAGTGCCTTCCTTCTTTTCGAACTTCTCGGCGTATTTGGCCTCGACGGAGATGTAATGCCAACCCTTCTCGGGCGGGTCGCAGATCAGAACTGATTTGAATTTGACCGGTTTCATTCTTCTTATCTTCGCGTCCTTAGCGAGCTTTGGGTGAAAAAGATCCTCCCACGCAAAGCCCGCCAAGACCGCAAAGGTGACGCAAATTTGATAAAATCATACCGGAATGGAAAGCAATATTCAGCCGATCCTGGACAAAGCCCTAGCGGGCGAACGGCTAACCTCTGAAGACTGCACTGCACTGCTCGAATCGCACGATTTCGTCCGCATCGGCGTGGCCGCGCACGAGATCCGGATGCGGAAGAACCCGACGGATGTCGTCACCTACATCATCGACCGGAACATCAACTACACCAACGTCTGCAACGTCGTGTGCACGTTCTGCGCGTTCTACCGCCGGCCGGGTAAGCCGGACACGTACGTCCATTCGATCGAGGAGGTGTGCAAACGCATCGACGAGACGATCGCCCTCGGCGGCACGGGCGTGCTCATGCAGGGCGGCCTGCACCCGGACTTCAACATCGAGTGGTACGAGGACTTGCTTAGCACACTGCACGCGAAGTACCCGACGTTCCAGCTTCATTGCTTTTCGCCGCCGGAGATCCACAACATCTCGCTCATTTCAGGGCTCGATTACGTAACGATAATGCAGCGGCTCAAGGATGCCGGGCTCAACTCGATGCCGGGCGGCGGCGGCGAGATATTGGACGATGAGGTTAGAAAGCGCGTCTCGACAAAGTGCACCACACAGGAATGGCTCGACGTGATGCGGTCCGCCCATCAGGTGGGCCTTCGCACGACGGGGACGATGATGTTCGGGATCGGGGACAAGATCGAGCACCGCGTCCGCCACCTGCAGCGCATCCGCAATCTGCAGGACGAAACCGGCGGATTCACCGCCTTTATTCCGTGGACCTTCCAACGCGAAAACACCGCGCTCGGCCGCAAGATCACCGAGGAGCCGACCGGTATCGATTACCTCAAGATGCTTTCCGTCTCGCGGCTCTTCCTCGACAACATTCAGCACGTCCAGTCCTCGTGGCTGACCCAGGGCATCCGTCTCGGGCAGGCTGCTCTGCGATTCGGTGCCGACGATATGGGCTCCATCATGATCGAGGAGAACGTCGTCTCCGCCGCCGGAGCCCACAACGAAGCCAACGAACGCGACCTCCGCTACCAGATAACGGAAGCCGGCTTCCGCCCGCAGCAGCGCGATATCCTCTACAATTACGTCGACCGCGAAAACGTCGAGAACCTGGATGCCCGCCACTCCATGCCATTAAAGCAGCTGAGCGTGGCGTTCGCGGATTAGTGGGGATATGCCTGACGACGTAGTATTCACGCCTTGGGTTCAATGGAACGAGCGGCTGAAACTTAGGGGGGCGAACAGCAGCGGGGTATATCTTCTTGCCCATTTTTGCGGGCAAGCTCCTGTTGGTCCGGCCTCGCCGTTAGATTCGAATATCTTTTATGTAGGCGAAACTCATGATCAGTCTCTAGTCAGCCGTTGGGGACAGTTCCACCGAGCTGCAAACAATGGGATTAGCAACCATGCTGGCGGGCGCAGTTATCACTCGGCATTTGGCCCAATCAGAGATAATCTGTACGTCGCGTGTTTTTCTCCGACGGAAATTGATAATGATCGTTGTCGCTCATTTTTCATTCGGTATGTAGAGGCGAAAATTGTATGGGATTTTTCGCGTGAGTACCACCCGGATCCACTACTGAATCGAGGCTAACTTCTAATGAAGAGCATATCCGTTAGTGAACTTAGAGCGAACTTATCTGAAATTCTCAAGCGGGTGCAACTGGGCGAGAGTTTCGTAATCACCTACGGACGGAACAAAATGCCAATCGCTAAGATCGTACCTATTAGGGATGAGAAGAAATCCAACAAATCTGATTGATCCTGCTACAAAATCCGTTTTGTCAGTGTTCTCTCTTTGGAATTCTTTCCAAGGAGATTTTTATCTTGATCCGAAATATTCTCTCGTTTTTATTCGTTTGTACCCTTGTTCTCTTGGGTGATGCGTTTGCCAAGCCAGGGGACTCTGCTCGGAAACCTACGGAACAACCACAGGTCATCAAGCTGCAGCGGTTCCGCAAGGCACTTTGGAAGGTGCACGTCACGCTCAAGGGCAAGGAAGGCGATTTCCTTTTCGACACAGGCGGCGGCGTCACCCTCGTGACCGAAGAGTTTTCGAAGGGGATCGATTGTAAATATTGGGGCCGCTCTACGGGGTACAACATGTTCGGGAAGAAAGGTGAGGGGCCGCACTGCGACGATGTGCCGATCTCTGCCGGTGGCGTCCCGCTAACACTAGTGAACATCGGCAAGATGGATTTCACCGGGATGTTCCCGGGCGACAAGGAACCCGACGGGCTGTTATCGCTCGACGCATTCGACGGCAAGGTGATCACGATAGATCAAAAGGCAGCGACGTTGATCATCGAAACGGACAAGAGCTTGAAGAAGCGCGTGCTCACGATGACGGAATACCCGTTCCGCCTCGCTCGCGAATGTTCGGGGCGCTGCCTGAGCGCATTTCTCGGCGTCAAAACGCCTGACGGTATGACGTGGCTGAACATCGACACCGGGGCGGGCGGCGTCTCGCTGATCTCAAAGGAATACGCTCCGACTTTCGGGCTCGATCCCGAAAAGAAAGAGCAGCAGCTCAATTTCAGGATCTCGCCGCAGATAACGATCGGCGGGCCCGTGATGGTGACCGATATGATCATGGACGGGAACCTCGGCCAGCCGTTCCTATCTCAATACATCGTTACGCTTGATCTGAAGAACGGAAGGATCTGGATCGGTTCAAATAATTAAATTCGTTCACTCTGGGGTAAGGGCCGCCTGAGCAGTCGGGCGGCTTAAATTATTGATAAATAAAGGCGTAATTCCACTTTATCGCTTTTTTGGACTTTGGCACGCCATCTGCATTGAGCCCTTTCAGGAGTAACGAAAAAGGGGGTTTTAATAAAATGGCACTTATATACTGTCCTGAATGCGGACACGAAATTTCATCGACAGCGGTGGCTTGCCCGCAATGCGGGCGCCCGACAAATATCACGCCGCCAGCGGCGGCTCGAGTGATCGTAAACGAGCCGGTCGAACGCGATGGGATACCGCCGTGGGCGATCGCGGCGATGGCGTTAGCCGGAGTTTTTGTCGTCTTCGGGCTGATCTGGCTTTTGTCGAATCGTAACGACGAGACGGCAAACCTTGCGGTGAACGTTAACGCTCAGCGAAGGGCAACGGCGAACTCGCGCGATGTCGCATACGACACGCCGACCAGCAATATCGATGTCCCGCCCAGCAGCGTCGGCACGACGACCGTACCGTCTTATCCGAGCGGTTCCACCTCCTACCCCTCGGACAGCAGCGTGACGACCGTACCGAGCGCGCCGGTCACGACAGCACCGGCAGTGCCGGATAAGGGCACGGTCCATATATCGGCCAGCGTGACCAACCGGGACGGAGACAAACGGCCGGTACGCGGTACCAAGTTCTATCTATTGGATGAAGACGTAGAGTCGATCCTCGCGGATGCGGACCTCGAACCGATCGCCGGCCAATCGCTATCAGTAAGTTTCGCGATGGCAATGGCCGACCAATCGACCCATGGCGAATTTTACCGGAAGGCGATGGCCGCTCTCCGCGAGCATGTCAAATACGCGGGCACGACCGACACGAACGGCAAGGCGCAGCTCGGAAGCGTGAAGCCGGACAGCTATTACCTTTTTGGTTTCACTAAGGCCGGAAACAGCTTTGCAATGTGGAACTCGACCGTCTCGGTGATCGGGGGTGAGAACAATATCAACCTTGCACCGCAGACGCTCACGGAAATGCCGCGGATGTCCAATTACTCCGGAATGAATTCTGATTATTTCAACGAAGAAGAGGAATAGTTAGTTAGCAGCAATTAGAACGCCCTCCGGACGATCATCCGGAGGGCGTTTCTGTTTTTTATGGATCCTATTTGAATGCGAGCATCCGCTCAACGTACTTCCCGATCACGTCGGCTTCGAGATTTACATGGTCGCCGGGGTGCAGTGTGGAGAGGTTGGTCATTTCCCACGTTTTGGGGATGATCGCGATGTCGAAACTGCTTTCCCGCAATGCCGCTACGGTCAGTGATATCCCTTCCACCGCGACGGAACCTTTGTAGACCAGATACTTTGCGAAGTCGGCGGGGAACCCGATCGTGACCGTCCAGAAATCACCTTCCTGCACCGCGGAGAGGAACGTACCTCGACCGTCGACATGCCCCTGCACGATGTGCCCACCTAAACGCGTCGCCGGCGTTACCGCACGCTCAAGATTCACACGCGAACCTGGCATCAATGAACCGAGGGTTGATCGGTCCAGCGTTTCGCGCGAAACGTCCGCCGCGAACGAGCCTGCTTTGACGTCCAGTGCGGTCAGGCAAACGCCGTTGACCGCGATCGAATCTCCGTTCTTCGTCGCGTCGGTGACGATCGCGGCATGGATCAGGATGCGCGCGTTCTCACCGTCGAACTCGATCGATCCGACGGTGCCCAATTCCTCGATGATGCCTGTGAACATTGGTGAGTTCAGCTTTGCCCGGTGGAAGCGAAGTAGGACTTGCTGTTGTCTTGAGTGAGGAGGATCACTCCGGTCAACCCGGCGGCGAAGCTCAAAAGGTCGCAGCCGAGCAGAAGCACCATTTGTGAGATAGCCACGCCGAGCGAGAGCTTTCTTCGTATGTTTTTCTTTACGCCCTTGATGCCCGAGACGAGCGAGAGTATACCGACGGCCAGCAGGATGAGGGGAAGCGGTAACAGCAGGAGGCCGATGCCCATTGTGACGACCCCGATTATCAGCGTGTAGAAGCCCCAGAAGAGCGCCATCAGGATCTCGAAGCTTCCGGCAACGATCTGAATGATCGAAACCGCCTGCAATGTGCCCGGGAATTCCTGAACTCCGTAAGGCCGAGGCATGTGCTGCATCGGCATCGGAGCGATCGGGAGAACGGAACCGCAGGTCAGACACGTAGTGTTGAGCCCGGAGTTTTGGGCCGAACATCGAACACACGTGACGAACTGGGTTGCCATGCTCCGTTACCGATCAGAACCAGGGTTTCTTGTTGACGATGTAGGTCTGAACGAATTCCTCGTCCGACTTCGTCAAGTACATGATCCCTTCGATGATCCCGATGATGGACGGGATGAACACGAGCGGTGTGCCGATACCGCAGGTCACGATCGTGATCACCCAGGCGACCAGCGTTACGCCAAGCAGGATGAATCCCTCCTGCTGGTAACCGAGGATGAACTTGTGAACGCCGAAGCTGCCCAGCAAAATACCGCAGAGGCCGGCGGCGAGTTTCTTGTCGGCCCCGACCGGCTTCGCCTGGCCGTAGTTGGCCTGCTGCATCGGCATCGGGGCGATAGGGAGTTGGGCACCGCAGTTGGTGCAGAGCGTGTTGAGACCGGAATTTTGCGAGCCGCATCGCGGGCAGGTTACGTATTGTGTGGCCATCGTGTTTTCCTGGTACCCGTTATACGGGAAGTGGTGTAAGTATCGGCCAATTGGGGTTCGGTGTCAAAGAAATGCGATACTAGAATTTTACACAAATGTCTCAGCAAGAAGCCCAACAGACACAGCCGCCGAAGCTCCGCCCCGGTGCCCAGGGCGGCGTCGATCCCGCCTCCGTCGCCGACCTCATCGAGTGGTTCCTCAACTTCGACGAGCGCACCGCCCGCATGCGGCACCAGAACACCGAAGAGCTGTTCCAATGGAAGCAGCAGGATGACGCCGCGAACGGCGTGGGCGTTTACCCGTTCGAGAACGCGGAAGCCCGTTTCGCGATCGGCGTGTTTCAGGCCCTGCAGGAGAACAACTCCGAGCCGCTCCTCAACCTCTGGCTCAACGACGTCGTCGCGGCCCTGCATGACGCCCGCGAGACGAAGCGCGAGATCACCGAGGCGAACAATCTCGACAAAGAGAACGAGAAGTCATCGATGGAAAAAGCGTCGGTGCTGACAACCAACGCCGAGCGACGCCTTTACCTCACAAGCTGCTGGCTCGAAGCCCTCTGCACCGCCGAGGCGAGAGTATTAGGTTGGATATATCAGGAGATGTACGGGAAGCCGTTCACGCCACAGCAGGCTACTTAAACACCTCGCATTGCTGCATGTTCCCGTATTTCATTCCGATGGCGAATGCTCGCTGGCGCTGGTCGGCGGAGCCGTGGGTGAAAGATTCAGGTACGACGTAGCCTTGCGTGCGTCGCTGGATCATGTCGTCGCCGACGGATGCGGCTGCCCGGAGGGCCTCTTCGGCATCGCCCGCTTCAACCACGCCCTGTTTCTGCGCATAGTTTGCCCAGATGCCGGCGTAGCAATCCGCCTGCAGTTCCAACGCTACTGAAAGCTGATTGTTCTGCCCCTGCCGCTGCACCTTGGCCATCGTGCCGAGGAGGTTTTGCACGTGGTGCCCTACTTCGTGTGCGATCACGTAGGCCTCGGCGAAATCGCCGGGCGCGCGAAACTCGTTCTTCAGCTCGCGAAAGAAATCGAAATCAAGATAGAGCTTCTGGTCGCCCGGGCAATAGAACGGTCCCATCGCCGTGGCGCCGTAACCGCAGGCGGAGGGGATCTGTCCGGAAAAAAGCACAAGCGTCGGCTCGCGGTAATTGCGTCGTGCCTGCTGCGGGAGGATCTGCCGCCACGCGTCCTCGGTGCTGCCGAGCACGCGACGGGCGAATTGCTCGTTCTGGTCCTGCGGTCCGCCGGTGGTGCGGTTCGCTGCCGGGCCCTGTTGCTGTTGTTGTTGCGGTACTTCGCTGGGCAGCGTGCCCTGGAGGATCTCGCTTGGATCGGCGCCCAAAAGGCACGCGATGATGGCGATGATTATCGCCCCGAGGCCTCCGCCGCCAAGAGCGAGTCCGCGGCCTCCTAAACCGCGAGCGTCCTGTACATTTGAGCTAGGCCGAAGGTCTTGCCAGCGCATATTCTTCCCCCCCCCCGAAAAATTCCTGAGTTTATTTGAAGCGTGCGAGGATTTTACCACTTTCCGCGGCGTAGCGGTCGGCGGATCGGCATTCGCATCATTCAAGTTTAGACGCTGTTTTCGAACGCCCGCGTTCTGCGTAATACAAAATGCCGCGTTGCCGGACGGTGGAACATGGCGAACTTCCCGGGCCTCACCCGCCGCACTTCCAAATGACGAATTCGGCGAAAAATTAAATTTCGCTAAACCTTGACAGGTGTTCACTTACGGGAATAAGATATGTGAACTCGAAAGCGTTTTCCCCTTTGTCCGCGGCGCACACTGAAGGTTTAGGAGGGATCGATGATCAAACTGGATATCGTCAACCAGGTGGCCGATAAAACGGGTGTTCCCAAGCAGAAGGCGGAGCAAGTCGTCGATTCACTCTTCAACGCGATGAAGGAGGCCCTGGCCAAGGGCAAACGTATCGAACTCCGTGGTTTCGGCGTATTCGTTGTAAAGCCGCGTAAACGCGGGGTCGGCCGTAATCCGCGGACCGGCCAGGAAGTGCCCATCCCGGCGGGCAAGACCATCAGATTCAAGCCGGGCAAGGAGCTGACCGCCCGTGCCGTCGACGATGAAGACGGCGGGGACGGTGGAAACGGTTCCGCTGGGACGTCGTTCGGTTCGAGCGATTCCTTCGGCACGGAACATTAGGAACATCCCCCGTCGAGTTAGTATCCTCAAAGTCGTGGGCCCGCTGCTGCCATGGGCCCGCGATTTTTTATGTCCGCTGACCGGCGATATTTCGATGACGGGCTTGTGCTTCGGCCGACTTGGCGTGCCTACGCTCTTCACCTCTTTTTACTGGCCATCACCTTTTGCACCGCGACGATCGCGGGCACCCTTTTCCCTTTTGGGCCGATCGACACACTTCCTGGAGCGGAAACCGACCCGCAAACCGGGGCGCAATGGCTGGAATTCATCCTTTCAATACCTGACCGTTACGCGGGCCTGATCGGTACTTCGATCACGGCCATGCTGACAAGCCCGGGCTACCTCGGCTACGGCCTCAGCTTTTCGATATCGCTTCTCTTCATTCTCATCAGTCACGAACTCGGCCATTACATCGCGTGCCGCATCTATAAGGTCGACGCGACGCTGCCCTACTTTATCCCGACGCCGCCGATGGTCGGGCCCGCAGGAACTTTCGGCGCTTTCATCAAGATCATGTCGCCGATGCCGTCGCGTAAGGCAGTGTTCGATATCGGCGTGGCCGGGCCGATCGCGGGATTCCTTGCGTTGATCCCGATAGCGATCATGGGTTTGTTGAACGTGGGCGGGTTCCAGAACAGCCACATCGGCATCGAGTTCACCAATCCGCTATTGATCCATTTTCTGAACGCTTTCGTCGGCTATGAGATCGAATTGGGGATCGGGAACCCGTTCTATTTCGCCTCGTGGGTGGGGCTGCTGGTCACTGCTCTCAATCTGATCCCTTCAGGCCAGCTCGACGGGGGGCACGCTCTTTACGCCGTGTTCGGCGCCAGGGTGCACCGCTCGACCGGGCGGATCGCTTTCGTCGTCATGGCTACGCTTTCCCTCCTCGGGTGGTTCATCTACAACAGCCCCAGTGGCTTCCTGGTCACGATTCTCCTCGGCATCATGATGCGCATCCGCCACCCGCAGCCGTGGGACGATTCGCCGCTCGATGCCAAACGGAAGGTGGTCGCCGCTCTCGTCCTGCTGATCTTCATCCTCAGCTTCGCACCGTTCCCGATTCGATTAAGTTACGTATAATGTTTAGTATGATCGAAAAAGTTTCGCTTTCGGAAGCAAGTCGACGATATGAAGAGCTGATCGAGAAAGCATCGAATGGAGATACTTTCGTGATCACCAAGCACGGTCGCGAAACGGCGGTTATGCTTTCGTTTGAAGAGTTCAAGAAGATTGCGGCCGAACAAGACAATCCAGTTCGGCCGCAACTGGAAACTTAATCTGCCGAGCCCGGCAGCATCCCTTTCACTTCCTTAACGATCCGCTCGACGTCCTTGTCTCCATCCAGGGCGATCATGAAGAAATCGTAACTCGTCTTGAAGCATACGAGGCCATTTCCAAAGAACCAGACGCCTTCCAGCATCGGGTTGCCGCCGAGGATCCAGTCGATCGGTGCCCCGGTGACGGTTTTGGGATTAAGAATGTTCGTCATCATCACCGCGCCCGAGGCGAAGGAGAATGCTCCGAGCAGGGGTGCTCCGATCTTTCGTGCGATATCGGCCTCGAATTTGATCCGTTCAGCTTTCGCTTCATCGAGGTCGCCCGCGGCGATCTTCTCTTCCTGAGACTTCAGGTACTCGTTGAAGCTCTCTCCGAGCTTCTGCACCGACCACGCGGGCAGGGCCGAGTTGAAAAGCCAATGCGAGCTGATCCCCGTGAAGACGACACCCAGTCCTGCTCCGACCGCCATCGAGGCGCCGGTCGCGGCGGCCTGCAGCGGGTTATCCTGCACCCAGCCCGAAGCCTTCGAAAGCGAACGCCAGGTGGAATCGATCGTCCGGGTCCAGCTAGCGCCGAAGCTGAAGGCACTCGCGGCCTTCTTGGCACCGGATTCAACGACGCCTCTAGCTTCTCCAAAGATCTCTCCCGCCTTCTTCGCTACCGCGCCGAAAACGTCGCCTGCGGCATCGGTGGTCTTCTCGGCAGCGTCTTCGGCCGCTTCGCGGACAGGCTCGGTAACATCCCACGCCTTTTTGGCGGTCTCGTTGGCGGTCTTAATAGTCTCTTCCGCAACCTTTACTGCCTGTTTGGTCACCTCCGACTTCTCTGCCTCGGCCTTTATCTTCTCAGCGCCCTTCTGTGCGGTCTCGACGACCGCTTTCGCGCTCTCGCCGATCTTCTCTTTCAGGCCGAGCTGCTTATCGATCTCGCTGAACTTCTCTTTGGCCTCGCGCTGCCACTTATCGAATTTTTCCTTGTAGTTGGACATAGCAATATCTCTCACTCAGGCTTCCCTCCATTTACGCTTCACTGCGGCGGAAAGTTCGGTGCACTAATTAACTGATTTTCGCACCTAATTGTATTGGATTCAATAATTTATTCGCCGCGTTGCAGTCATTTACGGGCACCGCGGACGGCGTGGTAATCTAGTGAAAGCAGAGGTTTTATGCTGTTGGTGAAGTGCCCGACCTGCGGTCGGCAGACGGAATATGAAGGTAATGAACACCGTCCTTTTTGCTCGGAACGGTGCAAATTGATCGATTTCGGGGCATGGGCGAACGAAGAGTTCAGCTTGCCCGTGGAGGAAACCTCGCTGACGGAAGAGGATATCGAACTCATCGAGAGGGCATTGAAGGATCGGAACAATAGTGATGACGATATTGTTTGATGTCGCTTCGCCTGGAGCGGCCATCGGCCTCGCCGCGGCTGCGGGATTTTTGTTGATCGCGATGGCGGTCGCTTACATCGTTTTCCGGATGCTCCGGAAGTCGGTGAAGATGGCGTTGCGGCTCGCGATAGTGATGGTGATACTGCTCGTCGGCTTCGTCGGCACGCTGGCGTTCATCTATGTCGGTTCCGGCGGCAGCGGACCGAAGGGACGCCCCGCACCCAGCCGGCAGCGATAAGGCGCGGGACTCTCGAGCCTTCCGGAAATTCAAGATCGGTCAGTGCAGGCGGGATTGCCCCGCTTGTTTTTTATTTAGATGGATATGGACTCGGCGGAAAACACGAAACGGCCCGGCCTCGTCGCCCGGTACCGGACCCTGCCGCCGACGGTCTTCGCCCTGAGCTTCGTCGCGTTCCTCAATGACGCTTCGAGCGACATCATCTATCCGCTGCTGCCCGCCTTCCTCGCGCTTTCGCTTGGTGCGACGCCGTTCGCCATCGGCCTGATCGAGGGTTTCGCTGAATCCGTCGCCAGCATTCTCAAGCTCTTCTCCGGTTACCTCAGCGACAAGTTCGAGCATCGCAAGCTCCCCGTATTCCTCGGCTATTCGCTCGCCGCAGTCACCCGGCCGCTGCTCGCCTTCGTGACGAACTGGCCGCAGGTGCTGGTCGTTCGAATGTCCGACCGGATCGGTAAGGGCATCCGAGGTGCGCCGCGCGACGCGCTGCTTGCCGGGAGCGTCCCGCCCGAGAATCGCGGGCTCGCCTTCGGGTTCAACCGCGCAGCAGACCATCTGGGAGCGGTCGTCGGGCCGGTGATCGCTTTCCTGTTGCTCTCCTACATCGCCGCGGACCCGCAGGAACCGACCGCCCGCGAGTACCAGCAGGTGTTCTTGTTCGCGTCGATACCGGTCGCGATCGGGCTCTTCGTCATCATCTTCTTCGTTCGTGAGGAGAGGCCCGAGAACGGCGAGATCGACAAGATGCCGATCAAATTCTCGCTCTCGCAATTCGACGGCGACTTCAAGCGGCTCCTCGTTATCGTCGCGTTGTTCACGCTTTCCAACTCCACCGACGCGTTCCTGCTTCTGCGTGCCGAGCAGGCGGGGGTCACGCCGGCGATGCTCCCGCTGTTGTGGATGGTCCTGCACTTCAGCAAGGTGTTCTTCTCGCTGCTCGGTGGGGACCTCTCAGACCGGGTCGGCCGCCGCTCGTTGATCGTGACCGGTTGGCTGATCTACGCAGCCGTGTATATCGCTTTCGCCTTCATCGACGCAACGTGGCAGGCGTGGGCTCTCTTTATCGTTTACGGCGCGTATTTCGGACTTACCGAAGGAGTGGAAAAGGCCTTCGTCGCTGACATGGTCGAGCCGGACAAGCGCGGAACCGCATTCGGCTTTTACAATCTTGCCTACGGAATAACTGTATTCCCGGCGTCATTGCTCTTCGGCCTGTTATGGAATCAATTCGGGGCAGGGGCCGCATTTACCGCCAGCGCGTGCGTGTCGGTCATATCCGCGATCCTCCTCCTGACGACCGTCCGCCCCAAAAAGCTTTCAGTTCAATAAAAAGGCGGGCACAAAGGCCCGCCATCTTTGGGTTGCTTGTTCTGAGCTTAGGCACCCAACCGGACCGAATTTATCATCGTCCTGAAAGCGGTGTTGTAGTTGTATGCCTCACCCTCCGGTGCAACTGTGGCGAGCCAAAACATCTCACCCGAGCGGAGCTGCGTCACATATACGGTTACCACTTCGGTCTCCCCAGTCACCGGCGAGCGGCCGGCAAGTTGCCCGGCGTAAGCGGTCCGCCCCCCGAGCGTAGCCCTCTGCAAGCCGCCCTGCTGCCGCAGGTAACTATTCGCCTGAGCCAACCCCTGGATGTATTCCTGAGCGTATGTGTAGAGGCTACCGGAGCCCTGCTCGACCCCCATCATTGCCCCGTGAGTGATGCCGTTATCGCCATAGGCACCTTCGGGAGCGAAGGTCACCTGCGACGAGGTCGAGAACTCCCGCCAGTTATTGGGCACGTTCACGCTGCCCCAGTTGCCGGAGCTGTACGTTCTGTAAGAACGCGACGGAAGCTGGACGTTGCGTGTGTAACGACCGCCCGCGGTCGGGTTTCCGGCACCGCCGGTCCGCTGCCCGCTCCGCTCGATCTCCGCCATCGTCATCGCACGCGGCATGCTGCGGAGGCGCTCCTGAACGCGAGAGAACTCGCGGGTCACCTTGATCGGGTTCGAAGAGACACGCAGGTATTGCGCCTCGCGGTTGATGTTCTGGAAGCGATTGCCCGGATCCGGGTGGCTGCTCAGCCACTCAGGACCGCGCCCGCTGCCCTCCTGGGCGATGGTGCGGAACATGTTCGCAAGATCTCTCGGATCGTAGCCCGCGTCAGCCATGATGCGTGCTCCAAGCACATCCGCCTGCGTTTCGTACTCGCGGCTGTATTTGGTCATCCACGCCTGCGCTCCGAGCATCCCGAGTTGCGCACCGGTTTGACCGCCGACCACAGCCCCGCCGAGGATCATCCCGATCATCCCGAGTTGGTTCTTCCAGCTGCCCTGCTTGGTCGCCTGAGCGGTAGCGTGGCGCAGGGCGACGTGGGCGATCTCGTGCGCCATCACTCCGGCCATCTCGCCTTCGTTCTTGGCGGCTTCGATCATGCCGCGGTTGACGTACATCGGCCCGCCCGGCAGGGCGAACGCGTTGATGTCGCGAGCGTTCACCACATCGAACTCGTAACGGAACTCATTGTGCCGAAACTCCGCCGGAATCGCCGCGACGAGCCGCGCCCCTACATCCTCGACGTAGTTGTCCACCATCCCGTCGTTCAGGATCGGAAACTGCTGCTCCACCTGCCGTGAGGCGTCGACGCCGAGCTTCACGTCGTCCTGCACCTTGTATTTGTTCTTCGGCATGCGGACGGCCGTTTGCGCCATCGTCGCCATCGGCAGAACGAACAGCGACCACAGCAGCGCCGCAACGACGGCACGATTACGCATAACTCTATTTTTCATAGCGATCCCTCCAAATAAATATGAAAGCATTATTATTTATACACCGACCGCACAGCAATTTCAGTTTGGTCCGCTACACATAGTGCAAAAGCCGTACCATTCCTAAGAATTGGTTGGATAGTGCTGACCTAAACCAAGTCGCTGCGGCCACTAAGTGTTGGCAGGACTGTTGTTACCTCTATAATCAACCTTCGCCATGCCTCGTTCACTTCTTAAATAACCCCTACCTTCTATCACTGCTCACCGGCCCGATCGACGAAATGGGGCACCGATCGCTCGAGGTTTAGAGGCTCGTGTTAACGCCATGTTACAGGAGTGTTAATTACACCGCCTGAACGCTTCAATCCGATTCCATCGACGGTGTAAGTTAACTATTTCAGGCGGGAGCCAGATTCGCGGCCTTTGCGGCCCAGGAGAAAACGATGAAAACGACATTTCAAATCGTAATTGTGACGATCGCAGCGATGCTTGCGGCGTGCAGCGGACAGAAACTTGGGGATGCTCCGAGCACCGGAAATACAGGCTCGGGTTCTGCTGTGCGGATCCAAGGCAGCGGAGCGACGTTCCCAAAACCGATCTACGAAAAGTGGGCGAACGAGTATCAGAAGATCGACCCGAACGTCCGTATTGATTATCAGGGGACAGGATCCGGCGCGGGGCAGAAGGCGATCCTCGCGAAGACGGCCGACTTCGGCGCGACGGACGACCCGATGAGCGACGACGATCTCAAATCAGCCGGCGCTGAGATCCTACACATCCCGACGGTGCTCGGGGCCGTCGTGATCACGTACAATCTCGAGGGGGTAAGCCAGCCGTTAAAGCTCACGCCGCAGAACATCTCGGACATCTACCTCGGCAACATCAAACGCTGGAACGACGCGAAGCTCAAGGCCGAGAACCCTGAAGTTAACTTGCCCGACGCCGAGATCCTCCCGATCTACCGGGCCGACGCGAGCGGCACCTCGGCCGTTTTTACCGACTTCCTCTCGAAGACGGTGCCCGAATGGAAGGAAAAGGTCGGCACGAATAAGCAGCCGAGCTGGATCACCGGCGTGGGCGTCGGTGCGAAGGGCAACGATGGCGTCATGGGGCAGGTGAAGCAAACGCCGAACGCGATCGGCTACGTAGAGCTCACCTTCGCGAAGGCCAATAACCTTCCGACCGCTGAAGTGAAGAATAAAGCTGGTAAATTCGTCGCTGCTTCGCTCGAGAGCGTCTCGGCCGCTGCGGCGGGAAGCGTCGCTACGATGCCCGACGACCTCCGCACCGCGATCACCAACGCAGACGGTGATACCGCATACCCGATCGCGAGCTACACCTACATCCTCGTTCACAAAGATCAGGCAGATCCCGTAAAAGGGAAGGCGATCGCAGACTTCCTTTGGTGGGCCACGCACGACGGCGAAAAGTTCGCCCCCGACCTCCATTACGCTGCCCTGCCGGCCGACGTCGTAAAAAAGGTCGAAACCAGGATCGCGTCGATGACGAGCGGCGGCAAGCCGCTTCGGCAATAGTGGGTATTTGAACCGCTGTAAATAGAATGGCTCAGACCGGCACCATCGGCGACAAGTTATTCAAGGCTGCACTGCTGGCGGCCTCGGCGGCTATACCGCTGCTCGTCGCGGCGATCGTCTACATGATGATCGACAACTCGATGCCGACGCTTCGCCGGTTCGGGGTCGATTTCCTTTACGGCTCGGAATGGAGGCCTTCGGAGGAGGTCTTCGGAGCTTTGCCGTTCATTTACGGCACGATCGTCTCGTCGGTGGTTGCGGTAGTGCTCGCGGTGCCGGTGTCGATCGGGGTCGCCATTTTCCTAGTCGAACAGGCCCCGGCCAAGGTCGCGCGGCCGATCGCCTTCATGGTGGAACTTCTAGCCGCGATCCCGTCGGTAGTCTACGGTCTTTGGGGGATATTCGTGCTCGCCCCGGTCATCCGCGAGTATCTGGGGCCGGCACTGCAAAGTACTCTGGGATTCATCCCGTTGTTCCAAGGCCGCATCACCGGGCTCGGGATGCTCACCGCGGGCATCATCCTCGCGCTGATGATCACGCCGATCGTCACCGCGGTCGTTCGCGACGTGCTTGAGGCCGTGCCCGTCACGCAGCGTGAAGCCGCACTTGCTCTCGGCGCGACCAAATGGGAAACCACGACGATCGTGCTCGGCAACGCTGCGTCAGGGATAGCCGGGGCCGTCGTGCTTGGTTTGGGCCGGGCGATAGGCGAGACGATGGCGGTGACGATGGTGATCGGCAATTCGCCGCAGATCTCGGCATCGCTCTTTGAACCCGCGAACACAATCGCGTCACTGCTCGCGGCAAACTTCGCCGAGGCGACCGACAAATTGTATCTAAGCGCACTGATCGAGATCGGGCTAGTTCTGTTCCTGGTTACCTTCGTGGTGAACGGCCTCGCGAAGCTTCTTATCATGAAGGTCGCGAGCGGCCCGGACAGGGCAAAGGCTACTTAATTGATGGCAGCAAACGCTGGAAAGCTCGACAACCGCAGACGCACCGTCAGCACGATAATGGCCGGCCTCACCACCGCGTGCACAGTTCTGGTCACGGGGGTGTTGCTGATCATCATCGCCTACATCGCGGTGCGCGGAGTGTCTTCTCTGAGCATTGAGTTCCTCACCGACACGCCGAAACCGGTCGGCGAGGGTGGCGGCATTGGGAACGCGATCGTCGGTTCGGTGATCATGACTCTTCTCGCGGCTGTCATAGGGTTGCCGCTCGGCATCGCCGCCGGCGTTTACCTCGCGGAATACGGCCGCAATTGGTACGGCAAGTCGGTCCGCTTCGTCGCGGACACGCTCATCGGCATCCCGTCGATCATCGTCGGAATCTTCATCTACGCGGCTGTGGTGCTGCCGATGGGGCGTCAGTCCGGCCTTGCGGGGGCGCTCGCTCTTGCGGTGATCATCATCCCGATCGTCGCCCGCACGACCGAAGAAATGATCCGGCTCGTGCCGAACTCGATGCGCGAGGGAGCACTCGCTCTCGGAGCACCGCAGTGGCGCGTCTCGTGGAACATCGTGCTGCCGGCTGCTGCCTCCGGGATAGCAACAGGGGCGATGCTCGCGGTCGCCCGGGTCACCGGCGAAACGGCCCCGCTGCTGTTCACTGCGCTGAACAGCCGTTTTTATAATTTCTATCTCGATCAGCCAATGTCATCCCTGACCGTTCAAATATTCAACTACGCGACCGGCCCGTTCGAGGTCGAGCACGCGATGGCCTGGGCCGCCACGCTGCTTCTGGTCGGGGCGATACTGGTGATCAACATTTTGGTGAGGTTTCTGACCAGAAAGAGGTACTAAGGTCGGACAGGCTGTTAGCCTGTCCGTACGAATAGCACGGCAGGCTAACAGTCTGCCGTACGTAACGATGCAGAATAAGATCAGCGTAAAAGATCTGAATTTTTACTACGGCAAGGCTCAGGCGCTGCACGGTATTTCCCTCGAGGTCCCGGAACGCCAGGTCATTGCTTTCATCGGCCCGTCGGGCTGCGGCAAATCCACTTTCCTGCGGACGCTGAACCGGATGAACGACACGATCCCCGGGACGCGCGTCGAGGGGGAGGTCCTGATCGACGGGGAAAACATTTATGCTCCGGGGACGGATGTCGTCGCTCTCCGGCGCAAGGTGGGGATGGTTTTTCAGAAATCCAATCCCTTCCCGAAGTCGATCTTCGAGAATGTCGCCTACGGGATTCGCATCAACCGCATCCACAACGGCAAGTCGGACATGAACGACAGGGTAGAAAAGGCCCTCACCGATGCTGCGTTGTGGGATGAGGTGAAGGACCGTTTGAACGCCTCCGCGTTCGGCCTCTCAGGCGGGCAGCAGCAGCGGCTTTGCATCGCACGGGCCCTTGCGGTCGAACCGGAGGTGATCCTGATGGACGAACCTGCCTCCGCTCTCGACCCGATCGCGACGCAGAAGATCGAGGAGCTGATCGTCGAGCTGAAGCGCAAGTACACGATCGTCATCGTCACGCACAACATGCAGCAAGCCTCGCGTGTTTCGGACAAAACGGCCTTCTTCATGCTCGGGAAACTCGTCGAGTACGGCCCGACGATCAAGATGTTCCAAAACCCGGACGAAAAGCTGACCGAGGATTACATCACGGGCCGGTTCGGTTGATGGAGGACAGTCGGGATTGCCGCACGTGTTATTTTGAATTGAGATGGACCACAGAATAATCGACGAATCACTTGATCAATTGCGGGACAAGATACTGCTGCTCGGCGGCGCGACGGAGACGGCCGTGCAGAGGGCGATGCAGTCTCTCGTCGAGCGCGACAACGAACTCGCCCGGCAGGTGCTCGACGACGACAAGATCATCGACCAGATGGAGCTGGAGATCGACCGGCTTTGCATCGACATCCTCGCCCTTCAGCACCCGCAGGCGCACGATCTGCGATTCGTCATCTCCATCGCGAAGATCACCCCGATCCTCGAACGCATCGCCGACCACGCCGGCAGCATCGCTGTGGCTGCCCTGGCGATCAATACCGAACCGCTGATCAAGAATTACATCGAATTCCCCTTAATGGCCCAGACCGCGACGGAAATGCTTCGGGCCGCCCTGGACGCCTTCACGACCGAGGATGCCGAGACCTCCCGCGAAGTGATAAAGCGAGATAAGGAAATAAACGAAGCCTACAAGCGCGTTTTCGCGAAATTGCTCGAAATGATGATCAAGGACCCGTCCGCCACCACCGGGGCCGCACACCTGCTTTTCGTCGCGAAGCATCTGGAGCGAATAGGCGATTACGTCAAGGACATCTGCGAGCTCAACGTCTACCTCCGCGAAGCCGCGTTCATCAAGCACGGCGGCCAAATATAAGTTTCCCGAATAGTAAAACGACGAGAACCGAGAACCCCGCCTTGTGGACAAGGCGGGGTTCTGCGTTTTATTCTGGTGCAGTTCCGTTACAGTTAGTTTGGAGACTGCTAATTTATGGCGTTCAGTTTACTGCCGCGTGAGGACAAGTACTTCGATATGTTCAGTGAGATGGCTGGAAAGATCGAAGAAGCCGCCGGCATCCTCATGGAAATGCTCGAATCGGACGGTTCCGATTACGCTTCTTACACGAAACGCATCAAGGCCGTCGAACACGCCTGTGATCAATTGACCCACGAGGTCACTACCAAACTGAACAAGTCGTTCATAACCCCCTTCGACCGCGAGGACATCTACACTCTCACGGTCGCCCTCGACGACATCTGCGATTACATTGACGCGGGGGCCCGCACGATCGTGATGTACGACATCCATCAGATCAACGACGAGGCACGTGAACTCGCCCGCACGATCGTTGAACTCGGCGCAGCGATAAAGAAGGCGGTCGGGATGCTCAGCAAACCGAATGGGATAAACGCCCACTTCGTCGAGATCCATCGCCTGGAGAACGTCGCCGACGATATCTATTTCCGCGCGATCGGGAACCTCTTCAAGAATTCGACCGACCCGATCGAGGTGATCAAGTGGAAAGAATTCCTCGAGATCCTCGAAAATGCCACCGATCGTGCTGAAAGCGTCGCGAACATCATCGAGAGTATCGTTCTCAAGCACACGTAATCAACGAAAAAACGGAAAACTGAAAATGAAGAAATGCGGCCGTCGTTCAGATTTTCCATTTTTAGTTTTTAGTTTTCCGTTTTGATCTTATGGACGTTCAATCCGCCGCAGTTGGCTTGGTGATCCTGATCATCGCCGTTGCGTTATTTTTCGACTACGTAAACGGCTTCCACGATGCCGCGAATTCGATCGCGACCGTCGTAGCAACCCGCGTGCTCTCGCCGGGCGTCGCCGTCGCGTGGGCCGCCTTCTTCAATTTCATTGCATTCCTCGTTTTCGGCACTGCCGTGGCGAAGACGATCGGGGGCGATATGGTCAATATCGCCAAGATCCCGGGTAACGATCAACTTTTCGTGCTGCTTGCCGCGGTCGTCGGGGCGACCATCTGGAACCTGATAACGTGGTGGCTCGGACTGCCCACGTCCAGTTCGCACGCCCTGGTCGGAGCGTACGCCGGCGGAGCGATCAGCTCCTATATCTGGCATTTCGGTTTCTACGGCGTCGAGACGGTTTTGAAGGCCGCGGGCTGGATCAAGACACTGTCGTTCATAGTGCTCTCTCCGCTGCTGGGCATGACGCTCGGCTTCATATTGATGGTCGCCGTTTATTGGATCTTTCACCGCGTTTCGGTCAACCGGGTCGATAAAGTCTTCCGCGTCGGTCAGCTCTTCTCCGCAGGCGCATATTCGCTGGGGCACGGCGGCAACGACGCCCAAAAAACGATGGGCATCATCACGATCGCCCTCGTGGCGGGTGGCTACCTTCAGATGGATGCGGGCGGGAAGCTCCCCGACGTGCCGCTCTGGGTGGTTCTCTCCGCTCACGCAGCGATCGGCCTCGGGACACTCTCGGGCGGGTGGCGCATCGTTAAGACCATGGGTACGAAGATCGTCAAACTCCAGCCCGTGGGCGGCTTCTGTGCCGAAACGGCGGGAGCGATCACCCTGTTCGGAGCGACAGCCGCAGGAATTCCCGTTTCGACCACGCACACGATCACCGGTTCCATCGTCGGGGTGGGCTCGGCCAAGCGGTTCTCGGCCGTGAAATGGGGGGTCGCCGGCCGCATAGTCTGGGCGTGGATCCTGACCATCCCGGCCGCCGCCGCCATCGCCGCCCTCACTTACGGGGTCGTCCTCATCATCGAGAAACTCACCGGTCATATTTAGGCAAGAACAAGTCCGTACGCCAAATGGTAAAATCGAGCCAATGGCGACCTCCATCGCGGAAAACCTTGCAAACATTGAACATCGAATAGCCGAGGCCGCCCGCCGCTCCGGTCGTGACCCCCGAGTGGTCAAATTGGTCGCCGTCAGCAAAACGCACCCGCCCGAGATCCTCCGCGAAGCGATCGCCGCCGGCGTTCGTGTGTTCGGCGAAAATAAAGTACAGGAAGGGGAATCGAAGATCACCGAACTCGGCCGCGACGCCGCCGAGTGGCACCTGATCGGGCACCTGCAATCGAACAAGGCCCGAAAGGCGGTCCAGCTGTTCGACGTGATCCATTCGGTAGATTCCCTCGATATCGCGAAACGCCTTGAGCGGATCTGCGATGAGGAGGGTCGCGAGGCGCTCAGCGTTTTGGTTCAGGTCGACCTTGCCGGGGAGGAAACGAAATCAGGTATTCCCGAAACTGATTTACAGGACCTCGTCGAATTCCTCCGCGGCTGCAAGCATTTAAAGCTCGAAGGCCTGATGGTGCTTCCGCCCTTTTTCGAAGACCCGGAAGCGACCCGGCCCTACTTCCGCCGCCTCCGCGAAATTCGGGATCGGCTCATACCGGACGGCCATCTCTCCATGGGGATGAGCCACGATTTCGAGGTGGCGATCGAGGAAGGTGCGACGTTGGTCCGCGTAGGCACTGCAATATTCGGCGAACGTGATTACGCAAACCGGTCGCCGGCATGAAAACTCTTGGTGTTCACGCTCCCTAACCGCTAAATTATAGCTATGCTGACCGCGACCGTTTACCCGATAGTCTGGATGATCCTGTGGGGTGCCTTTTTGGTGTTCCTCGCGTTCATGGTGCTCCGGCTGATCTTCAACTATTCGGACCCGAACCCGTTCGGGAGGGTCGGACGGACCGGCTTTTGGATACGGAAGCGTACCGAAAAATGGGTTTACCCTGCCGCGCGGTTCCTCGCTAATTTCCGCGTCGACACACGACTCGCTCCGCTCGTCACGCTTTTCATCGGGCTCGTGTTCACGTTCTTCGCGAGCAGCATCATCGGTAACACGTTCTTCGTCATTGACGGCCTCTCGCTCGGGATCTCGACCGGCAATCCGATGATGTTCATCGGATTTGTACTTTACGGACTCCTGAGCCTGTTGATCCTCTTCATATTCATCCGCTTCCTGGCGCAGTGGTTCGTCTTTACGAGAAAAACGTTCCTCGGTTTCGTGATGCGCGTGACGAACCCTATCATCCTGCCCGTACAGCGTTTGATTCCTCCGATCGGGATGTTCGACCTGTCGGCGATGATCGTGTTGATCGTCATCGGGTTGCTGCAGTCCGTGGTGCTTAACATCTTCGTTAGGCCGTGATCGCTTACTCGGAAGATGGCGATTCGATAATCTTCACGGTGCGCGTCATCCCGCGGGCGTCGAAGAGCGAAGTTGTCGGTGAATTCGATGGGAGCCTGAAAGTGAAGATCGCGGCACCGCCGGTCGACGGGGCCGCGAACGAAGAAGTGGTGAAGTTGATCTCCAAGGCCTTCGGCCGCCCAAAAGCGAACGTAGAGATACTGTCCGGGCATACATCCAGAACCAAGCGCCTGCGCGTCGTGGGCGGTTCGGCTAAACGGTTGCTGGAACTTGCCGGCCGCTGAGCTTTTCCTTTTTTTGCCTGGCGGATCTGCTCCGCAGCAGCGAGACAGCGGCGGCGATCACGAGACCCGCCACTAACCCTTCCGCGGAGAACAGCATCGTCAGCGTCGTGTCGGCGACCGTCCCGCGTGCATCGAAGGTTTGTTTGACGCAAAGCGCCGTTGCAAGCAGCAGCATCCCCAGCACAGCCAATGTTGAAAAGGTCCGGTTCATCAAAACCTCTGAGATCATTTAGTGATCTACCAGTTAAGTTGCCGCGGATCCGGAGGGAACTTTGTATTAAACGTTACGATTTTGCCGTGAAAAAGCCGCGTGCTATATTTTCAGATTCGGTCCGCAACAGGCAGGATCGCGTCCGTCAGGGCGAGCCAAAGCCGGAAATTCAGGATCCGATACTAGACTCGAACCAGCTTTAACAAACACAATGTCAGGACATTCCAAGTGGCACACGATCAAGCACAAAAAGGGCGCGCTCGACGCTAAACGCGGCAAGATCTTCACTAAATTGATCAAGGAGATCACCGTGGCGGCCCGCACGGGCGGAAGCGGCGACCCGGATTCGAACGCCCGCCTGCGTAAAGCTATCTCCGACGCGAAAGGGCAGAACATGCCGAACGACACGATCGACCGCGCGATAAAGCGCGGCACCGGCGAGCTCGAGGGCGCCCAGTACGACGAAGTGCTGTATGAAGGCTACGGCCCGAACGGTGTCGCCGTTATGGTGGAAGCCATGACCGACAACCGCAACCGTACGGTCGCGGAGATCCGCCACATCTTTTCCAAGAACGGCGGCAACATGGGTGAGTCCGGTTCGGTCGGCTGGATGTTCGACAAGAAGGGGTACATAGTCGTCGATAAGGAGGCGAAGAGCGAAGACGAGCTGTTCGAGATCGCGATCGAAGCGGGCGCGGACGATATGCAGGACGACGGTGACGTGTTCGAGATATTTACTGCCCCGGATGCCTTCGAGGGCGTGCTCGATGCCGTCAAGAAAGCCGGCATCGAACCCCAGGCCGCCGAGGTCTCGATGATCCCCCAGAACTACATCAAGCTCGAGGGCGTCGAAGCGAAACAAATGATGAAGCTCTACGATTCCCTCGACGACAACGACGACGTGCAGAAGGTCTACGCGAACTTCGACATCGACGAGAGCGAAATGGATTGATCAACCCTTCGCGACGGTACATTAGATCTTCGCGCAGCTTTTCCGGTCAACTGATTCGTATTAGGATACATACGATCTTTCCGGAAAACCCTGTTGGAGTGAAAATGAAAAAAACTACCGTCCTGCTTGGACTGCTCGTCGCGGCCGCGTTTCTTTACTTTCCAAATACATCCTCAGCACAGATCGACCAGATCTGCGGAGAAAGCGGAGGCACGCCCTTACTCAACAAGCGGGCGGTATACGGCCGCGTCGTTGTAAAGGGACTCACTCCCGGGGACAAATTCCCAAAGGTCACTGTAATCCTCAACACTCGCGGACGAGACGTCGCGAGCCACACCATTGAGAAGTCCGGTTATTACTGCTTCCGAGACGTAGATGGTTCGGAAGGCCAGCTCACGGTCGAGATCGAAGGCCGGGAGGCGGGCCGTCAGATCCTCTCGTCTGCCGATTTCGGATTGATCCGGCAATTCCGGCAGGATTTTGAGGTGATGGCCCCCATCGCCGGAAATCGTGCCCAACCAGGAACGATCTCGGTGAAGCAGCAGTATTCCCGCAGCGAAGCGAATGCAAAATTGTTTAATGAAGCATCGTCCGCGGCAAGCGATGGGAAGGCTGACCAAGCGATAAAGCTCTTTAACGACTTGGTAGCCGCCGACATTGCGGACTATATCGCTTGGTCGCAGCTGGGGGCACTTTACTACGACAAGAAGCAGTACTCGAATGCCGAAAAGGCATATCAAAGCGCGTTGAAAGCCAAGCCCGATCTGGCACCCGCCATGATGAATATCGGGCGGATCCGCCTGGTCGAGGGGAAGATCGATCCCGCGATAGAAGCTTTGAAAACCGCGACAACGGCTGATCCCGAACTCGCTCGAGCGTTTCAGCTATTAGGTGAGGCCTACCTACTTGCGAGAAAGGGAACTCTCGGAGTGGAGGCCCTGAACGAAGCGATAAGGCTTGACCCGGTCGGAATGGCGGAAAGCCATCTTCTAATGGCTACTCTTTATGACCGTGCCGGAGCAAAATTCATGGCCACCCGCGAATATAGATCGTTCCTGGAGAAGGTCCCCGACCATAAAGACGCCAAAAAGTTTCGCAAATATATCGAGCAGAACCCGGATACGGATCAATGACCAACTTAGGCCCGTTGGAAGGGGATCATCTTCCGGTCTGTACTACCGGACGCTTTTCCTAAGGTCCGGGAGCATTTTCTTTAAGTTTTCGCCTGGGCAACCAGTCTTCGCATAGTCGTCATGCCCTTTGATGTTTTCAGCTGGAACCTTATATTTCCGAGCGAGCCAAGTGACCATTTCTTTCAGTGATTCGATCTGTTCGGCGGTCGGCTGCTCTTTATTGAAAGAGCCTTCAAGCACGATGAGGGCGTGCCCGGCTGGGTCGTATTCGGTGTTGGTATCTCCTGCGTACTTTATCTGCCGGCCTTCTGCGATCTTGCCGTCCACAGCGATGTAGTAGTGATAAGGGATGTCGAACCAAGCGGGTTTCGCCTTGCCGGTGTCCAGTTTATCCTCGCGTTGCGAAAACGCCTGCAGATTGCGCAGCTTTGCGGCGATCTCTACGTTCGATCTCTGCACCGTCGCAGTGTGGTGAATGGTGATGAATCGAATTTTGTGCCTTTCCCCTTTGCCCACCGGCTTATTCGCACCCCAGTCTGACCGTTTGATGATCTCAGGCCGCTTTGCTTTTTGTGCTGCGCAGGTAGATGCGGTAAGCCAACCCAGGCTTAGAGTGATAGTTACGATCGTGACGAGTCTGATCAGCGGATTCCGCATAATTATTTATTTCTGCGTACCTGTGCGACGATGACAACCTTTTACTAACCGCACACCACAAAGTCCATTTTCGAATTTAGCCGTGTGAATACTGGTCGTGCGTAACGAAGTGTTTTTACGTCGATCATCAGCTTCTTAAAGATAGCTCAAGAGCCAATGTTTGTTCCTCACCTTCACGCCGGCGTACCAGGCGCATAGCGGGTAAACCGCTGCTAGGCCAGCGATCCAGACGACGTAGACCGTCAACAATGAGAAGCCGTGCCCGGTTGGTGCGGCTTGCCCCATCTGGAACAGGTCGAGGAAGAGGTAACTTACATCCACCCCCGCCAGGAATCCCAGCAGAACGCCGGCCCCGTGAGCAACGACCCACTGCAGGATGTAAAAGAACATAGGCACACGGCCGAATGTGATGCATATCCGCTGCCACAGCGCCTTGCCGTCGATACCATCCGCCAATGCCAAAACCAACAGTCCGGGCCCGAGCGTCATCAACAGGAAAAGCAGCGAGGGTGGATATTTCGTCGTGTTCAGAAACGACAAAAAGGTCGAGGCTTGAGTTGCCTGTTCGGACCATCGCGAAGGATCCCCGTACACATTCAGCACGCGAAGGAGAATAAACAGCACCGTCGCTGCCGCACCGCCATACAGAAGCAGCGTTCTCCGTTTCCCCGCCTCCATATCGTAGATCGTGCCTAAGGCGTACCCCGCCATCATCACGCCGATCCATGGGATCAGTGGATAAGCGAAGAATATCTGGTTATGGCCTCCGAACAGCGGGACAACGCCGGGTTGATGCAAGACGATCCACAACGACTGCAGAAGGTCAGGCGGCGGAGTTCCCGCGAAAGCTATCTGCGGCGGAACGCGAACGCCGTCGAACAGGTTGTGAAGAACGATCATCGCAAGACCGGCGATGCCGACCAACTTTACCGGTAAGTAGATCATACCCGCTATCAAGATCATCGAGACCCCGATCACCCAGATCACCTGCGCCATCCCGAAGAACGAGTAATCGAGGTTGAATACAACAAGGAAACGGACCACCGTGAACTCGAGAAATATCAGCCATAGCCCGCGCGTCCAGAGGAACCGCGAAAGCTCGCCCGTCCCCTTTCCGTTCCGTTTCTGCAAGTAGATGCTAACGCCGGAAAGAAAAACGAAAACGGGTGCACAGAAATGCGTTATCCAACGAGTGAAGAAAACCGCAGCGATCGTGGTTGACGGGTCTGTAGGGTCGTTCTGCAGTGCCCCGGCGTGAACGTACTCGCGGACGTGATCCAGAAGCATGATCATCATCACGATCCCGCGGAGCAAATCGACGGAATGGATACGAAGTTTTCGATCCTCGGTGTTCATGTGATCTTAGATATCACGCAAGCTTTACCCGCGTCATTAGTATTTGTGAAAAAATATGAAATTCGATTGACCAGCTGCGTCCCCGCCCTAAGAATTACCGTACTGTGACGCTTAATTTGAACGGGACTGGGGCGGGGCAATTATTGATCAAGGTCAGTCGGCTGTCACCCTGCGGGGTTTCGAATTCGATAGTGGATCCTCCGTCGTAGAATTCGACACAATTTCGCTCCGAGGTGACCCGAGCGGTGAGGTATTGGCCGGCAAGTGTTCTAAGTACGAAATCGCGATCCTTGCTGATATGCCCGCTTACGGTTTCGCTCACGCTCCCGCGGCGGAAGTTGATCCGGGTAGTTGCGGGAGCGACAAAGTCCGGATCGGTATTTTCGGGTGAGCGACGGTCCGTATTCGCCGGGGCGGGCGGAGTAGGAATCGCTACGTTCGCTGGCGTGGCCTGCGGTTTCTTATTTTGGAAGACGGGGGATCTGGTCGGTTGAGGGGAAGCGGTCGGGCTCGGCCGAGGCGTGGGGTCCGTCGCGACGCGGTCATTGCCACCGCTCAGCTTGTTCCATACGAAATACGCTCCGGCTGCGCCGGCGATCCCCATCGCCAGAAGTGCAACGAGGGCGATCGCCAGGTATTTCACATAGGGCTTTCCGGAAGTTTGTGGTGCTGTTTTCGGCGGGCGGACGACAGTGGGCGTCTCTGTCTCGATGTATTGCGGCAGCAGCTCATTGCCGTCCTGCAGGCAATAAAGCAGGTCGTCTGTGTATATCTGGCCGCACTGCGGGCACCGCTTCATACTTGCAGTATCCGCAAACTAAGCAGGATCGCAAAGTATTCGAAATTACCAGGCTAGTTAACGAATCGTTTCGCGGCCCTCTCTTTCGCACGAAGGGCCTCAGTTTCGCGATCTCTAAGCGGGCTATTGGTGACGAGCGAATTAAGCATTTCCTGAGCGGCCGCGGCGATCCGCTCGACGGCAATTTCGAACGCCGTCTCGTTCGCTTTCGATGGCTTGTTGAAGCCCGAAAGCTTGCGCACGAACTGCAGCGAGGCCGCCTGCACCTCGTCTGTGGTCGCGGGCGGATCGAAATTGAAAAGGGTCTTGATACTACGGCACATACTCTCTCCGATCCTCCGCCTCGACCGACACCGTCGCTTCAGAAAGAGGCAGCCGCACGGTAAATGTGCTGCCTTTCCCCTCTCCATCGCTCTCGGCGGTTATCGATCCGCCATGGAGTTCCGTAAGGTGCTTCACGATCGCGAGGCCGAGGCCGAGGCCTCCCTTTCGATTGGTCGTGGAATTGTTCGCCTGCTTGTAACGCTCGAACACCCTCGGGAGAAATTCCGGAGCTATCCCCTGCCCGTTGTCGCGGACGACGAGACGGGCATCATCGCCGGATCTCTCCAGAGTCACGGAGATCTCACCGCCCTCTTCGGTGAACTTCACCGCGTTGGACATAAGGTTGTTCACGACCTGCTGGATGCGCTCCGGATCGGCGAAGACGGCGATGTCGGTATGGTCTGTGTCGTAGCTGAGAGTGATCGACTTAGCTTCCGCCGCAGGCCGGATCCCATCCACGGAGACCTGAACTATCTGGTTAAGCGTGACCGGACGTTTTGTCAGGCGGATATTACCGTTAGCGATGCGCGTAACGTCGAGCAGGTCCTCGACGAATTTCGTCTGCGTGAGCGCGCTGCGTTCGATCGATTCGACTGCCTTATTGAAGATCTCGTCGCTATCCCTGTTGGTCTTCAACAAACGCACCCAACCGAGCATCGCGTTGAGCGGCGTGCGCAACTCGTGCGAGAGTACGGCGAGGAATTCGTCCTTTGCCCGATTCGCGGATTCCGCCTGCTCGCGCGCTGCCTGCTCGCGAGCAAGTCGAACGCGCTCTTCCTGGGACTGGCGTTCCTGTATCGAGTAACGGATCGATCGCTCTAGGTTCTGCGCGTTGATCTGTCCCTTGATGAGATAATCGGCCGCCCCGGCGCGCATCGCCATCCGGTCGATCGTGTCGTCGTCTTGTCCCGTGAGCAGAATCATGGGGCATCGGAACCCCAGCCGCCGAAGATCCCGCAGAAGTTCGAGGCCGTCATGGGCGCCCAAACGATAGTCCAGCAGGCACACTTCGTACTTCGACGGATTTTCGAGCCCCACCGCCTCATCGTAGGAACTCACCCGCTCTAACCTGTAGCGACGGCCGATCTCCTCGAAAAGGTCCTGGACGAGGACGTAATCGTCGTCGTCGTCCTCGACGAGGAGTACCCGTATATCGCTGGTATTACCCTCTGAATACATAGGAACTGAGTGCATCAATCGGGTAGTTCGACGAATTCGACCCAGTATTCACCGATCGCTTTCATCAGATCCACCAACCTGTCGAACGTGACCGGCTTGGTGATGAATGAGCTCGCCCCGAAATCGTAACTCCGAAAAATGTCCTCCTCGGCTTTAGAGGTGGTCATGATGACGACGGGGATGCGCCGCAGGTTCGGATCCGACTTGATCTCCTTCAGCGCCTCGCGTCCGTCCTTTTTCGGCATGTTCAGGTCGAGCAGGAT
>JAEZJR010000225.1 GCA_023415725.1 Acidobacteriota bacterium
AGCTCGCGGAGGACGCGAAGGGAAACTAACGAATGGCCACAAACGAAACCGAAGTTTCCAAATGGAAGATCTGGCAGGTGATCGGTGCGTCGTCGCTCGGGACGGTGATCGAGTGGTACGACTTTTACATCTTCGGCAGCCTCGCGGCGATCATAGCTCCGCTTTTCTACCCACCGGGGAACGACACATTCGCTTACATTGCGTATCTCGCGACGTTTGCGGTGGGATTCGTGGTTCGGCCATTCGGGGCATTGTTCTTCGGGCGGATCGGGGACATCGTCGGGCGCAAGTACGCGTTCCTTGTCACGCTGCTGATCATGGGCGGGTCGACGGCGATCATCGGTTTTCTGCCGACGTACGAATCGATTGGGATGGCAGCACCGATCATTCTGCTGCTCGTCCGCGTGCTGCAGGGCCTGGCCCTTGGCGGTGAGTACGGCGGGGCGGCGGTTTACGTTGCGGAGCACGTACCGGATAACCGGCGCGGGTTTTACACATCTTTCATTCAGATCACGGCTACGCTTGGGCTTTTCATGTCGCTCGCGGTGATCCTCGTCGTGCAGAACATGTATTCCGCTGATGAGTTCGCGGGCAAGGCGGGAAGTTTCGGTGCGTGGCGGATCCCGTTCCTGATCTCGATCCTGCTCGTGGTCATCTCGCTTTACATCAGATTGCGGATGGAGGAGTCACCGATCTTCCAGCACGTGAAGTCGTCCGGGATGACCTCAGCGAACCCGCTGGTGGAGGCGTTCACGAAATGGAAGAACCTGAAGCGTGTGCTGATCTCGCTCTTCGGAGCGACCGCGGGGCAGGGCGTAGTTTGGTACGCCGGGCAGTTCTTCGCTCTGTTCTACCTGCAATCGATATTGAACGTTAACGCGATCTCATCGCAGTACATCGTCGCGATCGCGCTGCTAATGGCGATGCCGTTCTTCGTTTTCTGGGGTGCGATCAGCGACCGCATCGGGCGGAAATGGATCATCCTTGCCGGGTGTTTGCTCGCGATGCTGACGTACATCCCGATATACCAGGCGATGCAGAGTGCGGCGGGATCGGATGTCGTGACGGCGAGTTCGCAGAAAGATCCGGTGACCGGGGCTATTCGCCTGACCCCTCAAACGTACGCACCAGACGGCGGGTTGAAACCGGCCGAAAAGGTCCTGCCCTACACGTCACTTAGCGATCTTCTGTCGAAATCCGAAGCCTGGACCTTGATCTTCCTCGTTTTCATCCAGGTCTTCTGGGTAACGATGGTTTATGGGCCGATCGCGGCTTATCTGGTCGAGGCGTTCCCGGCGAAGATCAGGTACACAGCATTGTCGCTGCCTTACCACATCGGCAACGGCGTGTTCGGCGGGCTGCTGCCGCTGATCGGGGTTTCGCTGATCGCCGAGACGGGGAACATCTACGCGGGGCTTTACTACCCGATGGTCGTCGCAGGCGTTACATTTCTGATAGGAGCGATATTCCTAAGAGAAACCCACGGGCACAAGATCTGGGAAGAGGTTAAGTAGGTTGTGTCTCCTACTTGGCGACCTTCGCGGGCTTTGCGTGAAATTTCTTTTCTCACGCAACGCTCGCGAAGGACGCAAAGGATGAAAGCCAAACCGCCTGCCTTTGTTTGATACCAAACAGATTCTCTTTCTTTTAATTTCGATGCTGTTGAGACACGTCGGAGTTAAATAGGGGGGAAGAAAAATGCCAAGAACAACTTTCGCGGGGCACGCCTTGCACCCGCAATTGGTACTTATGCCGGGGGGCTTGCTGCCGTTCAGCGCGGTGCTGGATTCGATGAGCCTCGTCACCGGGAAGCGGGAATACAGCGACGCCGCATACTACACGCTCGCGGGCGGATTCGTCGGGGCCCTCGCGGCCGGGGCGGCAGGAGCGGCCGATTATCTAACGATCCCGGCCGAGAGCGAGACAAAACGCACGGCCAATCTGCACGCCGCGATCAACATCGGCGGCGTCGCGATGACGGCCCTGAATCTTTTGTTAAGAAGCAGGCAGCGCGAGGGCGAACCGGTCGGAGCATTGCCGGCCGCACTCTCGATCGCGACGGCTGCGGGTGTGCTCGTATCGTCGTGGTACGGCGGGAAGATGTCCTACGAGCAGGGGATGCGGGTGAAAGGCCTCAGCGAGGTCGAGACCGTTCCGGAACTCAAGATCCCGGGCGACAACGCCATCCACAACGCAATGAATCGGCTCGAGGAAGCAGTCGCCCCGGTCGGCGGCCCGTCGACCTCGGATTCACGTGAAGCGACGACGGCGATGACGGTGCATTGATCGTTAAAGTTAGCTCCGTAGCGGACTCTCCGTGGTCCTTTGTGTCTTCTCTTTGTGCCCTTTGTGTTAAGAACTGACTCGACATCAAGGTCCCGGTTTTGCATTTAACACAGAGGGCACGGAGCTTTACACAAAGAACACAAAGGGATTTTCTCTGTCCACTCGGGTGCCCGCTAATCAATCTTTTTTAGCTTATATGCGGACTTAGCTTTCTGAGGATCTGTTCGCGCGATTGAACGCCGACGAGACGATCAACCTCGCGGCCGTTCTTCAGGATCAGCAGTGTCGGGATGCCCTGGACGCCGAAGCGGGCGGCGGTGCGTTGGTTCGCGTCGACGTCCAATTTCCCCACCAGCACCTTCCCGGCAAGTTCCCTGGCCAGCATCTCGATCGTCGGGGCGATCACCCTGCACGGACCGCACCATGCCGCCCATAGATCCAGCAAAACAAGGACCGGCGCGTTTTCAACAACCTGTGAAAAATTAGCATCCGTCACCGTCACCGGGTCCATCGCAGGGGCCGGCAGCTCAGCCTTGCATTTCCCGCAAACGGGCTGTTTTTGAAGAGCAGAGTCCAAGCTGACCCGATTCTTCGCCCCACAATTTGTACATGCAACAACGACCGATGTACTTGCCATACCAATAATTTTAGAACAAAGAAGCTAGCGATTTGTAGTAATTCGAACTCTTCAGGAAAGGCCCGTAGGGCCGACATGTTTGTAGAAACAGACGCCCAGAATATTCGGAGCCCCGTAGGGGCGGCATCGACCATATTGCGATGC
>JAEZJR010000232.1 GCA_023415725.1 Acidobacteriota bacterium
CTCCACACGGGCGACGCGATGTTTACGGGTCGATTGCTTTAAGGGCCTTGACCGTTGCCGGGGACGATTCGGCGGGGCAGCTCTGGCCGTTTAGGGTCCTCGAGGCAATTACCTTGATGTTCAGCGAAGATCTCCTGAGCGAGTACGGGTCGCTTAGGATAGTTGCGGTTTCATTGCCTCCCGTCGTTCCAAAGGTGATGATGTCGGCCATTGTACGCGTAACGGTCGCTGAATCCGTACCGATATTCGACCAAGCCGCCGGATCGCCGGTGAATTGCTGCCATTGGCGGGTGATCGTGTCGCTGCCGGCATTATTTATCGTGGCCGTCAGCGTCACCGAGAAGCTCGCGTCGAGCATGTTCAGGTTCGTCGAGGCTAGCGTCTTGGCGATCGATGCGGTGAGCGGATGACGAACCTGGATCGTGTTCGTCGTCACGTCCTTGAAGCAAGCTGGGTTGTTGGCGTCCCTTATCCTGACGGTGGCGTAGTAGCCGCCATCGCCCGAAGGCGTGGTTACGGTGTCGATGTCTATCGTTCCGCTTTGGCTGCTGCTGGTTCCGACCTGGATGTCTCCGCCGACACTCACCTTGAAGAACTTCCATTCGTAAGCGTAGCTGCCGGAGCCGCCTGTACCCTGAGCGGTGAAGGTGAACGTATCGTCGCAGTCACCGGTCAGTGAGGCCGTGCCGTCTACCACGGGGAAGACGGTCACCGAGTTTGTGGTCACGCTATCGAAACAAGCGGTCGCTTCAGTGACCGTCAAATTAGCCCGGTATGTACCGGAGCTCGGAGCCGTGAACGTGCCGGAAGCACCCGTGGCATCGGCGCCGGGGCCATTAACGTCCACCCACTGGCCCTCAACCAGTTTCTGGAAGAACCATTGGTAGGTCAGTCCGGTCGTTCCGCCGCTGGCGTTGGTAGAACCGGCAGCGTTATAGCCGATATCCAGCCCGCAGCCGCTTGTAAGCGCCGCTGCCGCAGTCGGCCCGCCGAAGGAGTACTCGAAGATCTTCGTCGTGTCCTTGGCGTCGCTGCCGAGAGAGGATGACGATCTCGTTCTGATCTGCACGAAGCCCGATCCACCGCAGGTGTTGACACCAGGAAGCAGGCTGAGCGGCACCTGGGCTTCCGCGAACATGCGAAGAGCGAATCCGGGGTTAACTATCCAGGAACCGCCGTCGACGTGCCCCCAAGGTTCGCCTGTCGTCGGTGAGATGCCGTTGATAGAGGTGAACAATCCAGCCGGGCACGCCCCTTGGCCGGTACCCGTTGTTGCGGCGTCGTCATCGCAAAGCGGCTCGTACAGGTCGGTCGTGCCGTTGAATTTGAAAATGTACGTCTGAACGGAGCCGGATGCACCGCCCGAGCCCTGTAGCTCGAACGAGATCAGAATGTCCCCGTCCGAGCGGTCAGGCACGTACGGTGACACAGGCGGATTCTGCGTGAACTCGAAATCGAACGCAGTCGTTCCGTTGTTGCCGTTTCGCTCCATCCCGAAGAAGATGTTCGACTGGTTGTTGGCGATATACATCTGCGTGGCGTCGTACTTCGAAGATCCGACGGTGCCGGGGCCGATGTTCCACGTTGAGGTGTCGTTGACCTTACCGCCTTTCAGGAAAATGTCCTGATCTCCGCCGCCGAAACCGTCAACGATCCTGACGCCGTTCCAATGGCCGAACGCAGCGGCCCCGGTTTGATTCGGAGCGGTGGTTTTTATGCCCGTGGCGACGCTGTCGATCAGCGAAGGGGTGTCGGTGTTCGCCAGACTGTCCTTGACCCAGTCGAGGGTGGCACCGGCGTTTTTGATGTTGGCGTTGCCGTCACCCGCGTAAAGATTCGCAGAATTGTCGATCTCGATCGCGTTCGGGTGAATGCTGCCTGACACTGTGATCTGTGAGACCGCGATCAGGGGCAGGAATCCATAGCTGATCAGACAAAACGCAAGAAGAATGGCGCACGAAGTTCGTGCTTTCCGGTAGGTCCTCCAAATTAGCAGGTGTCGACGTTTCCGAAGTTCTCGGTGTTTCATTTTATTCTCCGCGTACGGCCAGCAGAAGGGTGCTCAGGAGAATTTGATAGGTTCGCTTGGGGAAAGCTCGCATTGGGAACAGCGATGCAATACAAGTAAATCATCAAACCATTCGCTCAACTGTTGCCGTCTGTCAAGATCCGGCCATAACAGGCCGGAGAAGCGAGAATCGATGATCGTGTCGGTGTCGGAAGTGCGCGCTTAGGTAATGGGAGCGCGGTACTACTATTGGACGGGTGGTTGGGCCGTTCGTGGGCGGAATAGCAAAGGCGTGCGGTCCTTGCATCGGCAAAATCAACCTTGGTGATGACTATTCGGGGTGAATAGTCAGCTTTGTGGATAGCGGGTGCAGGGCTCGATGGACTTCGAGCCGGGGCCCTAATTTTTCTATCCGTTTCGATTAAAGAGTAGGTGAAAGCTACTCCCATTTATCGTCGGTGTCAATAGTTTTTTTAATGGCGGTTGAATTGTTTTTTTGGGGGCATTGGATCCGCTACGCTCGGCGATCAGGTGAGCGTTCGGCATCGCACGTGAGGGCATAAAAAACGCCCCGGCATGGGTGCCGGGGCTGTAGAGGATCCGGAGGTTTTTTTACTTGTTGCCCTTGCCGGTCGCGCGGGCGAAGTAGTTGCGGTCGCCGTAGTTAGCGACGCTGCGGCCGAGTTTGCGGGCGGCGGTGTCGGCGAAGCGGAAGTGGATGCCAAGGTAGATGCGGGCGTCGACGAGTTCGTCGGACACCTGTGAGAGGCGGGGGAAGGAGCGCGTGTCCTGAGAGGTCGGGCCGGTGTTGGTCGTGGTGAGGGAGAATTCGACCTTGTCGGTCCCGAGGGTGTTGATGAGCGCGTGGACGGTGGCGGCACCGATCGCGTTCGCTCCGGAGACGTAGTCGGGATACGCCGGTGCGGCGATCAACGAGGTCCATGTCGGGTCCTGCGGCGTGCGGTCGAAGCCGTCATCGGTTCGGATCGCGGTGATCGGGCGCCAGTAGTTGTAGTGGATCTTGTCGTTACAGCAGGCGATGATCGCGTCGGCCATCGACATGGTTGAAAGAGCGAAAAGACGAGAACTGTCGGCGACGTTGTCGGTGTTGGTGTCGGAGACGGTGCGGACGAACTGGTTCATCATCACTGGCGTGTTGCCGGCCCAGAACTGCGCCATGTCGGTCTGGAAGGGCGTGCGGTAAGTGCTGTTCGCCGAGCCGTAGTTCATCACCTCGATGAGGTCCCTGACGTATTTCTGGCTGCCGACGGGCGGCGGCGGGTCGGAGCGGAACTGCGACGGGCGCGTCATCATGAACGGCGTGGTGTTTGCGAGCCACGGTGCGGCCATAGTTGTGCCGGCCGTGGTCGGTCGCCACTCGCCGATGCCGGTCCCGCCGGTGAACGGCGTGGACGGGTCGGGGAAGCTGCCGTCGCAGGAGCGCAGGGCGATGATCCCCGCGGCGGCCTTTTCACCGACGGCGATCCCCGGGTCGTCGGGCGAGATACCCTTCGACGCGAGGTAGTTCTGATAAGCGATGTCCAACTGCGACGATTGGTTCGGGTAGCGGCTCACGAGAACGTCGTGAGCCGCCTTGGCCGCGGCGGCGATGGGCGAACCGGATGCGCCGGGGATCTCGACATAGTAGGGCTCGTATTTCCCCTCGATCGCCTGCACGGCATCGTAGACGGCGGCGTGCACCATGGCGACGTCGACGACAATGCTGGGGCCGACTCGGGCGGCCGGTCCGGGAGGCGCCGCGGCGGCCTGCCCGGCCTGAACGGCGATAGCGTTCCAATCGGAAACCACATCGGCGCGCGCGGCGGCGACCAAAAGAGAGAGAACGAGCACCAAGGGAACGAAAAATCGGATCGGTTTCATTTGTATTCCTCCTATGGGATTTGTCCGTTCGAGAAGATGGAAGATCGGTTCGCGGACGGACGGATATGGGGCGGATAAACTTGTTGTGGACGGCTGACGCTCGGCGCTAAACTCTTCGCACCGGAAGGTGTCAGGGCCGTTGAACTTAGCGGTGTCGTGCATGAGGGCCGATGGTACCGGTGGGCGGGAAACCAATCTTTCCGAACTGCTTGAATATTTCTTCCGTTTTTCTTCCGCGACCGTATGTCCATTAAGATCAACGAGATATACGAATTCGGCGATTTCCGCCTTGATGTGCAGGAACGCAAAATAGCGCTGCGCGATAGTGGCGATCAGGCAGGGCAGCTACCGGAAAAGGCCTTCCTGACGCTGGTGCATCTGGTGCGCAACGGCGGCCGTTTGGTGACGAAGGACGAGTTGATCGAGGCGGTGTGGCCGGGCACGTTCGTCGAGGAGAACAACCTGGACAAGGCCGTCTACTCCATCCGGCAGCTCCTGGGCGAGAAGCCGGGTGAGCGGAAATATGTCGAAACGGTGCGGAAGCACGGATACCGGTTCGTGGCCCCGGTCGTAAGGGTCGAGGATGCGGAAGGCGGCGGCCAAGTGGAGACCGGTGATCACCGAAAGGAAGTGGCGAGCCTCCCTGAACCAAGGCCCGAAAACAAACGACGTCTTTCTCTGATAAGGCCGGCTGTGGCGGTGGCCGCCGCGGCGGGGTTGGTGGTCCTGCTCGGGCTAATCGTTTGGGTGTCGATGAAAGGCACCTCGCCCGCGGCATCTGCTTCGACGGAAAGCAGCACGGGCCGACGAAAAATGCCGCCGGACCGCACAGGTTCGCCCGGCTACGACCTATACATACGCGGGAAGGTGAAGGTCGCGAGCGAGAACCGGGAGGACACCGTCGGGGCGATCAAGGTGCTGGAGGAATCTGTCGCGGCGGACCCGAATCTCGCAGAGGCGTACGCCGCACTCGCCCGCGGGTACAACACGATGGCGTTCAAGTATTCCACGGGAGCCGAAAGGAAGCGCTGGCACGAGAACGCCGAGGTCGCTATCGAAAAGGCGCTAACGCTAGACCCGGAACTCGCCGAGGCCCACTTCGCACGCGGGCTGATCTTGTGGTCGAACACGGAGGGGTTCCCGCACGAGCGGGCGATACAGTCGTTCAAGCGATCGCTCGCACTTCATGAAGCTGACGACGAAACGCATCACCAGCTTTCGCTCGTTTACTCGCACATCGGGCTGATGGACGAAGCGAGGCGTGAGGTGGAGCGTGCGTTGGAGATAAATCCGAACAACACGCTGGCGCGGTACCGCGTCGGGGTTTACGCACAATACCAGGGGCGTTTCGCGGAGGCCCTCGCCGCGCACAAGACGATACCGCGCGATTTCACGCCGCTACTGGTGGACCGGACGACGGCGGAGTTGCTGATACAGACGGGCCAACCGGCGGAGGCGGAAAGGATCGTCGATGATCACCTTCGCAAATTCCCGAAGGATGAAGGTGGGAGTTTCACGAGCGTTAAGGCGTTGCTGCTGGCAAAATCAGGACGACACACGGAGGCGGAAGAGGCGATACGCCGCGCGGACGAGATCGGGAGCGACTTCGGGCATTTCCATCACACGGCGTATAACATAGCGTGCGCATATGCTGCGATGGGGCGGCCTGACGAGGCTGTACGGTGGTTAGAGCGTACGGCGGATACCGGGTTTCCGAATTTTCCCTATTTCCAGATCGACCCAAACCTCGAGCCGATCCGCACAGACCCGAAGTTTGCCGAGTTCACGAACAAGCTGCGTCTGCAATGGGAGCGGTACAAAGAGCTTGGGTGATCGCCCAAACAGCTTTTTAGGATGAGAGCCTGAAGCACTCGCCGGCTGGGAGCCGGCGTTCAGTTTGGAGTTAAGCGGCGTCCTCGCGGACGGTGTTCTCGAGCTCGAGGATGAGGTCGGGGCCGTAGGCTTTGGCCGGGGTTTGGAAGCCCGGAGTGAAGTTGCCCGCGAGGATCTTTTCGGTGATGTTGAGCGCAGTGAGGGCGGTGGTGGTGTAGCCCTCGGGGCAGCGGAGGCGCGTTTCGACGCGAGTGGTTTCGTCGAAGGCTTCGCCCCAGAGGAGGGTTTTACCTTTCGCGCGCTCCTCGTCGGAGGGGCCGCCGGGCGGGATCTTCGATTGGAGATATCTCTGCACCGGGCCGGCCATCATAAGCCAGCCGAAATAGCGTGAGAGCTTCATGGCTTTGAGGGCACTTTTCGGTGCGATGGTGTAGACCTCGATGTTCGGGATGCCGGTGGAATGGTAAGCCGTCGCGACGTCGCCCCAGGGGATGGTGACCCCGAGCCTTTTGACGCCGCCGCCGAAGTCGATCTCGCGCGTGCGCCAGGCCGCGGGC
>JAEZJR010000262.1 GCA_023415725.1 Acidobacteriota bacterium
GTGCTACGCACACTAATGGGAAGTGCTTTTATCATTTACATGAAGGTATTTGCAGCAATTTTATTTTTGGCAGTTTGGGTGAACGGGCAGACGGTCGCGGTGACGATCGATGATCTGCCGGCGGTGACGACGCAGCGGACGTTAGAGGCGCGGCGGGATATTACGAAGCGGCTGCTGGAGCACATCAGGAAGGCGAAGGTGCCGGCGATCGGGTTCGTTAACGAGAACAAGCTTTATCGTAATGAAAAGCGGGCGGAGGAGGAGATCGCGCTGTTGAAGATGTGGCTCGACGCGGGGTTGGAGCTTGGTAATCATACTTACTCGCATCGGAGCCTGAACCAGATACCTATTGCGGATTACAAGGCGGATCTTCTGAAAGGCGAGACGATCACGAAGGAGCTGTTGAAGGCGAAGGGGCGAGCGATCAGGTTCTTCCGGCATCCGTACCTGCAGACAGGGCGGTCGATGGAGATCAAGGCGGATCTCGACGCTTTTTTGAAAGAGCACGGTTATACGATCGCTCCGATCACGGTCGATAACGGAGATTACATTTTCTCGCGGGCCTACGACAACGCCAGGGACAAGAACGACAAGGCGTTGATGAAGCGCGTCGGCGAGGCGTACGTGCCGTATATGGAAGCGAAGCTGGCGTATTGGGAGCAGCAGTCGCAGAAGGTGTTTGGGAGGAACATGAGCCATACGCTGCTGCTGCACGCGAACTCGATCAACGCGGAGTATTTCGACGACCTCGCGGCGATGATGAAGAAGCGCGGGTACAAGTTCGTTTCGCTGGAGGAGGCGCTAACGGACGAGGCTTACAGTTTGCCGGACACTTATATCGGGCCGGCGGGCATTTCGTGGCTGCATCGATGGGCGCGGGAGAAGGGGCGTGATCACATCGTCCCGAACGAGCCGATGGTGCCGGATTTCGTGTTGAAGGCCTCGGGGTTCGAATCGGAATAGATCAAGCGAGCTGAGATCGTTGTAATAGGCGGCGGCGTCGTTGGGGCGTCCGTCGCTTTTTATTTGGTGCAGCGTGGAGCTCGGGATGTATTGATCCTCGAACGCGAGGCGGAGCAGGGGCGAGGCTCGACCGGGGCCGCGACCGGCGGGGTGCGGGCGCAGTTCGAGACGGAGATAAACATCAGGATGTCGCTCTACTCGCTCGACTTCTTTCGCGGGTGGAAGTTCGATTGCGAGTACGAACCGAAGGGGTATCTCTTCTTCGCGACGACTGATGGGCAGATGGACTACCTTCGGCGGAACGTCGAAGTCCAGCGGAGGCTGGGCGTGCGCGATGTGGAAATCGTCGATGTGGACGCGGTCTCGAGAATCGTGCCGGGGATGAACTGCGACGACATCAAAGGCGGAAGTTTCGGGCGGCACGACGGTTTCATCAACCCGCTCGCGGTGATGCGCGGGTTTACGGAAGGAGCGCTGCGGGGCGGTGCGAGGATCGAGTGCGGCGTTGATGTGACCGGATTTCGTGTCGAGGGTGGGCGTGTGCGTGGCGTGGAGACTTCGGACGGGTTGATCGAGTGCGACGCGGCGGTGCTTTGCACAGGTGCGAGGGCGGCCGAGTTGGCGAGGACGGCACAGATCGATCTGCCGGTCGAGCCGCAGCGGAGGCAGATCGTTTGGGCACGGACGCGTGAGGCGCTGCCGGCTGATATGCCGATGGTGATAGATATCGGGACCGGGTTTCATTTTCGGCCGGCGAGGGATTTTCGGGAGAAGCCGCCTGAAGGCGGAACTCTGAACCAGATATTGTTCGCTTATCCGGATCCGGGGGAGCCGTCGTCGGTGAAGACGGAGTTTGAGGATTCGTTCATCGATAAGGTGTATGAGCGGGCGAAATGCAGGGCGGAGTTTTTGTTCGAGGCGGAATGCGTGAGGGAGAGGTGCCGCGCGGGGCTTTACGAGAATACGCCGGACCACCATGCGATATTGGGCGGGTGCGAAGTCGAGGGGTTGTATTTCGCGAACGGGTTCTCGGGCCACGGGGTGATGCATTCGCCGGCGACAGGGCGGGCATTAAGCGAGATCATCATGGATGGGGAAGCGAGTTTTTTGGATGTTTCGTGTTTGGCGTTGAGTCGGTTTGAGAGTGGAGAACTGCTGCACGAGACGGCATTTATTTGATCTCTTCCTGTTTTTCTTGATCTTTGGTTACAAGTTTTAACCACAGAATAAGAATAACAATAGGAAGAAGATGAATGGTCGGTTCCGTGAATTCTTTCTTATTCCGTGTGTTCCGTGGTTTACGAGCTGGAACCACGGAATACACGGAAAGCACGGAATCCCACGGAATAAAACTAGAAGTTCGAGTTGATCGCCTGTTCTAGATCGGGTCGCGTTCGTTTCGTGCCACTGGGAGCGCTGACGCGTTCCGCCCCATACCTGGGGCGGTTCTGACAATACCCCGGCAGGGGTGCCGGGGTTCCGGTGGTGCGGTAGAGTAGTGGTATGACAACAGCACTCGTTCATCATTCTATTTACGAGAAGCACGATACGGGGCCGGGGCATCCGGAGACGGCGGAGCGTTACAGGGTCGTGATCGACGCGATCAAGGGGGACGAGCGGTTGATGCTCGGGCTGAAGGAGATAACGCCGGAGAAGGCGACGCAGGGTCTGATACAGGCGGCGCACACGAAAGAGCATTTCAAGCGGGCGGAGAATGCTTTCGCTAACGGGCTTGACCGGCTAGATATGGACACGACGATCTCGATGCAATCGTTCGACGCGGCGATGTTCGCGGCGGGCGGTGCGATCGCGGGCGTGGATGCGGTGATGTCCGGCGAAGCGCGGAACGCGTTCGTGGCGGCGCGGCCGCCGGGGCACCACGCGACGGCGGAGCGTACAATGGGGTTCTGCATCTTTAACAACGTTGCGGTCGCTGCCCGTTACGCCCAGAATAAATATAAGGAGGTGGAGCGCGTCGCGATCATCGATTGGGACGTTCACCACGGCAACGGCACGCAAGGGATCTTTTACTCTGACCCGTCGGTGTTCTTCTTTTCGATGCACCAGTATCCGTGGTACCCGGGGACGGGATCGCGCGGCGAGACGGGGCAAGGGAAGGGTTTGGGGGCGACGCTGAACGTGCCGGTGAAGGCGCTCACGAAGGCGAAGGACCAGACGGCGGCGTTCGACGCGGCGATCGAGGAGATCGCGTCGAAGGTCAAACCGGACCTGATCTTCATATCGGCCGGGTTCGACGCACACGAGGGTGACCCGCTCGGGCAATTGCAGCTCGAGGACCCGGACTTCAGATCGATGACGCGGACGTTGATGCAGTGGGCGGATGACGTGTGCGGCGGGCGGATCGTTTCGTGCATGGAGGGCGGTTATAACCTCTCGACCCTCGGCGAAACGGTGAAGGAGCACGTGGCGGAATTGAACAAGGGATAAATTCTTTTGGCTCGGCGGATCGCTGTGCTATCATCTCTCTCATTCCTTCAATTCCATAACAAACGCGCCAAGGAGTCTTAAATCGCAGATGCCCGATGTCGAAACCATATGCGTTCAGTGCAAAGAGACCTTTCTCTTCACTGAAAAGGAGCAGGAAACGTTTTACCAGCGGAATATGGCCGCCCCGCAGCGGTGTCAGAAGTGCCGCTCAAAGAAAGCCGCCACAGGGGAGAACGCCCCGGCGAAATTCGAGATAGTATGCGACCACTGCGGAAAGCACGACCAAGTGCCGTTCCAGCCAAAGGTCGGCCGTACCGTTCTATGCCGTGAGTGCCATGAGGCGTCGCGGTCGCGGGCACGTTTCGCGTGAGGGGAAGAGGTAAATAGGGGAATAGGGTAAAAGGGGAAGAGTTGTGGCCCACAGGGTTTTAGCTTTTCCCCTTTTTCACTATTCCCCTCTTCAACTTTGTATGACATTCGAAACTGTTTTGTATGAGCTGAACGGGGCGGTCGCGACGATCACGATGAACCGGCCGGAGGCGTTGAACGCACTGTCGCTGCAGTTGAGCCTGGACCTTCGAGGCGCGATCGAAAAGGCCGTCGAGGACGAGGCCCGGGCCGTTGTGCTGACGGGGGCCGGGCGTGCGTTTTGCTCGGGCGGCGACCTGCGCGAAATGCGTGCGATGGGCGAACACGAAGGGAACATCGAGGCATTCCTCGACTCGCCACTGAAGGCACTGCATGAAGTGATCCTGCTCATTCGCGAAACGCCCGTGCCTTTTATCGCGGCGGTGAACGGCGTTTGCGCCGGTGCGGGGACGAACTTCGCCTTGGCGTGCGATCTGGTGGTCGCGGGGGAGGATGCGACGTTCAACGAGGCGTTCGTGCGTATTGGGCTGTCGCCGGATTGCGGCGGGACGTTCTTTTTACCGCGCGTGATCGGGGAAAAAAGGGCGGCGGAGATGTTCATGACCGGCGGGACGCTCGACGCGACGCGGGCGGAGAAGATCGGGATGATCAACGCGGTCGTTCCCAGCGAGGACCTTTTGCAGGAGGCTTCGAAACTGGCGGCTCATCTGGCTGCGGGGCCGACGGGGTCGTTCGGACGGATCAAGCGGATGCTGAACGCTTCTTATTCCAACGACCTGAGGGCCCAACTGGCTCTCGAGGCGGAATGCCAACTTGAATCGGGGAGGGCGTCGGATTTTAAGGAGGGCGTTACCGCATTCTTCGAGAAGCGTCCGCCTAGCTTCAGCGGAGAATGAGTTTTTAACGCGCGGGGCGAACGGCAACGCCCCACGGTGCGTGGCCGAGCCGGATGGTTTTGATCGGTGAGCGGGTTGCCGTATCGATAACGGTCAGATCGTTCGACAGGCCGGCGGAGGCGTAGAGCTTTCCGCCGTCCGCGGAAAGGCCGATCCCCCAGACGCGGTTGCCGGCGGGGATGTCGGTGAGGATCTTGAGCGTTTCGGCGTCGATCACCGAAACGCAGTTGCCGCGGCCGCCGCCGACGTAGATCGTGCGGTTATCGGGCGAAACCAGTACGCCTACAGGCTTGAACCCCTCGCGATGGTTGAGCGGAACTGTCGCGATCACCGAATGCGTCGCGACGTCCACAACAGATAGGTCCTGTCCCACCTCAGCGGTCACATAGACCCGCTTTCCGTCCGGTGAAAACGCGGCGTCGCGCGGGCGGGTCCCCACATTGAACGTCTTCACAACATCCTGTTTTTCAGTGTCAATAACCGTGACGGTGCTGCTCGTTTCGGCCATAACGTAAACCCAACGGCCGTCGGGGCTGATGGCGACGCCTTCGGGCTCGATGCCGGTGATAAGGGTCTTGACGGGCTCGCCGGTGGCGATGTCGGTTAGGGTGGCGGTGCCGGTGTCTTCGTTGGAGACGTAGATGTATTTTTGTTCGGGATCGACGGCGAGTTGCTCGGGATCGGTGTTGACGTTGATGGAATCGAGCGTCTTGCCGTTGGCGGTGTCGATGACGACGATCTTGTCGAACCCCTCGGCCTGCTGGTCTTCGAACGGGGCACTGACGGCGACGTAGGCTCGAGTGCCGTCGGAGCTGATGCGGATGCCGCGGGGACGGCCGCCGGTGGAAATGGTGTCGACGACGCGGACCTCGGCGGCGTCGACGACGGAGATCGTGCCGTCGCGCTCGTTGGTGACGAAGACGAGCTCGCCGTCGGGGTAACCGCCGCAGGCGGTGAATAGAAACGATAAGAAGATAATTATGAGGGAGCGTGTCATAACTACTGAGCAGTGGAGATCTGGGCTTTCATTCGGGTTTCGCGGTCGACGACGCGTTTTTCGGATTCGCGGAGCCAGCCGGAGAACATAACGAGAGCGGCGAACATGTAAACGAGGCCGGCGGGGATCCACATGATCAGGCCGCCGATCTGCTGGTCCTCGATCGGCGAGAGGTCGAAGAGTTCGGTGGTCGTGGAGTAGGCCGGATACCACACGCGCGAGGTGAGTGTCAGGAATATTCCGAGCAGGCCGCTCTGGACCATCGTGGTGAAGAGGTAAAGGATGCCCGCACCATAAGATTGCAGGCCGCGTTTGCCGAAAAGGATGGCCCACCAGAATAGCAGGGCGGTACCGAAGAAGCTGGCGTGCTGCAGGGTGTGGACGAGGTCGCTGCGAAGCGTCGCCTGGAACATCGCGGGGACGTGCCAGACCCAGAGGGCAATGGCGTGGATGATCCATGCGACAGCGGCGTTGGAGACGAACGACCAGGTGCCGTTCACGGCTCGGGAGCGTATGGCGGCACCGGCGGTTTTCCGCGATCGTTGCGGTACCGCCCATGCTGCGGCGACGAATGGGCGGCCGAGCACGATGAGCGGGGCGGAGACGAGCATCAATATCTCGTGCTGGGTCATGTGCATTGAGAAAAGAAGCTCGCCAAGGACGTGGACCGGTGAAACAAGCGCGACCGCGAGGGAGAGCCAACCGAGAGCGTAGTATGCAGCTTCGACTTTCGTGATGCCGTGGCCGACACCGGCGGAGCGCCAGAGATTGCGGAGGCCCAGCGTGTAAACGGCGGCGGACGTTAGCAGGATAGCGACGATCAGCGGATCGAATTCCCACATCGTCCAGACGCTCGGTGTTTCGTGCACCTCGCTGCCGTGCCCGAATGTGATGAACGGGACGACGAGCATCCAGAGAAGGACAAGAATGGAATTCCTTATTTCCCGCACGGCACCCCCGTCAAAGTCGGTAGCCATACGGCGAAGATGAGCGCGGTGAAGAGCGCTCCGGTGAGCATGCCGAGAATTGCCATGAACCGTCGGCGTGTGTCGGGGTCGGAGTTCTCATCCGCAAGCCCTCCGTCGACGGCCCTCCATTCGGAATATGCGGTCCAGAACGCCAGCAGCGAGATCGCCAGAGCGACGACCGTCGCGACATGGTTCCAGGTGTAGTCCATCGCGTAGCACGCCCACTCGGATGTGAGGTAAATGGTCTGAAACTGGATAGCCCAAATGAGCGGCGGGCCGAGCAGGCCGAACCACAGCCGAAGAGCCCGTGGAGGGTCGGCGGTTACGGTCTCGGCTTTGAGCTTTTTAGACATAGGTCAGATCATCCGCGGGACGAGGTAAACGATCGGGAAGAGGATGACCCACATCCCGACGATCCAGTACCAGTAAACGGCCGCGACGGTCAGGTCGACGGCGTGTTTGTCGTCGAGGCCCTTTATGTACAGCCAGAAAGTCAGGTAAATATCCTCGCAGGTCAGAACGATCAGGTGGAACATGTGCAGCCCGAGCACCATCCACGCCGCCGAACCGTAGGCGTTATCGTTCCATTTGAAATAGAGCGAATCGAACTCGTAATAGCGAACGAGGACCAGCACGATGTTGATCGCGAGCGTGATGGGCAGCAGGATCTTTATCGACTTCACGTCGCGTCGGCGGGCGGCGAGGTCGAGCATGATCGCCGGGATCAAGCTGAGAAGTAAGAGCCCGAGCCCGACCAGCGGCAGCTGCAGGGCGGGATCCGAGTTCAGCAGCACCGGGAAATCGTTCACCCGCGGCGGAGGGAACGGGCGGATGTTCATCACAGTGGTGAAATAGATCGCGATCATCACGCCGAACATGGCGGTCTCGATGAACAAGCCGATCAGGTTCCCCCACCAGAGCGTTGCTCGATGGTCGAATTCGGTCGACGGCAGGTGCGACACATCCAGGGCGGTTTTCGGCAGAAGGTTCTCGGGCGTCATGCGAGCTTAACCTCCTCTTCGTAAACCGGGTTGTCCTTTTCAGGGGAATAAGGCGGGCGGTGCTCGGAGCTGTTGCTCCAGAACCAGCCGAACAGCACGAGGAAACTCGCACCCATCCCGAGCGGGATCGACCACGGCGTGAACGCGAACCCGATGAACGACGCACCGGTGACGAGGCTTTGCAAAAGCGGGAAGATCGACGGCTTCACGATGGCGTAGCGGTGTTCGGGAGATGCATCGTGGATGGTGGTGCAGAGCATCTCGCGCACCTTGGTGTGAAGGCCGGTGACAACGGGGGCGTCTTCGGTGCGTTCCCAGACGGCGTGGCGGCCCTCGACGACGGGGATGTTCTGGAAGTTGTAGGGGCGGGGCGGCGAATCGGCCATCCACTCGAGCGTGTCGGCCCCCCAAGGGTTATTCGATGCGGGCTCGCCGGCGAGGAGGCTCTGGATGACGTTCATTATAAAGACGAGCACGCCTAGGCCCATGATGCCGGCGCCGACGGTGGCGAGCATGTTCAGGTCGCCCCAGCCGGTCTCGGCGACGTAGGTGTAAACGCGTCGGGGCATACCGTCGATGCCGAGGAAGTGCATCGGGAAGAAGACCAGGAAGAAACCGGTGAAGAGCAGGACAAAGTTGATCTTGCCCAAGGTTTCGTTCAGCATCCGCCCGGTGAACTTCGGAAACCAGTAATAGATCGCTCCGATGAGAGGGAAGACCGCGCCGCCGATCAGGACGTGGTGGAAATGGGCGACGACAAAGAAGGTGTCGTGCAGTTGCAGATCGAGCGGTACGCTCGCAAGCATTACACCGGTCAATCCGCCCATCACGAAGATCGCGAAGAATCCGAAGACGAAAAGAAGCGGGACTTTGATATTCATCCGTCCGAGCCAGAGCGTGGCGAGCCAGCAGAAGATCTGGACGCCGTTCGGGACGACGATGAGCATGCTGGCGGCGGTGAAGATGCTCTGCCCGAGCTTCGGGAGCGGCGTGGTGAACATATGGTGCACCCACACGCCGAAGCCGATGAACCCGGTGGCGATCATCGTGAGCACCAAAGCGGTGTACCCGAACGTCTTACGCCGCGAGAAAGTGGTGATGATCTGCGAGACGAACCCGGTCGCGGGGATGAAGATGATGTAAACCTCAGGGTGGCCGAAGAACCAGAAAAGGTGCTGCCAAAGGATGGGGTCGCCACCCTCGGACACGTTGAAGAAATGCGTGCTGACGTCGGTGAGGCGGTCCATCGAGAGCAGCGTGGAGCCGAGCATCACCGCGGGCATCGCGAAGACGATCATGAACGATGTGACCACCTGGGCCCAGACGAAGAGGGGAATGCGGTTCAGCGACATCCCCGGAGCACGCTGCTTCATCACGGTGACGATGATGTTGACGGCGCCGACGAGTGCGGCGATCTCCGTGAGGCTGACCATCTGCGACCAAAGGTCGACACGTTTGCCGGGGCCGAACTCAGGGCCTGATAGCGGGACGTAAGAGAACCAGCCGGCGTCGGGGCCGATGTTCAGCAGCAGAGCTGTGAACAGCAGAATTCCGCCGATCAGGTAGACGTAATATCCGTAAAGGTTCATCCGCGGGAACGCGACGTTCCGCGTGCCGACCATAAGCGGAACCAGATAGAGGCCCATCCCTTCCATCACCGGAACGGCGAAGAGGAACATCATCGCGGAGCCGTGCGTGGTGAAGAACTGGTTGTACATGTCCGGGCCGAGGACGTCGTTCTCGGGGCGCGAGAGTTGCAATCGCATCGCGAGGGCTAGAAGCCCCGCGAGGGCGAAGAAAATGAACGCCGTGACAACGGTGCGGAGGCCGACGGATTTGTGGTCGGTGTTGGTGAGCCAGCCGTAGAATCCTTTCTTCGGCGCCCATGTCTCCTCGAGGTCGAGGCGCTCCTTCTCGAGCGTTTCCTCGGTGAGTTCGGGGGATTGTTTCTTTTCGAGTTCCGATTCCAGCATTCGGTCACTTCAAGTTCTCGAGATACGTGACGAGAGCGTTGAGGTCCTCCTCGGTGTAGGTGTTCATCGGCATCCGAACGCCGGGTTTTATCTTTTGCGGGTCGGTGATCCAGACCTTCAGGTGGTCGTGAGCGTTGTAGAGCGACGCTGCGGCGATGAAATGGCGGCTCGCGACGTGAGTGAGGTCGGGGCCGACGCGTGCGCTCGCGGTAGTGCCGGCGACCGCGTGACATTGCGTGCAGACGCTGCGGAGGAATAGCTGCTGGCCGCGCTGCTGGGCCGGGTCTGTCGGCGGCGGCGGGATCGCACGCTGTCCGGCGGCCCATTTTTCGTAATCCTCCTGCGATTCGACGAACGCGACCAGCCGCATCTTGGCGTGCTGGTAGCCGCAGAATTCGGCGCATTGCCCGAAGAATGTGCCGATCTCGTCCGGGCGGAAGAAGAACGTCGATTTGTAGCCGGGGATAAGGTCCATCTTCCCGTGCATATTCGGGAGCCAGAAGCTGTGGATGACGTCGAGGGATTGGAGGGTCAGTTTCACCGGGCGGCCGACGGGCAGGTGGAGTTCATTCGCCGTGCGGATGTTCATGCTAGGGATCGGGTCGCGGTATTCGACGTCCCACCACCATTGATTGCCCGTGATCTGTATCTCGATCGGGGATTGCTCGGTAGAAAGCGTGTTGATCGCGCGGCCGGTGCGGAAGCTGAGGATCATCAGCGTGAAAAGGATGATCACCGAAACCCCGACCGCGCCTTTGATGATGTTCGAGGTCCATTGCTCGCTGATGGGGTCGGGTTGGGTTTCGGGCGCGGTCTTTTCGTCGGCTTTTTTGCGGCGGAATATCGCAACGGCGAGCACGGCCATCACGATGACGTAGATGACGGCGGTGATCCAGAAGAAGACCCACCAGAGCGATTCGATGCGGCCGGACTGCACCCCTGCGGAATCGAGAGCGTTCTGTGATCCCCCGCAGGCGGCGAGAGCCGCCGTACCCAGAAGGGTCGTCATTTTCGCTATCGCTCTTTTCATTCGGGTCTTTCGGCGGACGGCGGAATGACCGCATCGTTCGGTTTTTCGCGGTCCTTCGAGTTCTCAGGCTCCTTGACCTGCATGTTATCGTTGCGTCCCGGTGCGGCGTCTTTGGGTACCTGGCCGCTGAGGCTGCGCACGTATGCGGCGAGCTGCCAGATCTCGTAATCGGGGAGTTTTCCACGGAAGGATGGCATCCCGTTCGGGCGGCCTTCGACGATCGTGCCGAAAACCTGTTCGGGGCGGCTGCCGTAGATCCACTTATCGTCCATCAACGCGGGGCCGATCGCCCCGCCGCCATTCGCGTGGCAGCCGGTGCAGTTCATTTGCGAGAAAAGTCGCTTCCCCTCGCCGAGGGCGTACGCGTTCTCTTCGTATTCGTTAACGACGGCGGGCTGCGGTAGCGGTTCGCCGGGCTGCAGTGTCGAGAGCTGCTTTGAATTGATGCGGTCGGCCTGCGGCGGTTCGACGCGGAAACCGCGTTCCTCGCGCTCGCAGGCGACGGCGATCAGGGCGACAGACGCGAATATCAGGATCGCGCGTTTCATCGGGTCACCTCCTCCGTCAGGGAATGATCGGCACGGGGGACCTTGTAGGACGCGAGTATCGCGTCGATATCCGGGCGGCGACGGTCGAGGATCTGCTCGATCGTGTCCTTTAGCTGGTCCTCGCCGCGGCGGATGCCGACCGCGATGTCGTATGTGAAGGGCAAATACGGGAGATCGATCTCCGGCGAGACCGGGCGTACGGTGAGCTTGCCCGGATGCTTG
>JAEZJR010000271.1 GCA_023415725.1 Acidobacteriota bacterium
GTACAGGGTATAACGGACCTGATCACTACGCCAGGGATCATCAATCTCGACTTCGCCGACGTTCGAACCGTTATGACCGGCCGCGGAGTGGCCCTTATGGGGGTTGGGAGCGCTAAGGGCGACAACGCTGCGTCAATGGCGATGCGTTCGGCTTTGGATTACAAACTTCTTGAGGAGAATTCCATCGCCGGAGCAAAGGCAGCATTGATAAACGTTACAGGCGGCCCCAACATGCCCCTCGGAGAGATCGAGGATGCGATCGGGATGATCGAGGAAGAAGCCGATCCGAACGCAGACATAATTTGGGGAAGCGTTATCAGGGAAGATCTGGACGACGATATCAAGGTGACCGTCATTGCCACAGGTTTTGACAGTGCTGTCCAGAACATTCAGCCCCGCCCGATCGGTTATGAATCCGCGATCGCCGTCAATGGTGGTCCGGCCCCGGCATATTCACCGTCCGAGGCCCAGGTCGAGGATCTGAACGTGCCTACGTTCATTCGCCGTCAGGCTGATTAGCCATCGTTTAGGAAATTAGAACCTCCGCCGGATTGGAAAAACTGGCGGAGGTTTTTCTATTATCGATACTATGGCTGACCCTATGTCGAGCGAAAGCCTTCCCATTATTGGTATAACGATTGGGGATCCTGCAGGGATCGGCCCGGAGATCTCATTGAGATCTTTGTCCGATGGTCCTATTGGGACAATCTGCCGTCCCGTCTTGATAGGCGACCTGGAATTCCTGCGCAGGCAGGCACGGGCGCTCGGGGTCGAGCGAAATTTGGTCTCGTTCGGCGATCCGATGACTACACAGTGTATCGAGGTAATCGACTTAGGAAATATTGACGAGGGGATCGAGGCGGGACGTGAATCGGCTGCAACCGGGCGTGCTTCAGGGCAGTATATTATTCGAGCGGTCGAGCTTTGGGAACAGGGTGTTGTAGACGCTATCGCAACGGCCCCTATAAGCAAGAATGCACTAAAAATGGCCGGATTCTCATATCCCGGGCATACAGAATTTCTCGCAGAGCTCACCCGTACACCTCAGTTCGCGATGAGCTTCTTCGCCGAAAAGCTGCGAGTCGTGCTGCTCTCGACCCATCTTTCACTCCGGAACGCCATCGACCGAGTCCGAACCCAGCCGATTATCGACCTTATTCGATTTTCCGACCGTATCCTTGCCGATCTTTTAGGCAGGCGTCCGAAACTCGCTGTTGCGGGTCTGAACCCGCACGCCTCCGAGGGGGGGATGTTCGGTACGGAAGAGATAGACGAGATCGTCCCTGCGGTCGACGAATGCATTGCCGAGGGCATCCAGGTTTCGGGGCCCTATTCACCTGATACAATATTCTTGCGAGGCTACCGTGGAGAGTTCGATGCGGTTATCGCTTGCTATCATGATCAGGCTACTATCGCGGTAAAATCCCTGTCCTTTGGATCTTCTGTGAATGTGACGCTTGGTCTTCCGCTTATTCGCACTTCTGTTGACCACGGCACGGCATTCGATATCGCCGGCAAAGGCATCGCCGATGAATCCAGTATGAAGGCCGCCATCAGGCTTGCTGCTGAACTTGTTCGGTCGAAACGTGGTGACCTGTAGATTCTGATCCGCTATTTTCGCCCCTATGGAGAAATACGTCCTTTTCGCGGAAAGTGATCCAGGATTACTTGGATTAGTTATAGAAATTGGCGAGGCTACAGGCTACTTGTTGGCTAAGGCCCGTGACGTTCAAGCCTGCGTGTATCGATTTCTTGACGCAGGGAAGTTGCAAATGATAGCTTTCTCACAACATTTCACACCGCTTACAGCCTAGAATAGGAGTCAGAAAAGTGGCAACACGCAAGCTTGTATTGGCCGATGATTCGATCACGATCCAGAAGGTCATTAATCTCACTTTCGCCGATGAAGGGATCGACGTGATTTCTGTAGGAGATGGAGATGCCGCCGTTCAGCGGGTTTTCGAGGAGATGCCGGATCTCATTATGGCAGACGTCAATATGCCGGGCCTCTCCGGCTATGAGGTTTGCGAACGGATCCGCGCGGACGAGAAAACGAGGGACATTCCCCTGATTCTCCTTATCGGTGCATTCGAGAAGTTCGACGAATCGGAAGCCCACCGCGTTGGGGCGTCTACGTACCTCACAAAACCTTTTCAATCTATACGGCAGTTGGTGAATCAGGTAACTGAACTGATCGAGGCCAGAAACAACGCTAACTCTTCGGATCAAGGGGACGAACCGAAACCGATTCAGCTGGAGATTGAGGATCGTAAACAGGAACCTCCAACGAATCCTTTCGACGAGCCCGTCCAATCTCAACTTGAGACGTTCAGGGACAATCGGATAGCCTCGATCGATCATCAACCGGAAATCACAGTAGACCCTTTAGGCGAGTATCAGGAAGCCGTTACCAGGTCGGAATCTTCCGGCAGCGAACCTGACGATATCGACCGGCTCTATCGCCAAAGCATTGGTGAGGAGCCTCTGCCCTCAGACGCAGAATTCCCTGACCTTGGCGTGGACGATGAGATGATCGAAACGAGCTACTCGTCAGTTCACCGGGAAAATTATGATCTCGACCTATCTCTGCCGCTCGAAACGGGACTCCTAAATCATCAAGACGAGAAGGTGGCAGAAGCGCCTCGCGACGAGTTTCAAGAAACACAGTCAGTTTCACCCTATGAGACGGCCGACCTCAGTCTCGATGATCTTTCGGAAGCAAGAAACCCGCAGGAGTCCAGCCGCGTGGACGAGACCGTTCGGTTGGATCCGGCCATGGTTGATGAGCAAATGGCTGAAGCGAATCGGCGATTCGAGCCGATCGAACAGCCACCCCCGCCAGATAGCGAGTCTCCTATTGGCGAGGAAACCATACGAATGGATTCGAGGTTCGACGCGCAAAGTTCCGCGTCGTACGAATTTGACGATATCGACTTGCTGGACATTCCGTCCGAAACTGAGGTAGAGATTTCCACCCCCGCAGATACCGTGGCGAGAGGCGGGAACAAGCAAGTAGTAACGCTTTCGCCCGACCTGATCGAGATGATCGCTCAACGAGTGGTCGAAAAGCTCTCCGAGAAGTACTAGCCGCTCAAACGAACCGAGCGTTATGTGGTCTGCTCGAGTTTATTAAAGGGACGAGTGCCTCTGGTTCATTGTGCACTTGCCCCTTCCGTCCGCCTTTCCCAAAATCCCGCTCGAAATATGAAAACGTCGGATTTTTGTTTTATTATCTACGTTTTACCCTATGGAAATCGCCAAGGCTTACGATCCTAAAGAGGCCGAACATAAACATTACGATCGATGGGAATCGCTTGGTTGCTTTCGTCCCGAGACCAACCAAGACCCGAACGCGCCTAAATATTCAATAGTCATCCCGCCGCCCAATGTAACAGGGAATCTTCACATGGGGCACGCCTTACAGCACACGATCATGGACGTGCTCGTTCGATGGAAACGCATGCAGGGATATCGAACCCTTTGGCTTCCGGGCACAGACCACGCTGGTATATCCGTACAGCGGAAGGTCGTCGAGCAGTTGCGCAAGGACGAGAACAAATCGCCGCTAGATATCGGCCGCGAAGAATTCATCCGCCGAGCGTGGGCGTGGAAGGAAGAGTACGGCAACACCATAACTGACCAGATGCGACGCGAAGGAGCGTCGGTAGATTGGACGCGCCACCGCTTCACGATGGATGAGAGCCTGTCGAAAGCTGTCAGAAGCGTGTTCGTCACTCTCTACGACCAAGGCTGGATTTACAAAGGTCTTCGGATAGTGAATTGGTGTCCAAAGGACAAAACCGTCCTTTCTGACCTGGAGGTTAAGGAAGAAACAAAGAAGGACGGAAAACTTACATATCTAAGATATCCGGTAATCGGCTCGGATCGCACAGTGACGGTGGCTACGACACGCCCGGAAACGATGCTTGGTGATACCGCCGTCGCCGTAAATCCAAAGGACGAGCGGTATAAGGATCTCGTCGGCAAAACGATAGCACTTCCTCTTACCGGCCGGGAGATACCAATCGTCGCGGACGATTATGTAGACACTGAATTCGGTACCGGAGCTGTAAAGATCACCCCGGCGCACGATCTTAATGATTACCAGTTAGGCCAGCGCCATGACCTCCCGCAACTCCTTGTGATGAACGACGACGGTACGATGAACGCCGCCGCCGGAGCCGATTTCGAAGGTTTAGACCGGTTCAAGGCACGAGAGAAGGTTGTCGAGCGGTTTGAAGAACTCGATCTACTCGAAAAGGTCGAAGATTACGAGATCACGCTGCCAATTTGCGAGCGCTGCAAAACCATAGTGGAGCCGATCCTCTCGGATCAGTGGTTTGTGAAGATGGACGAGATGCGGGACCTGGCACTCAATCTAATAAAAGACCAGGGCTATCCGCATTTCTTCCCGCAGGTGCCCCACGAGAAGGTCTACACGAACTGGCTTGAAAACCTGAAAGACTGGACCATCTCCCGCCAGCTCTGGTGGGGGCACCAGATTCCTGCTTGGTACGACAAGGAAGGAAACATCTACGTCGCACGTACAGCCGAGGAAGCTTACGAGAAGGCCGGAACCAATGAACTAACGCAGGACCAAGATGTGTTGGACACCTGGTTCTCATCCGGCCTGTGGGCATTTTCTACATTCGGCTGGAACGGCGACGTTAAGGAAACCGACGATCTCAGCGAATTTCTTCCCACCGACGTCCTGGTCACGGGCCGCGACATCATTTTCCTATGGGTTTCACGGATGATGATGCTGACTAAGAAGTTCGTCGATAAGATCGCTTTCGAGGATGTGATCATAACCGGCACCGTGCTCGGAAAGGACGGCAAACCGATGTCGAAATCCCGGAACAACGGGGTCGACCCGATCGAGATGTTCGACAAGTTCGGTGTGGATGCGACGCGGATCTACCTCGCCTCCATCGCTACCGGAGCCGACATCAAGTGGAACGACTTGATGATCGAGACTTACCGCAACTTTGCAAACAAGATCTGGAACGCGACGCGATTCTGTCTGCTGAATTCGGAAGGTGTGTCAGTCGGCCATGCGAGTTTAATGGATGGCGAGCATTCGCTCGCTGACAGTTGGATCATCTCGCGGTTAAACCGTACGGCACTTGACGTCAATGCCGCCCTCGGGAAGTATGAGTTCCACACGGCTGTATCCCTCCTCTATCACTTCTTCTGGGACGACTTCTGCGATTGGTACATCGAACTCGTCAAAGACGAGATCACCAGCGGTGACGTCGCCGGCACGACCAAGATACTTACCATTCTGGAGATCGCCCTGCGGATGCTGCACCCCTTTATGCCGTATCTGACGGAAGAGTTATGGCTGAAACTTCCGGGCACAGGCCGGGAACTTCTGCACCGGGCTTATGCTGACGCGGACGCGACGATCATGCTCACCTCATTCCCATCCGGGGACGTCTCGGCGATCGATGAGCGGGCCGAGAGTGAGATGCAGTTCGTTATCGAGCTGATCAAAAAGATCCGCAATATCCGTTCCGAGATGAACATCAAGCCTAGCGATCGAGTCCCGGTTCACGCCGCCGTCTCCAACGAGCAGCGTGAAATACTCACGGCGAATGAGTCCCAGATCTTAAAACTCGCCCGCGTGAGCGAACTAATTCTCGAGGACTCGCTTAATGTTCCGAAAGCGTCCGCACGTGCCGTGATCAGGGGAGGTGCGGAGATCGCTATCCCGCTCGAGGGGTTGATCGATTTTGATAAGGAGCGCGAACGACTTAGGAATCAAATCACGAAACTCGACACCGAACTGCAAAGGATCAGCGGCCAGCTTGCAAACGCGAACTTCGTTGAACGTGCCCCCGTGGAAAAAGTTCAGGAATTGCGGGATCGAAAAGTAGAGATTGAACAACAGACCACTACACTTCATGCGAATCTGGAGGCTTTAGCCTGATGAACTGGCTCGATAACGGTGAGGTCCTCTCGGCCATTGGACAATTCCTGGCCGAGGACATCGGTCGTGGCGATATCACTACATCTTCGACCGTGCCGCGTGATGTGCGTGGTTCCGGGAGATTCCTGGCTAAAGAGGATCTTGTGATCTGCGGGTTGGAGGTCGCCGAGGCTGTATTCGTCCATCTCGATGCCGAGATCTCGGAGATAGAAACTGGCTATTCCGAAGGAGATGAGGTAAGCAGTGGAACCGTTTTCGGGACGCTCAAGGGATATGCAGACGTTTTGCTTACTGGCGAGCGCGTCGCCTTGAATATCCTCCAGCGCATGTCGGGGGTCGCGACCCTTACGCGGCAATATGTTCGGGCCGTCGAGGGGACCGGAGCAGCGATCGTAGACACCCGGAAGACTACGCCTGGATTAAGGTCGCTTGAAAAATACGCCGTCACAGTAGGTGGTGGAAAGAACCACCGTATGGGCCTCGACGATGGGGTTTTGATCAAAGATAACCACATCGCACTGGCTGGGGGCGTTACGGAGGCTGTGGTAGCCGCGAAGAAAACTGTAGGGCACCTTCATAAGATCGAGGTTGAGATCACTAATTGGGCTCAACTTCGAGAGGCAGTCGAGGCTGGTGCGGACATAATAATGCTCGACAATCAGACACCCGAAGAGGCAGCCAAACTCGTTCAAATGTCCCGCAACCTCAACCCTAACGTGCTCATCGAGGCGTCGGGCGGAATGGACCTGGATCGGGTTCGTGCCTATGCTGAAGCTGGCGTCGATCTTATTTCCGTCGGGCGTCTGACACATTCGGCGAGAGCGGTCGATATCTCATTCAAGATCCAAACTATCTAATTAATTGGACCGTCCGATAAATGTGTACCGAGTTCCTGGCCGGTCGGCAGATATTTGATGGCGAAGGTTGATAGAATCAGCGCCACCGTCGCGATCACCCCGCCTTCTATCCCATAATCCCCGCCAGTCAGCCATGCGGGACCTACGTCTGATTCCCTGAGCAACGGGAATTTCACTATTTCTGTCAATCCGCTCACTTCCACGCCGAATATGGATCCTTGAGCCCAGTTCCAAGCGAGATGTGCCCCGAACGGAAGCCATAGATCCTGGGTCTTTAAATACGCAACACTGAACCAAACCCCGGCTATGAATGTATTCATCCATGAAAGCGTTGTCGCACCGGGGTTGGCGTTGTGGACCGAGGCGAACAGGAGTGATGTCAAAATTATTCCGAAGAGGGTAAGGTCGGATCGGACGAATGTCTGAAGGATATATCCCCGAAAAAGAGCCTCCTCAAATGCTGCAGCCACGGCGAATACAAAGAATGAAACGAACAGGGTCCAAAGTATATCAGCTGCAGCTGCCTGATTCAAAGAAAATCGCAATCCCCCTCCTGCGATTCCCAGCCCTGCGCCAAAGGCAAATGTAATTACACCAAGTACCAGCCCCACCAGAAGGTTGGGAACCCACGGCCCGCGGACAGAGGCTCCGAGGGAAGCGAACGGGAGCCGTTCCAGAAATCTAGCGCACAGCCATCCCGCAGTTAGAGCAACGGCGAGCGAAACTAAACTGTTGACGATCAAAAATACCGGGGAACCAGGCCGAACTGCAGGAGAAAATGCATAAAGGACTCCGAGAGCGACGCTCCCGAATAAGGTGCCGCCCGATATGAAAAGCACCGCGAAGATCGCAAATCGCCAACCGCTACGCATCTGGCCGTCACGGCCGAAAAACATGGACTGAACTCTCATTCTTGATGACGAGTTTAGCCAAGCTTCGTGACGTCGGCAAACGCAAGGCCTATGCTAAACTTGCAAACGAAATGGCAGTAAAGTCGCCGAATCAAAACCGTGCACGTCTGGCCGCTCTTGGGATATTCGTGCTCGGGTTGTTGGCTTTCCTCATACTGTTGCAGTCGTCCAATATCTGGAAGAGCTTTACTGTCGAAAGCGCAAGCGACACCCTGCTCCTTTATGGGCTTTCTTCTCTGAACGTCGCGGCCTTCGTGATATTCGGCTTTATCTTCCTCCGCAGCCTCGTAAAGTTGATGCGAGAGAGGCGTACCCTTCAACTCGGGTCAAAGATAAAATCAAGACTATTCTTCTACTTCGCCCTGATCAGTCTATTGCCGATCATTGCGATGGCGGTGTTCTCGTATCTATTTCTGAATCGGGCGCTCGACCGGTGGTTCACGCAGATACCTGAGGATGTGGTAAGAGAGGCCGAAGAGATCCAATCGAAGTCGAATTCGGAACAATATGCGCGTTTCGAGCAAACGGGACGTATGCTCGGACTTTTACTCGCCGATCGACCCTCCATTCCGACCCGTGAATTGAACCAACTAGCGACTTCCGGCGGCCTCGCCTTCGTTCAGGTGCTGGACGGAAATAATAAGGTTATTTCGAGCAGCGACATAGCAACGGATCTCCAAGATTCCGAGGAACTTAAGCTCATCAACCAGAATGATCTGAATTCCGAGGCGCTTCGAGACGGTGTCGGAATTGACGCAACCATCACTGAAATGCCGGACGATAGGCGGCTAGTTATCGGCCTTGACCTAAGACGGAGTGAGAGTGTGAACCAGATGTTCGAAACAGCTCTTGCTGAATTTGACCGCCTGAAAGAGCAGCAGGTAACAGTTCGGCAGATCGGCTTTCTTACGTTGGGAGTCTTGACGTTCCTCCTGATCTTTGCTTCGTCCTGGACGGCGTTTTACATCGCTCGCGGGCTGACCGCTCCCATAAAGGCGTTAGCGGAAGGGGCCGAGCGGATAGCCCAAGGCGATCTTAGCCATCGCGTTGAGGTGTTGGCTGAAGACGAACTCGCGCTGCTGGTTTGGACCTTCAACGAGATGACCGCGAAACTTGAGGCTAACGCCGCCGAGATCACCGAGAGGCGGCGTTACATAGAGACCGTTTTGCTTTCCCTGCCTACCGGTGTCGTCTCGATCGATGAAAATAACCGGGTCACTACTATTAATCCCGCAGCGAAGTCCATCCTGCGGCTCGAGCAAGGAGACTTTAACGGGGCCGGCCTGGATTCGATCATTGAGGCACGCGATCGTGAATCCATTGAAAGATTGGTCGCACGTGCCCGTAGGGTTGGATTCGCCTCGGATAACGTTAAATTTGCCTCGACCGACGCGGAAGGTGGCGACGGGCTTCCCGTATCGATCACCGTAACCGCCCTACCGGGGGATCGGGGGGTTGTACTTGTTATCGAAGATCTATCGGAATTGATCGCTGCCCAGCGTGCTTCGGCATGGCAGGAGGTGGCTCGCCGAATGGCCCATGAGATCAAAAATCCCCTTACCCCGATCCAACTCTCCGCCGAGCGGATAGCGAGGCGCTTCGCGACTCAGCCTGCGGTTGCGACACCGGGGGCCGCAATACCGGATGAGGGAAATGCTCGAGTTGTGGCGGAGGGGACCAACACTATCCTTCGCGAGGTGCAGAGCCTCAAATCTATGGTCGACGAGTTCTCGAGATTTGCACGCCTTCCAAGCGTCAGCCTTGAATTATGGGATGTCAATGAAGTAATTCGAGAAGCGGTTTCGCTTTACCGTGAACGGATGGACGAACTAATGATCAAGACGGAACTCGCCGCTGACGTTCCTCCCATACTCATCGATGATGAGCAGTTGAAAAGGGTCCTTGTTAACCTTATCGATAACTCTATCGAAGCGCCCGGTGACGGGTTCAGAACGGTAATGATCAGGTCGACGCTCGATGCTGATCGCGATGTGGTCGTGGTCGAGGTTACGGATAACGGCGACGGGATCGACCCGGCCGACCACCAGAAGCTTTTCCAGCCTTATTTTTCCACAAAGGGGCGCGGTACAGGGTTAGGACTCGCGATCGTCCAGCGGATAATTTCCGAACATAAAGGGAAGATCCGGGCCGCCTCTAACGTGCCTTGCGGCGCCCGGTTTATAATCGAGCTTCCGGTTCGTTCCAACGATTGATGCAGCACAAGATCCTAATTGTCGACGACGAACCAGGTATCCGCGATACTTTGCAGGCGGTTCTGGAAGACGAAGGGTTCGCGATAAGCACCGCGGCCTCGGGGGAGGCCTGTCTTGATGCCTTAAGTCAACAGACCTTCGCCTGTGTATTGCTTGATGTTTGGCTTGGTGACGGAATAGACGGTCTGGAAACTCTAAGGCGGATTAGAGTGGAGGGGCACGATCCGGCGGTCGTGATGATCTCGGGCCATGGAAATATCGAGACCGCCGTAAGATCGACCAAGCTTGGGGCGTTCGACTTCATCGAAAAGCCTCTAAGCCTGGAGCGGACGGTGATAACGGTCAAGAACGCCATCCGGCAACGCCAGCTCGAACGGTCGAACATACAACTCCAGCAGGAACTCGCAGACGAATACGTGATGGTGGGCGAATCGGTCGCGATGAGGGCTTTGAGGAAGCAAATATCGATCGTCGCGCCGTCGGACGGGCGAGTCCTTGTCTCAGGCGAAAGCGGGACCGGAAAGGAATTGGTCGCAAGGTCTATTCACACGCAATCCAAACGGAGAGCCGCACCGTTCGTGGAGATAAACTCCGCCGCTATTCCTGAGGAACTCGTCGAGTCGGAACTATTCGGCCACGCCAAGGGTGCGTTCTCAGGCGCGATGAACGCGAAGAAAGGGAAGTTTGAAATTGCCGACGGGGCGACCCTCTTTCTGGATGAGATCGGAGACATGTCCCCACGGGTCCAGGCAAAAATGTTGCGGGTGCTTGAAGAGCAGCGTTTCGAGCCTGTCGGTAGCAACACGCCGATCAAAGTAGACGTCAGGGTGATATCCGCTACCAACAAACGGTTGGAGGACCTGATAGAAAACGGGAACTTCCGCCACGATCTGTTTTATCGCCTCAATGTGATCCCATTTCAAGTGCCTCCCCTACGCGAGAGACTCGAGGACGTGCCTTTGTTACTCGATCATTTCAATCGCAAGTTCTCGAGGGACAACGGTCACCAGCCTAAGAACTTCCAGCCGGAAGCCGTAGAGCGTCTTCAAAACCATACGTGGCCCGGCAACGTGCGCGAGCTCAAGAACACGGTCGAGCGGGTGATCATTATGAGTTCAAAAGAGCAGATCGGCCCGGAGGACTTGCCCGAACTAGGATTCACCGAAGAGCGTCCAGCGTCTAGCTTTCGGTTCCCATCGTTCAAGGCGGCCACGGATGCTTACCAACGTGAGTTCATCCTTCACAAGCTCGCCCAGCACAGCGGGAACGTCAGTAAGGCGGCCGAGGAGATGGGCGTCGACCGGAGCCATCTCTATCGCAGGATGAGGAGCTTAGGAATTAAGGAAAATAAGTAAGAAAAACGCCTCCGATCAAGGAGGCGTTTTTACCAGATTTCAATGTTCGATCAATTTTCTGCCTTGGACACTGGAAAGCCGCGCTTCTTCATGAGTGCCTCGACCTTCGGATCCCTACCCCTGAATTTACGGTAGGCCTCAGCCGGATCGACGGTATTGCCAATGGAGAAGATATTCTTCACCAGGCTCGCCCCTACGGCTTTGTCATAAGGCCCCTTGCCTTCTGTAAACGCCCCAAAAGCATCAGCAGTCAGGACATCGGACCACAGATAACTGTAGTACCCGGCAGAATAGCCGTCGCTCGAAAACGCGTGAGCAAACTGCGGAGTCCGATGGCGCATCACCAATTCCTTCGGCATCCCGAGAGCCGCGAGCGTTTCGCGTTCGAACTTGTCCGGATCGATCTTCTGTGAGCCGGCCAAGTGCAGTTTCATATCAACCAGGGCGCTTGAAAGATACTCAGTTGTATCGAAACCCTCATTGAACGTTGAGGCCTTGTTGATCTTGTCGACCAGTTCCTGCGGGATCGGCTTACCGGTTTGATAGTGCACGGCGTATTTTTGTAGTACTTCCGGCGTGGCAAGCCAATGCTCAAGGAGCTGCGAGGGGAACTCAACGAAATCGCGAGAAACATTAGTTCCCGACAATGACCTATAGTTTACATTGGACGAAAGCCCGTGTAGAGCATGACCGAATTCGTGAAACATGGTCGTAGCGTCGTCCCACGAAATAAGGACCGGCTCGCCCGGTTTACCCTTAACAAAATTCGAGTTATTGGAAACGATCGTCGTTATCTCTTTGTCGAACCGTTCCTGGGACCGGTAAGCATTCATCCATGCACCAGAACGTTTCCCATCACGTGCGTATGGGTCGAAGTACCAGAGTCCAATGTGTTTACCACTGGTCTTGTCCTTGACCTCCCATACAGTAACGTCAGGGTGATAGACAGGGACATCTTTGACTGGCGTAAACGAGAAATTGAACAGTTCTCCCGCAACGAAGAACATCGCATCACGGATCTTGTCTAGTTGAAGATAAGGTTTAACTTCGTTCTGGTCGAGGTCGTACTTCTCCTTTCTGACCTTCTCCGCGTAAAAACGGTAATCCCATGGTTCGATCGTGATCTTTGCTCCTTCCTTATTCGCGGCCGACTGCATGTCAGCGACTTCTTCTTTGACTCGGGCGACGGCGGCGGGCCAAACTGTCTCCATCAGCTTAAGCGTGTTTTCGGGCGTTTTGGCCATCTGATTCTCCAACCGCCAGTGGGCATGGGTCTGATAGCCGAGAAGTTTCGCTCTCTCCGCACGAAGCTGAAGGATCTCGGAAATCACGGCGTTGTTGTCGTACTCATTGCCGTTATCGCCGCGATTGATGAACATCTTCCAAACCCTTTCGCGAAGATCGCGACGCGTCGAATACGTCAGGAATGGATCGACCGAAGAACGGGTATTAACGATAATGCCTGCGGCGTTCGGCACCTTCTTCGATGCTGCCGCTGCGGCAGACGCATTTCTGAGCGATTGGGGCAGCCCCGCCATATCTGCGTCGGTTGCGAGGACCACATACTGATTGTTTTCTTCAGCGAGTAAGTTCTGGCCGAATTTTGTAAAGAGCCCGGCGAGTTGCTGGTTGATCTCCGAAAGTCGCTTTTTGTCCGCCGCGTTCAGTTTCGCTCCCGACCTAACGAAATTGGTGTAATAGAGCCACGACAGACGCTGCTGTTCGGGAGTTAACATGGCCTTTTCAGGTGAGCTGTAAACCGCCTCGATCCGCTTGAACAGAGCCTCGTTCTGATTGATCTTGTCGTTGAAGGCGGCCAGCTTCGGTGCCATGTCCCGCTGGACGGTCTGAAATTCAGGAGTCGACATATTACCACCCCAAATTCCATAAATGGTCGAGACACGGTCGAGCGTTCGGCCCGCCCGTTCCATCGCAGCTATAGTGTTTTCGAAGTTCGGCGCATCAGCGTTATTCGCGATCTTTTCGATCTCGGCGAGTTTTTCAGCCATCGCCGCCTCGAGTGCAGGCTTGAAGTACTCGATCTTAACCTTGTCAAAAGGCGGGATCCCTCCATACGGCCCCTGCCATTCGACAAGCAGCGGATTGGTTTCGGCTGACGAAATCGGTTCTGTTGCCATAAACACTGAAATTGAAAGAAAAGTTACAACTAAGCCTATCAGTGGTAGTTGCCGAGTGTGACTCTTGACCTTTGTCTTCATGCTCACGTTTGATGCCATCAATTTGAGAAAAAATCCTTTAATTCCATCCAGGAATACCGCATGATCGCATCGAAGTCGACCCCGGTTTGGCAGAGTTCATAAAGTGCATCGCCCGAATTTTCACCTAATTCGACGAATAGGTTCGCCGGGCCGCTTTTCATTCGCCTGACCAAGGGAGTCAGGCGATTAGTTAAGATGTCAACATTGACCCTTCCGGCTGCCGCCATTTCTGCGCCGCTTGTAACAATCGATACCACAGAGTCGACCGCAACGCCGCCGAGACCGATGGGATCGACAGCACGCAGGGTCTTGAACAGCATACTGTTCTTCCTTGTTTGCTCCGGAACGATACCGTCAAGTAAGGAGCCAACACCCTCTACCATCGCCGCCCACGGCACCGCCTTGCCCATCGCGAACTTGTAGAGTTCTGTCGCTATCGGGCCTGGATCGCCGCGTCGGGCGTGTTGGATACATTCGATGACCGTGACGAGCAGTCCGACAGAAGTAGCAACATCCCCCAAGCCTTTTATGCACTTTCCAAACTTGCTCGTGGGCGAAGCGAGGGCTTCGAATAAAACTAGAGCGTCTTTGTCCAATTTGGCCACGGCCGCGAGAACGGTTGGCATTTGGGTACGAGCGCCTTTCGTAATTTGGAACAACTCGATCCAGAATGCTGCGACCTGCCTGGCGTCTTCGGCTCGTTGGATCGTGCCTAGGAAATTCTTGAAGGGGGGGATCTTGTTGCTTTCGATGTCGTCGAGAAAGGCTGCCCACTGATTCGCCATTCCCTTTTTGGCGAACTCCTCCTGCATTTCCGTCTTGAATTTTGCGGCTCCGACAGCGGGAGGGCCAGGGACTGCTGGCGTAGGTGGCGCTGGTATGGATGGGATTCCCGGAGCGAAATTGTTTCCATTCAATTTAGCAAGCGTTTTCGGGCCGGCAACACCATCGACAGTGAGCGGTGGGTGTTTACGTTGGAACTTACACACCCAATCCCGGGTTTTGGGGCCGAATACGCCGTCAGTTTTTAGTTGAGGAAACTCCGTTGGGAGCGCCCGGTTCAAATCTGATTGAAGCTTCATTACCTCGTTCCCTCTGGAACCTTGCCGAAGTGACATCTAAAATTGACCTCCAAAGTTTCTTATTGATTAATTTCTTCCTTCGACGGGGATGTCCGTCTCGGTGAATGTTCGCGGTAAAACAATGATCACAATAAAACTCTGCAAGAATCCCCAAAGTGTCCTAGGTGCGTTTCAGAACACAAAAGCTCAGAGTATTATTTTCGTTAAATTAACAGTGCTATTGGCTTAGCGGATTCCGTTTACTGTGTAACACACTGACGGATGGTGTACAAACGACGTGTTTTCCACGTATGCTTCTCATTTAACGGAACAAGTTTCTAAACTCTAACGCGAATTACATGATGAAAGTGTTTCTAACTCTTTTAGTATTTCTGGCTGGATGTTCAATTGCCCATTCACAGAATTTCGAGCCGCGGTCTGAAACGGTTAAAAGTGCTCAGCTCGAGTTTCAACGGCGGTTGATGCAGCGTGGTCCGAAGGCGGCATTCACGGAGTTCCTCTCGGACGACGCGGTGATCTTCCAACCGGACGCCATTAACGGCAAGCAATATTGGAGTTCTTTAAAGACCGAACCGGAAGGGAAGTTAAAGAGAGAAATGCTGTATATCGATATGGCTTCAACCGGGCTCTTGGGTTATGCGACCGGTAATTGGGAGTGGACACCAAAGGGCCGTACTAGCCCGACACAGCGTGGTCAGTTTGTTACCGTATGGGGTCAGCGTCAGGGCGGCCGGTTCAAGGCTGTCCTTGATATTGCAACGACGGAAGATCCGGACATCGTCGAACGTGATAAGGATCGAATTCCATCTATCGGCCGGGGCGAGCTTAACAAACGAGGATGGTCTGCAGCCGACCCTTCGATGAATTTTCTGAAACGGGCAATGGGTGGCGAGCGCCTTGGAGGGGCGTATGAAGCGTTCGCCGCCAAAGAAATTCGACTTTTAAGGGAAGGGGATCCACCGATCGTCGGACGAAAGCGTGTCGTCGAAGAGACCCAGGAATATCGGTCGATAACCTACCCAAAGAGGGTAGTTCTTAATGAATCTGCTGATATGGCCTACGTTTGGAACCCATGCGAATATGCCGACAGCGACGAGGGCGTAGAACGCGGAAATTGCCTTCATATTTGGAAGCTGCGTGATAAGAGTTGGAACATCACCTTAGGAGTGCTGTCACGAGTCCGTAATATGAAGAAGCCCGAGTTGAAGGTCCGGCCAAAAATGACCGTCAAGAATTAGAACGTTTCGAGGTTACAAAGGATCAAGCTGGAATATGGAATTTTGAATAATCGGCAAGATATGTCCGCTCCCCAAGGACGCCATTTTTCAGGCTAACGTTCCGGCCGATATGGCAGCCGTGTCCTATCACGGACGCACTCACGTCAGCACTTGCCGAGATCAGGGAGTTCGACCAAACGACCGAGTTCTCTATGACTGCTGAGTCCTCTATCCGCGTGCCGGAGCCAATCACTGAATTCACAATTCGGGCTCCCTTTGCGATCTCGCAATCCTTGCTGACAAGGACGTTTGAGGGGAAACTGCTTCCACTTTCTAATTGAGCGGGATCGCCCTGCAATCTAACTACCCCAGATAATATATCTAGATGCGCTGCTAAGTAGCTGTGCGGCGAGCCTATGTCCCTCCAATAATTTCCCGACATCACGTAACCGAAGAATGGGATGTTTTCCGTCAACAAATATGGAAACACGTCATATTCAAAAGAAGCGTTGTTCCCAAAGGGGACCAATTGGAGGACCTCCGGTTCCAGAACATAAATTCCTGCGTTGATATTGGTTGAGCCAATTCGAGCGGCCTCTTCGGAGGTTGGTTTTTCAACGAACCGATGAACTCTAGCTTCCTGGTCCGTAACTACGACTCCGTAAGCGGAAGGGTCTTGTACCGGGAATAAAGCAATCGTCGCTTTTGCCTTGTTTTTATGATGGAACTGCACTACACGTGCTATGTCTACGTCCGTGAACACGTCACCGTTCAGAACGACCAGCGTGTCTTGTATGTCTCCAGCAGCAAAGCGGCAGGCTCCGGCAGTACCCAATGGATTCGGTTCCGTAACAAATCGTAACCTCGCCCCTATGCTCGAGCCGTCGCCGAGTATGGATTCGATCTTATCAGGTTGATAATTCAGCGACAGGGTCACGTCTTTGATCCCTGCCCTGATCAATCCCTGGATCTGGTAATGAACGAATGGCCGATTCATTAGCGGAACGATCGGTTTTGGTATTTGAGTAGTGAGCGGACGCAAGCGGGTACCCTTACCGCCAGCCAAGATCAATGCCTGCATTTGGTTTTTATCAGACCTCCAGTAGTTCTTGATCTCAAAATACGGAAGTTGCCATAAAACACGTCGTAAACTCTCAAGTCCGCAATTGCCATGAATCCAACGGCCGATCCAACTTCCGTGCCGTCCCACAATCTGGACAACGATGCAAAATGGGCCTTTGGCTTAGGCTAAAAAGAGAACTGCCATCCAGATCAATTGTTCCTTCGCCTTACCACTAAAGTCGGGCTCCCGAAAAAACTCTCCGAACCTAAGGGCCAATTTAACCATGCGCCTGAATGTTTCGATCGTGTAAGTAAAACAGACCAAACCAGTCCGAAAGGTATTGCCGGCTACATTATTTGTGTTGGCACCTTTGGCGAATCGGTAAGCGAGCGAGGGTTTTCATCCAGGCCTGCAACCTATTGAAAGCGCAAAACTTCTATTTCTCAATTTCCTGACAGAAAGTTGTCAATTATGTCATTTGGAATACAAAGAGGAAGCGTTCCAGTAAATAGATTCACTTACATACCCGGAATTGTTGAACTTAGGGCGGCCTCCATTCGGTAATGGAACCACCAAAATTCGCCCTTATCCGCACATTCGAAAAGTTTGTTCCGGGATCAATCGATCGAGTTCGTGTTGAGCGCATTGCGCGGTTCATCACTTGGCTTTCGGGTCTTTCGACCGGCTTTACCTAGTCGACCGGTCACTGTGAGGTAATATGATTAAGAAACCATTTCGCTATCTTTTCGCAGCGGCAGTTGTGCTCACGCTGTCTTCCGTGGCCGGTAATGTATATGCCCAGCCGGAACGAAGGGCCATCTGCCATGCGACGAGTTCGGCTTCCAATCCGTACAATTATCTGGTACTGCCACCGTCCGGCCTCAGCACACACTTAGACGACAACGGGTCACCTTTGGCGGGCCACGAACAGGATTTCTTTCCCGTTGATTCTGATTGCGATAGGAGCAACGACCCGGGTGGGAACGGAGAACCGCCGCCGACCACCGTACCAGAGCCCATCACGATGCTTCTATTCGGGACTGGACTCGCTGGCGTAGGTTACGTCTCTCGCCGGTATCTCAGGAAACGTGGTGACGAGAACGACATCGACGAGTAATTTGAATGAACCCCATTTGAAGCCGGAGGTGTTCTAGTTCCATCCAATTAGAACACCTCTACTTGTAAAAACCCGTCAACCCCATGAACCCCGAAAGCCGACGAACTCCATATATTTGGAAGCCGCTCTTCATTGGAGGAGCAGCGGTGTTCCTATATGCCGGCGTTCTGGTAAAACTCACAAGAGATTGGTGGACGGACGAGAACTACTCACATGGCCTCTTGGTCCCGGTGGTCATTGCATTCATTTTGCTGCGTGAGATATCGAAACTCCGACTAGCGAGGCAGGCTCCAAGTGCCAATTACGGAATTCCGCTATTACTAATTGCATTAGCTCTCCTCTTCGCCGGCACCCTCGGCGCTGAACTGTATCTACAAAGGATCTCGTTGGTCGTATTTTTATCGGCCCTCATCATTTGCTTCTTCGGTAGGCGGCTACTGTGGAATTTATGGGTGCCGCTCGTCCTTTTGTTGCTCTCGATACCCGTACCGCAGCTCCTGTTCAATAAGGTCGCGTTCCCGCTCCAGTTGTGGGCTTCGAGGCTCGCCGAAGTTTGCATGAGCCTCGTTGGGATCCCTGCGATCCGAAACGGAAATATCATTGAATTGGTCCCGTTGGGTACGACTCAGGTTGCGGCCCTTGAAGTAGTTGAGGCATGTAGCGGTATCAGGTCGCTTATGACCCTTGCCGCGCTTGCCGTACTGCTGGCGTATTTCACTCGATCGGGCCGTGCAGATGTGATCGGGTCGCCGAGGGAACTGTTGAGGGACCCGTTAGTGTGGCGGGCCTTCGTTTTAGTACTTCTGGCGGTGCCGATCGCGCTAGTAACGAATGCACTTCGAGTCGCAGGCACCGGAGTGGTTACGTACCTGTATGGAGTAGAAACGGCCGAAGGGGCGTGGCACGATCTCTCCGGATTCGGGGTATTCGTTATCGCCTTCATACTTTTGGCGATCTCGAATTTCGTTTTGTTGAGGTGTTTTCCGAAAAGTAGGTCAGCACCGAACACCCCGGTTGTTCATCATCCACCCGCCCCTCAGCAATTGGTCCTCACCGTTTTCATTATGGTCCTATCAGCCGGAGTCATGATCAATTGGTTGGACCAACGCGGGGAGGTGGCAATGGAGCGCCGTAGCCTGTCTCGTTTTCCGATCTATCTCGACGGAACCACGATGACCGGAATAGAAAGCCGATTTCCGGAAGCCACAGAAAAGGTTCTGGGCGCGAGCGATTACGTTATGCGTGACTATCGAAGTCCGGCAGGCCAAAAACTGAATCTCTATATCGGCTATTACAGATCCCAGAGAACTGGGACCACATATCACAGTCCGCGCAATTGCCTACCTGGTACCGGCTGGGAGATGAAGGAACTCGATCCCGTTGAAATAACGACGGCAGACGGGGGCACATTCACGGCAAACAAATATATGGTGAAAAGGGGCGATTACCGGGGATTGATGATCTATTGGTACCAGGGCCGAGGCAGAACCAATTCGAGCGAATACTGGGACAAACTTGGAACTATCGCGGATAGCGTCCTCAAAAACCGCTCCGACGGAGCGATGGTGCGGATAATGACCCAGGTGGGAAGTGATGAACGGGCCGCACTTGAGGAAGCGGTGTCATTCTCCTCGATAGTAGCGGCGAGGTTGCCGCTTTACGTGCCGAATTGATGTCTAGTAGATCTTAAATCGCGCGGACGAGCTAAATGGTAGGTATTGAAAAGGATCAAGATGAGCGTTGAATTCAGAAAAAGAGAGATCGGGGAATATATAAAGATCGTCCGTCGAAGGAAATGGCATGTTCTGTTGCCGACGATTGCGGTTTTTACGGCCGTTGCGTGGGCGGTTTGGAGTGCTCCGAATATGTACCAGTCCACGGCACTTTTGGCGCTGAAGGCTCCGGCCATATCCGAAAAGGTCGCACCGTCGCTGACCGACAGCGACCTGTCCCAGAGGATCCAGACGATCAGCCAGAATATTCTGAGCCGCTCGTCATTAGAGCCGATGGTGGCGAAACACAACCTTTTCGAGACTGAGAGGGCCTCCGGAGTTCCGATGGAGGAGATCCTGGTACGGATGCGCAAAAACATCAATGTCGAGTTTGAAAAGGTAGATGAGGAAAAGGTGATCGGCTTCCGGATCACATACAGGGACCGTACTCCTGAACAGGCTCAAGCCGTGACCGCCGAACTGGCGACAAAGTATATTGCGGTTCCCATGGTCGAAGCCGATCAGAGCGCGAAAACGACCCGACAATTCATCGACAACCAGCTCAACAACGCGAAAGCGAACCTCGATGTGCTTGAAAAGCAAAGATTGGAGATCATGTCTCGCAACGTCGAAACGCTGCCGGAATCCGGCCAGGGACTGATCGCGCAATTGGAAGGTCTTATGAAGCGTGAGGAGACGATCTCGAAAGATAAGGAATCGCTGCTCGCAGAGAGAGGCCGTGTGCAGGAAAGCATCCGCTCGCTTAACAGCCAGATGCGGCTATTACAGGACTTCAACCAGAAAGAAGCGAATGACGCGATAGCCCAAGCCTCAAGGATTGAGGATACACCGGCCTATGCTCAACTTGTGCAAAGGCGGGCGGAACTGAACGCGAGGCTGGAAAATCTCCGGAAGCAATACCGTGACAAGCATCCTGACATTGTTCAAGCGCAGACCGATATTGCCAAGATCAACGAGGAACTTGAAAAGCTGTCACAAAACACCGACCGCCGGGTTAGGCAGGCCAACCAATCTCTAGCCCGGAAGGCTGATCTTCAAACCCGGAGCCTTCAGATCGAGAAGGATAAGGCAGAGAGTCAAATCGCACAGATCGACCAGCAGCTCCAGACGAAGGACGAGGAGATGCGCCAGAACGCTGCGGCGGTCAACGTTCTGGAATCCAAGATCAACACTATCCCAAACGTTAAGGTGCAACTCGCCGGCATCGACAATCAATACCAATCTGCGAAGTTGATTTACGACGAACTACTCAAGAAGTACAACACCGCGCAGGGGAACGTTGAAAGAGAAGAGAATTATCAGGGTGAGACCATTAGGCTCGTGGACTCTGCAAATTTACCCCAAGCCCCGGTGAACGCGACGAAGAAGCCGATCTTCACGATGATGGGAGGCGGCATCGGCCTGGCTCTTGGTCTGCTTCTCGCGGGTTTCTATGAAATGCCGCGATTCTTCACCATACAGAACGTCGAGGACGCGAAACACTATACAGGGCTACCCGTCCTTGCCACGATTCCCCCGATGCTCACTGACGGAGAGGCTGCGCAAAAAAAGCAGATCTACAAGATGAAGTTGTTGGCCGGTGTCGCGGCTAGCATTATTTTCATTCCGTTACTTATAGCTATTCTGCAGTTTTCCAGACTGTTCGAGCGGCTGAGCTAGCATCCCTGGGAGTAGGCCATTATTTATGTACAAAGAGCACTTTGGACTATTGGAATACCCATTCAGCCTCACGCCAGACCCTCGTTTTATCGTTCCTAATCCGCGGTACAACGAAACGTTGGCCGGTCTTTGTTACGGAATCGAGATGGCGAAAGGATTGATGGTACTGACTGGGGAGGTGGGAACCGGCAAGACCACGGCGTTACGGTGGATCATTAGTCGTTTGGACCGGGGTGTGCGCTCCGCCTACATTTTCAATCCCCATCTGTCGATCGAGGAATTCTATCACCAATTGACGGAGGGTTTGCTGATCGGTGATTGGACTAATAAGGCTGATCTTATTTCCCAATTAGGAGCATTGTTGAGGATCCGACACGATCGCGGTCTTCGAACGATCGTGATCGTAGACGAGGCCCATCAACTTTCGGACCACGTTCTTGAAGAGATACGGCTTCTACTCAATTTCGAGTCGGATTCAGCCAAGCACCTTCAGGTGATCCTTACCGGCCAACCCGAACTCCGAGAGCGGTTGAGGCAACCGAATCTTCGACAGCTAAAACAGCGTATCGCGGTTCGCTGCGTTATGCCGGTCCTTTCCGATGTTGACGAGACGGAACGCTACATTTCCGAACGCCTCAGGATCGCTGGGGCATCTGAACCCGGTATTTTTACCCGCCAAGCCGTCGAAATGATCCACCTTTGTTCAGAGGGGATTCCGAGGCAGGTGAACAATCTGTGCGATAACGCGATGATCGCCGCCTTCGGAGTTGGGGTGTGGACGATAGAACGGATGCTGATCGAGGAGGTCGCCGACAATCTCGACATGATGCCGGGTGAACTGTTTATAAGCGGCAGCGAAGCGTCGCAAAACGTCGCCGTCCGCGCATTCAGCACCACCGGAAAGGCTGATTTGATCGACTCAGACGATCAAGAACTACTGCGTAATTCGTCGACTGATGCCGCGTCAGAGAAAACCATGTAGGGATAGCAATGTTATTGGGTGTCTTGGGCAATACCATAATTGTCTGACCCATTTGAAATGATTGAACTTGCTTTCGGCAACTATAGGTAAAACATGAGCTACCTTCAGGCACTCCAGAGGGCCAAACTCGAGCGCGAGACGGCACCCAATAACAAAAGCAGCGATGTGGCCGCGAGTACCGCTGGCGGAAACGCCCTTCCGGGCATTCTCTCGGGCACGAACCTTGGGATCGGTGGCCCGGCGTCCTCCCTTCGATCAGGTGTTGTTGATACGGTTGAGTTTACCGTTAACGGGATCGACCCGGCTATACCGATCGATCCGGCATTTGGATCACGTGACGAAATATTATCGGGAATTCCTGAGATCGCGATCGATGTTTTGGCGGCAGATCCACACGCGGTTTCCGTCACCCAACCACAATCGCTTTATTGCGAGGAATACCGAAGCCTCCGAACTCAGCTATTAAGGCAAAGCAAGCTCCAAACTCTCCAGGCCATCGTGATCGCTAGTGTGGGCGTGGGCGAGGGTAAATCGATTACCGCCCTTAACCTTGCATGGCTTCTTGCACAAACTGAAGGAGTCAGTTCACTGCTGATCGATTGCGACCTTCGTCGGCCCAGCATCAGCGGATATCTAGGCCTGAATTTGTCAGACGGCCTATCAAACGTATTGGACGGTTCGATGAGCCTTTCCGAGGGGATCGTCAAGGTAATGCCGGCCGGCCTCTATCTTCTGCCTGGTGGAAAGGCGCGGCCGGATGTCGCCGAATTGATCTCTGGGCCGATGTTCACACATATTCTCGAGGAAGCTCGGAAGATGTTCGACTACGTAATAATCGACGCTCCTCCCCTTGGTGTCTTCACCGATGCGGCGGTGCTGATAAATCAGGCGGACGCCGCGCTGTTGGTCGTTGCGTCCAACCAGACAAACTACAAAGAAGTAGATCGAGTATTGGAGTCCGTTCCGAGAGAACGGATGCTTGGAGTTGTTTTGAATAGATCAGATGAGTCTCTCATTGAGAACGGATATTACGACTATCCGTATTACGCGACTGCGAAACGTTGATCAGAAGATTCACATAACCCTACTCTTCTCAAAACTGACGGATCAGTATGGCTCAAGGAATTAGCCGGAGAACATTTTATCTGATCCTCGCCGATATGGTCGTGATAGTAACGGCTGTGCTGGCGGCGCTTTTGCTGCGCCTCGGCCCTGACGGTTCGAGTACGTATCTGGCTGAGAGCGATGGATGGATAAGGTTGATCCCCATCGTGCTTGTAAGCCTGGTAGCGCTGTATCTCTACGACCTTTACGACTTTGTAGTGATAAGCAACCGTCGCGAACTAATGCTCAGAGCTATCCAGGCACTGGGCTCTTCGTGGCTCGCGATGGCCCTGCTTTATTACTTTGTGCCTTACCTGGAAATTGGGCGTGGCACTGCGATCTATTCGATCGCATTTTCGTTGTTCCTGCTTTTGTTCCTCCGTGCCGCTCTCCATTTCCTTTTGGGCCACCCGGAGATCGGTGAGAAGGTCCTTATCGTCGGCGACGGCGAGCTCGCCGTAGATACTGCAAGAGCAGTGACTAAGCGTGTGGATGCGGGATACCGAATAGCTGGGTTCATTTCGAGTGATTTCGACGCCCTCAAGCGGCGACTTCCGGACGCCCGCAGCCTAGGTTCGCTGGAGGACATGGAGAACGTGGTCGAAAGCGAACGCATCAATTCGATAGTTATCAACACGCAGCAGCTGAACGGATCCTTTCCGACTGAAGCTCTTCTACGGATGCGTCTCTCGGGCGGGGTCACGATCGAGGAGTTTCCGTCATTTTTTGAACGAGTTACTGCCCGGATCCATCTCGGAATGTTTCATCCATCCTGGGTGATATTCTCGCAACGCTCACACGATACCCAGCTCAAGGCGGCAGCAAGGGAAGTGTTTTACCGATTTCTGGCTCTTATCGGATTGGTGGTTTCGAGTCCCATCGTATTGGTCACGGCAATTTTGATCAAGCTTGAATCGAAAGGCCCGATCCTTTATCGACAGGAGAGGGTCGGGAAAGATGGTCGTTTGATCGAGGTGATCAAATTCCGATCTATGCGGGTCGACGCCGAAAAAAATGGAGATGCGGTGTGGGCGCGGCCGAACGATGATCGGGTGACTCGTGTTGGGCGGATCATTCGAAAGATCAGAGTGGATGAAATACCGCAGTTCTGGAGCATCCTTAAGGGCGACATGAGCTTTATCGGACCTCGTCCCGAACGCCCCCATTTCGTGGAGATGTTAGCCACGGAGATTCCGTTCTACGAACACAGACATTTGGTGCATCCCGGTCTAACGGGGTGGGCCCAGATCAAGTATCCATATGGAGCCTCGATCGAAGATGCACGAAGGAAACTCGAGTACGACCTCTATTACATCAAGAATCAATCGATAGTGTTAGACGTGATCATACTCTTCGAAACCATCAAGACGATATTGTTCGGAAGAGGTGCAAGGTAGGTTACATAGCCGGCCAGACCGGCCCCCAAATAGGAGTAGGAATGCAACACAAAAGCTCTGTTTTTTCCGCCGCCAGCTCGTTACTGATGCTTTTTACACTTAGCACGGTGATCAGCGCTCAGACTCCGAATTCGTCGGGGCTGCCAAAAGGATCGAACGGCGGTGACAAAACAGCCAGCGTATCCGCCAAGGTTCAAGCGACGCCGGATCCGGCAGCCCGATCGCGGGTTGAATCGGAATCGGAAGAAGAGGCTGCAATTCTGCCTTACTACAACAACTATCTTCGTGAGTACCATCTCGGCCCCGAAGATGTGATCTCGGTTGAAGTCTTCGGGCAGGCAAACTATTCGAAAACCGGTATCGTGATCCCGCCGACGGCGAGAATCTCATACCCGCTAATTCCCGGCGGCGTTTTCGTAGGGGGAAAAAACGTCGATCAGGTCGCTGCGGAGATCAAGCAAAAACTTGACGAGTACATTATCGATCCCCAGGTCACGGTCACGATTGAAAAGGTCGGTTCGGCCCGCTACAGCGTTCTCGGAAAGGTCGAGAGTCCGGGGGTGAAAGTGATGAACCGCCGGTACAACCTGTATGAAGCGATCGCGGAGGCCGGTGGAATAAGTAAGGAAGGAGATAAGAATCGAGTTCTACTTATAAGGCTTGATCCCGCTAATGGATTCAGTCAACAGGTCATTGATATGGAAAAGGTTATGAAGGGGCAGGCCGAAGTGCCGTACCTTGCACCAGGCGACCAGATCGTGATCCCGGAGAAACGCTGGAGCTTAAGCAAGATCGTTGGGATCCTCGGCAAAGCAAGCGCTTTTCGTATCCTTTTTGGTTCGCCGTTCTAATGACAAGGGGCATCGACTTATATGTCTCGTTCATCGAGGATAGTTCCGTTCATTCTTATATTCCTGCTTGCCGGGGTTAGCCGGGCCGAGTGGAAGAAGTATCCGTCTGGCACGATGGCTTGGCTTCACGCGATCCATTTTGTAGACGACAGGAAAGGTTGGATCGTCGGCAGTCGAGGCACGTTGCTATCGACCGAGGACGGAGGAGAAACATGGGTCGCCGCTAAAAAGTTCACTCAAGATACCATTCGCGACGTTTATTTTTCGGATCCTTTACATGGCTGGCTACTTTGCGAAGGTTCGATCTTTGGGTCCGGCGATTCTGTTTCATATCTGATGATCACAGTGGACGGAGGCAAGACATGGCAGCGTAAAGAGGCCTTCAAAGGCCGTGATCGCGTGGTTCGAATTTTCTTCATGAATTCTAATTTCGGATGCGCGGTAGGCGAGGGAGGAGCGGTATGGTGTTCGGTGGAGAACGAAGAGTCGTGGCGAAAATATCCGCTGCCGGTCCGTTACCTCATGCTTGACGGCCGTATCCTTGCAGATAAGACACTCGTACTAGTAGGCGGTGGTGGTACAGCCCTTCGAACGGACGATTGGGGGGCGAACTGGGCATTGGCGACAACTCCCGCAGCGAATAGGGCGAAAGTCAATTCAGTATTTTTCGCCGATGAAAAGAAGGGCTGGGCTGTTGGAGCAGAGGGAAAGATCTTATTTACACAGAACGGCGGGCAATCGTGGGGCCTGCAGACTACACCTGTGCGATCGGAACTCACCGACGTGTCTTTTTATAGCGCAACATCCGGGTATGCGGTAGGAGACAACGGCACAGTGGTCAGCACCTCCAATTCCGGCAAAGACTGGAGCGTCGAGCCTACGGAAACAAAACACCGGCTCGAGTCCGTAAGCACATCGAAGAGTCGCGCTGTCGCAATTGGTTTCGGTGGAATCATCCTTGTAAACGAACTGGGTAAAGAAAATTCCAAGGAGATCACACAGTAACACCAGATGTCAGGGGCTAGATCGGAGGTTTCCGAAAACAAATTCGCAGTTGCTTACGCTCGACTGAAGCCGCCCCCGGCGCGCGGCAACGATGGTGCGACTGCCTCGACCCTAGGAGATTCGAGATCTCAAGGGTCAATGCACCCCTTGCGAAATCACGGGGCGGTCAGCGTCTCACCCACTCCGGATAGGCCGGTGTCTCCAGATGCGGAGAATGCCGGCAGGGCTCCGCTTTACACCCCCATTTCCAAGGCAGAAAAGCAAAAAGAGAAACGAGCCGAGATCCTTCAAAGTGAAAACTGGCTCCTAAAACGCGGCCATACGTTGACCTACATCGGCGTGTTTCTGTTTACCGCAACGCTCTATTTCCGCCCGTATGAACTTTTCCCCGCACTTTCAGGCCTAAGTTCACTAGCGTTAGTGATCGCCATTGTGACGTTGCTTATTTATCTGCCGACACAGTTCGCGAGCGAAGGAAACCTCACCGCCATGACCACCGAGGTCAAGTGCATTCTTTTCATGGCGGTCTGGGGAGTGTTGACCATTCCAATCGCTAAAGAGCCCGGATTGGCATGGCAAACCTTCTCTGAAGTGTTCATCAAGGTCGTGTTGATGTTCATTATTATGGTCAACACGCTACGCACGGAGGGTAGGATCAAAGGCCTGGTTTGGCTCGCGATCGGCGTCGGTCTGATGCTCACATATCAGGCGATCGACCTTTACCAAAAAGGTGAATTCAAGACGGAAGGTTATCGTGTAAGCGTCGATTTCGGCGGAATGTTCGGGAACCCGAACGACCTCGCAATGCACCTCGCTATCGTTACTCCATTAGCGGTGGTCTTGGGTCTTTCTACACGGAATTTTCTATTAAAGGCCGCATATTTCGGGTTCACCGCGGCAATGATCGTGGGTAACATGGTAACCCAGTCGCGCGGGGGATTTCTTGGATTGATGGCTGCAGGCGGCGTCTTGGCTTGGAAACTGGGCCGGCGCAAGAGATTGAAGGCCGTGATGATACTCTTGCTGTTCGGCGTGAGTTTTCTGGCGTTTGCTCCGAGCAACTACGGGGTTCGGATAATGTCGATATTCGATACGGCTCTCGATCCAGTGGGCTCCTCCAATCAGCGTACGGAATTGTTAAAACGGTCCATCTTAGTAACGATTCGAAATCCGCAAGGCATCGGAATCGGCAATTTCCCGGTCGTGGGGCAGGGAAACCGTCAGACACACAACTCCTTTACTCAAGTCTCGTCTGAACTTGGATGGTTATGTTTCGGAGCATACCTGATCCTCCTTTTCAGTCCGTATCGAAAACTCGGCTTGATCGAACAGGAGTTGGATGAGGCGAATGAGCATTCGTGGAACTACTTTATGGCCATCGGGGTCCAGGCAGCGCTGGCGGCGTTCATGGCTTCGAGCTTTTTCGGTTCGGTTGCATACCACTGGTACGCCTATTACCCGATAGCATTTGCAATTTGCTTGCGGCGGCTTCACGCGGAACGGAACGTCCGTGTATCTGTCGACGTCCGATCGTGATCCGCTATGACCTTGATGCTTGAGATCATCTTTTGGAGTGCAGCTGGGCTAGTGGCATACGTATATATCGGCTATCCGATATTGGTGTACCTGGTCGGTCGCTTATTCCCGCGACGCGTTGCGGGAAACACTTTCGAGCCTACAGTATCTCTTATCATTGCTGCCTACAACGAAGAAAGGGACATCGGTGCAAAACTTCAGAATACGTTGGAATTGGAGTACCCAGAGAACAGGCTTGAGATCATTGTTGTTTCAGATTGTTCCTCCGATCGTACAGACGAGATCGTTCGTGAGTTTTCATCTAGTGGTGTGAGGTTGTTACGGCAGAGCGAGCGGCGCGGCAAGACCGCCGCTCAGAACGCAGCGGTCCAAACCGCGAAGGGCGAGATTATTCTGTTCTCCGACGCAACCTCCATCTACAAGGCAGATGTCCTGCGAGAGATAATGCAGAATTTTGCCGATCCTACGGTCGGCTGTGTCGCGGGACGCTTGGTTTACGTGGATAAGGCTGGATCAGGAGTGGGCGAGGGCGCTAAGAAATATTGGAGCTACGAAACATTTCTCAAAGAAAATGAAAGCCGGGCGTGTTCACTGATCGGTGTGTCCGGATGCATTTACGCGGTAAGGAGATCGGCATATGTGCCTATGTACGAGGAAGCCTGTTCGGATTTCCTTATATGCACGATCGTTTATCGCCAGGGCTTGCGAACTGTATATCAACCGTCGGCTGTATGCTACGAGGACACCAACACCCGGACGACCGAAGAATTCCGCATGCGTGTCAGGATAATCTCACAAACCTTCACCGATCTTTGGCGAAACCGTGACATGATGAATCCTCTCAACGCGGGCTTCTACGCGGTCCAGCTCCTGTCGCACAAATTGCTGCGATACGCCGTACCGCTTTTTTTGATCATCATGTTGGTCACCTCCGGCGCTCTGGTCGGCTCGATGTTTTACGCGACGATCTTTGCATTGCAGTTGTTGTTTTATTTCATCGCGGCCGGTGACTGGGCGATCCAGAAATGGGGCGTGGATCTCAGGATTGCTACGGTCCCAAGGTACTTTTGCCTTGCCAATCTCGCCTCGGTCGCGGGATTTTACAAGTTTTTAAAGGGGGAACGTTTCGCGCGGTGGGAGCCGATTCGCGATTGAACATGGAGAACGGCGTCGAAATATTAGAAAAGGAGTCCGTACCGTTGAAAGATACGGAACACTCACTTACGAAGCAGAGTCTTTGGATCTTGACTGCAAAGACCATCGGTTTCGTGTTGAGCGTACTCCTTCCGCTTCTTGTCGTGCGGCACCTTACTCAAGAGTCTGTCGGAATTTATCGCCAGGCGTTTCTTGTTATTGTGAGCGCGACTTCCATCATTCCGATGGGATTCAGCATGAGCGCCTATTACTTTCTCAATAGGAAACCGGAATACCGTGAATCAGCGATCCTAAACATAGTTGTCTTCAACTTCCTTGCCGGTGGCTTGGCATTTATCGCTTTATTCACAAATCCCGGCATTCTGACGGCACTTTTCCGTGATGATCAAATGGCTTCGCTCGCACCGGTGATCGGGTTGGCGATCTGGCTCGCGATCTTCTCGACGTTCCTGGAAACGGCCGCTTTAGCGAACAGGGAAGCAAAGCTTGCGACCGGGATCATCATCTTTTCACAACTTAGCCGGGCTGCAGTTATGGGAGGGGCGGCGGTAATATTCGAATCTGCGGAGGCGATAGTCTATGCCGCTGTGGTCCACGGGGTCGGGCAGGCCGTGGTATTGATGATTTTTCTGAATTCTCGTTTTCCGCGTTTTTGGATGGCTTTTAATTGGCAGTTCTTTAAAGAACATTTAAGGTACGCCTTGCCGTTCGGTTTTGCCGCTTTGCTCTACAACGCTCAGGCAGATTTGCATCATTATTTCGTCGCACACGAATTCAGCACTGTCGATTATGCCGTCTACGCCTACGGATGCTTCCAACTTCCGTTGATCTGGGCGTTATACGAATCGATCACCGCCGTACTGCTTCCTCGGATGAGCGAGTTGCAGTCCCAGGGCCGTACCCGAGAGATGCTGGCGATGACGGCCCGCGGCGTTCATAAATTGGCCTTTCTGTACCTGCCGATGTTCGTCTTCCTTTTGATCGTAGCCGACGTATTCGTTACAACACTGTTCACAAGTAAATTCGCGGCAAGTATCCCAGTTTTTCGAATCAATTTGCTGTTATTGCCGTTATATTGCCTGATACTGGATCCTCTCGAGCGTTCGTTCAAAGAACTGGGTTCCTTCCTTACCAAGGTTAGGATAGTTGTGGTCGCCGGACTTGCAACATCTCTATATTTCGGAGTGCAAGACTTTGGGCTCACTGGCGTGATATCGATAGTTGTTTTCTTCGTACTGATAGAACGTTTGATATCTGTATGGCGGGTCTCGCGTCTGCTTGGATTTCAACCGTCTGACATAAGGCTCTTCGCAGGCGTCGGCCGCGTGGCGATCGCCGCCACCGCCTCCGGGGCCGTACTGCTTCTCCTTTATGTTACTGGGGCCAACATAATACTAACGGCGCTGACGGATCTCTGCCGCACGGTCCTCGCGCATTTGGGCTTTAGATCGGGTTGGGATTTCGCCGCGGGAAGTATTCTCCTGGGGATCTCTGCCCTGGTTTACGGTGGGGTCTATCTGGCACTCGCCGCTAGATTTGACGCGATCGACCGTGAGGAACTTTCAAGAATAAGATCAGCCTTCGACCGGATCGTCGCACGGGGCCAGGGCGTCCGGGTGTGGTTATTCGGTCCGCGAGTAATAAGTGGAACAACCGATTGAGAATTGAGTTTATTAACGCAATGGGAAAACCTCAAAACAGAGTACAGATCAACAACCGGTTTCCAACTTACAATGACTACCTAAGTCATGAGTGGGAAAAATTCCGGCAGAGTCCGGAGCGCTGGAAAGCATCGCTGGACGCTGTGTCAGAAGTTAATGTACGTCGGGCCCTCGACATCGGTTGTGGGGCAGGGCAAGAAATGCTTCCCTTCGTTTCGAAAGGAGCAGAGGGGGTTGGTATCGACGTCATGCCTGAAGTAGGCCAAGTCGGTCGGCAGTTGTATTCCGAGGAAGGGTTGATCGAGAAGGTCACTTTCCTTAGAGCTTCGGGGAACCATCTCCCGTTCGCTGACGAAACATTCGACGTGCTGATCTGCCGCGTTGCCCTAAGCTTCATGGACAATAAGTCCGCACTCAGGGAAATGGCTCGGGTAATGGCGCCCGGGGGAAAGTTTCTTCTTAAGTACCAGAGCCCAAATTATTACTGGAACAAATTGCGGTCTGGGATCGTCGAAGCGTACCCGAAATCTTCCATCTACGCTGCGAGGGTATTGTACGCAGGATATGTGTATCAATTAACCGGGAGGCAAACATATGATCCATTTACGGCGGCTGGTGAGATCTTCCAGACCGAGCGGACCCTTAAACGGGAGATAGAGCCGCTAGGGTTACGCGTGACCGGTTATCTTCCTGATACGAATGTGCTGACACCTTCGGTGGTGATCACAAAACAATAAGCAGAAGATACCCGAAGCTGTTATCTGAAAACTAACGAGACCTAGTACTGGATTGAAACGAAACATCCTACAACTCATCGACAGCTTTGAAGTTGGTGGCACCGAACGCCAGGCTGTGCAGCTTTCACGTCATATCAAAGAAAACGGGAACTATCAGGTTTATATCGGATGCCTCGATGACAAGGGTCCACTTCGACCTGAGGCTGAGAATATAAGTGGTGAAGATATTCCTGAATTCAGACTGAACAGCTTTTATGACGTCAACTTCTGGTCGCAGATCCGGCGGTGCATCGCTTACATTAAGGAAAGAGAGATCAGCATCATTCACACCCACGACTTCTATACCAACACCTTTGGGATGTTGGCTGCATTCCTTGCTGGTGTTCCGGTGCGTATCGCATCGAAGCGCAATACTTTCAGCAAAACGCGGAATCAGATGCTTGTCGAGCGTCAGGCTTTTCGCGTCGCGGATCGTATCGTGGTGAACGGCAATGCCGTTAGGGCCTCGCTCGTCATGAAGGGAGTTCCAGTACGAAAGATCGTCCAAATATGCAATGGAATAGATCTAAACCAGTTTGAGCCTGAAACGAAAGTCTCTAAGCTGGATCGCTTAAGACGGCTGGGATTGGAGCAACTTGTAGACAAGAAGGTCATCACGATCGTTGCGAATTTGCGCAGCGAGGTGAAGAACCACAGCATGTTCCTTCGCACGGCCCAACATGTAAAAGGCCAATTCGGCAACGTGGCGTTCGTGATCGCTGGAGAAGGCGAACTGATAGAATCCCTGAGGTCCGAAGCGATAGCACGTGGAGTTGCAGAAAGCACTTACTTTATTGGCCGCTGCGATGATGTGCCTGCTCTTCTTTCGATCTCGGATGTATGTATGCTGACCTCACGGTCGGAAGGCTTCTCAAATTCGGTCCTTGAGTATATGGCCGCGGCCAAGCCCGTTGTCGCTACGAATGTGGGAGCGACCCCCGAAATCGTCCGAGATGGAAAGACAGGATTTCTGGTACCTTCCAATGATGACGTAATGGCGTGCGAAAGAGTGCTGACTTTATTGCATGATGCGGATCTTGCCGATAGGTTCGGTGAGCAAGGAAAAGGCATCGTCAACGAGGAGTATTCGGTTTCGGCACAACTCGGTCAGGTGCTCGGCTTATACGATGAGCTCCTAAGCATGAAACGAAGGATCAAGGTACGGGGGCGAGTTTAGAGCGATGTCATCAAAGACGGAACAGAATGGGCCGATCCGTGTGTTGCTCGTAGGACCTGACCTTCCCATAGTCGGAGGACAGACAGTGCAGGCGCGGTTGCTTGTTGAAAAGTTCCAAAATGACGCCGAAGTCCAGCTTGACCTACAGGCGATCAATCCTAGATTTCTACCGAGACTCCAGTCCGTCAAGTATCTACGCACTGCCGTAACAACAATTAAATATCTCTATGATCTTTTGACCCGGATTCCGAGATACGACGTTATACATATCTTCTCCGCGTCTTATTTTTCGTTCGTCCTTGCCCCTACTCCAGCGGTAGCGATCTCACGTTTGTTCCGCAAAAGGACGGTGCTGAATTACAGGAGCGGAGAAGCGGATGACCACTTCACTCGGTGGAAGACCGCGATCTCGACCGTCAAACTCTTCGACCGCGTAATTGCTCCATCAGGTTATTTGGTTGATGTATTCAAAAAGCATGATGTAACTGCCCATACTATCTTCAATGTTGTAGATACGGGGAAATTCAGATTTCGGAGTCGCAGCCCACTTCGCCCGGTATTCCTTTCAAACAGGAATCTTGAGCCTCTTTATAATGTTGGATGCGTGATTCGAGCGTTTGCCAAGATCCAGAAAGCAATTCCATATGCGCGGTTGATGATCGTTGGCGATGGCAGTCAGAGAGGAACTCTCGAGAAACTCGTAAAGGAATTAGGATTGACGGAAGTACATTTTCTTGGTTCTGTTCCGCCGTCAGAAATGCCCGGCATCTATGATCAGGCGGATATATATCTGAACACCCCGAACCTCGATAACATGCCGAACTCGATAATCGAGGCGTTTGCGAGCGGCCTCCCCGTTGTGTCGACCAACGCCGGCGGCATCCCTTACATCGTTCAACACGAACGAAATGGACTTCTTGTCGAAGTCGGCGACCATGAGGGGTTGGCGCTGGAGGCGATTCGGCTTCTCGATGATCCGAAGATTGCGGAAGGGCTTATTGAACACGCATTCGCGGATTGTGCCAATTACTCCTGGGAGAGTGTTCGCAGCCAGTGGGTTGAGCTATATCAAGAGTTGGTGGAAGCTCGGGGGAGCCTTTCCGTTGCTGCACCTGAAAGTAATCTCACCGCCAGTGTCGAGAATTGATCAACGTAGTTCGAAAACTGGGTAATAAGAGTTGGGCCGAAATTACTGATCGGTCGCGTCAGCATCTGTCTCGAAAGCTTGAATCGATCGGATTACGAGATGGTGCCCGCTCTCTTGAATCAGAAAAATTCTTGCGTGCTTTTTCTCGTGGGCAAATAACGAGTCCTGATGAATTGCTAGATCATTTTAGATCACGAACTGTACCGTTCTATTCATCCTTTGACTCTCTAGATCGAACGATCGCGATAACAAGACAAAGATTTCCGGAACACGTCGACCAAGTGCTCGGCCTCGCGGATCGTATCCTCAGAGGTAGCCACGACCTGCTCGGATACAGAGATCTTTATTTTAAGAAGGCGGTTCCCGATTGGCATTTCGATCCGATCTCCGGAAAAACCTCCCCTAGGATCCACTGGTCACGGATCGAAGAGATCAGCGCAGCCGAGACTGGCGACAAGAAGGTCATTTGGGAACTCAACCGACATCAATATTTTGCCACTCTAGGCCAAGCGTACTTGCTGACTGGCGATGAACGTTATGCCGAAACGTTTTCTCGTCACTTGAGCGATTGGTTCGACAATAATCCGCCCAAGATCGGAGTCAACTGGCTCTCCAGCCTTGAGCTCGCATTTCGTTCGATCTCGTGGATTTGGGCCTTTCATTTCTTCAAAGACTCCAGCCAAATGACAGGGGCCTTGCTTCTAAAGATGCTGATGTTCATGCGGTTGAACGGGCGGCATCTCGAAACCTACCTTTCAACCTACTTCAGCCCGAACACGCATTTGACCGGCGAGGCCTTAGGTCTGTATTACCTTGGATCATTTCTTCCTGAATTGCCTGAAGCATCTCGATGGAAAGAACTTGGTTATAAGATCCTGCTGGACACCTTCGACGTTCATGTGGGCGACGACGGGGTCTATTGTGAACAATCGAGCCATTACCACCGTTACACGGCCGACTTTTATTCAAATCTTCTGATCCTACGTAGCCTTTGGTGTGAGGAAATTGAGCCGAAGCATCGACGAAAGCTTGAGTTGCTTTTTGACCACATGCTGCATATAACCCAACCCAACGGAAAAACGCCGCTGTTCGGTGACGACGATGGGGGGCGATTGTTTTTTCTAGACTCTACTCCCATTGACGATTTCCGCCCTACCATGGCTCTGGGGGCCACGTTGTTTGAACGTGGCGATTTGAAGTACGTGGCCCCCGATCCGTCGCCAGAACTCTTGTGGCTACTGGGACAAGAGGGCCTGGAGAAATTCGATTCGATAATGCCGGCAGTGCCAACCGAGAATTCCCGCGCCTTTGCCAATGGGGGAATATTCGCAGCACGAAACTCCTGGGATTCAGAGGCAGATCATATTGTGATCGATTGCGGTCCACATGGGTTTTTGAACGGTGGACACGCCCACGCTGACGCGTTGAATGTGATCGTATCGTTCCGAGGGTTCCCCTTGTTCATCGATTCCGGTACGTTCAATTATACGTCCGATCTCGCCGCACGTGATCGGTTCCGTTCGACAGCCGCGCACAATTGCCTGACTGTAAATGGAAAAGGCAGTTCCGAGCCCGCGGGGCCATTTTCTTGGCGGACGACTGCGAAAAGCAGCCTCGTCGAGTGGAGCGACGATGGAGACGTTGTGCGTTTCGCCGGAGCGTCCGATGGTTTCCGCGAGTTTGGGGTCGACTACGCTCGCGAAGTTGAGTTTTCAATTCTTGGCGGAATCGCAATACATGACCGGATTGCTAGTGTTGGTGAAAATTCGTTTGAACTGAACTTCATTCTCGCACCGAAACTTGAAGCGAAGGTCGATTCCGGTTCGGTTGTGGTCTTCGACGGAGACGAGCCATTTGCGAAAGTCGAGGCAAGTATCTCTGGCAGTCAAAGGTTTGAGTGGCTTATCGAAGATTGGTCGGTCTCTTTCCGATACGGTTCCGTCACACCGACAAAACGGCTCCGCCTCATGATACGATCGTCAGGCAATTTTGTTATCACCAATAGTATCAATCATTTGTGATTAATGTTTGCCAGCCTACAATTGTCGACTCAACAGCCGTGAAATAATTCAATACAGTTACCCTATCGGCCCCCAACGGATTCGCAGACCTCGGTATTCATCTTTCAATGATCTACCGCAGTCCGGCACCTTCTGGGCGCCGGCTAGGCATTCTTATACCAGAAATCGATGTGCGGCATAAACGGCATTTTATATTCGGATAGGTCGCGTGTGGTCGACCGAGCGGAATTGATCAGGATGCGCGATACCTTAAACCATCGCGGTCCTGACGAAGCTGGCATTTATATTAACGGAAACATAGGCTTGGGGCATCGTCGGTTGTCTATTGTCGATCTAAGGAACGGCCAGCAGCCGATGTACAGCGACGATGGGTCGCGGGTTATCGTCTACAACGGTGAGATCTACGATCACCTTCTGTCCCGATCGGACTTGGTCGAGCGGGGGCGCAACTTCAAGACCACCTGCGATACAGAGACCATACTGAGGCTTTACGAAGAATACGGACCAGATTGCGTGCATAAACTTCGCGGGATGTTCGCGTTCGCTGTCTGGAATGCAAACAAAAACGAACTCTTCATCGCTCGCGACCGGTTAGGTGTTAAGCCGCTTTATTACCTGCACGACGCAAACGGGAATCTTTTCTTCTCTTCAGAGATAAAGGCTATTCTGGCGACAACGGCCGTCAAGCCGGAATTGAACTACGCCGCTCTCAGTGATTACCTCGCTAATCATGGAACCTGTGACGACAGCACTCTATTCCTTAGCATAAAACGGCTTCCGCCCGGGCACGCTCTCCGATGGAAAGCGGGCCGTCTGGAGATCGAGCGCTATTGGGACCTCCAGTTTGAACCCAAGGTGAACGGCCACGCCCGTTCATCAAATGATTGGGTTAGCGAGTGGTATGAATTGTTTCGGGAATCCGTTGAAATGCGGCTAATGGCCGATGTTCCCCTTGGAATGTTTCTGTCCGGCGGCATCGATTCCAGCGCGATCGCAGCGGTGATGTCGCAGTTGGTAAAGGAGCCGATCAAGACATTTTCCGTTGCTTTCACGGAAAGGGAGGCGAACGAACTCGCGTACGCCAGGATGGTCGCACACCGATTCAAAACCGACCATCACGAGATCACAGTTACACCTGAGGAGTTCTTTAGAGCCTTGCCGGAACTCGTTTGGCACGAGGACGAACCACTTGCCCATCCGTCGAGCGTTGCGTTGAACTTCGTATCCAGGCTCGCCGCCGAACACGTGAAAGTGGTGCTGACCGGCGAGGGAAGTGACGAGAGCCTCGCGGGTTATGGAAGGTACGCGAAGACCCTCTTAAATCTAAGGCTAGGTACGGCCTACCAGAAGATCGCCCCGGCCTTCGCTCGGGGCGCAGTCGCCGGTGGAATTAGAAATCTTTCATCTAGTTCACGATTTGCTCAGAGATTGAATCGAAGTTTTCTGTCGGTTGAGCCCGATATCGAGAGCATCTACTTCGACAATTTCGCCGTCTTCCCAAGGTCAATGCAGGAGTCGATGTTCACATCGGCTGCAGCGGGGCGGATCGTCAACTCTGCTGATCCGTATCTCACAATGAGAGCGTACTTTGAATCGGGTAACGCAGAAACTCTGCTCGACAGGATGTTGTACGCGGACACCAAGACTTACCTTCATGAGCTGTTGATGAAACAGGACCAGATGTCCATGGCAGCATCGATCGAAAGTCGCGTTCCTTTCCTGGATCATAAACTGGTCGAGTTTTCTGCGCGAATGCCAATAGAAATGAAGCTTCGTGGTCGTATTACCAAATTCGTCCTACGCAAGGCGATGGAGGGCGTTCTTCCTGATCCGATCTTGAGCCGTAGCAAGATGGGGTTTCCCGTTCCGATCGGGAAGTGGTTCCGAGGAGAATACAGGCATTTGATCAATGAACTAGTTCTCTCCGAACGAGCACTCGATCGCGGTATCTTTGAACCGGACTTTCTACATCGCCTGGTCGGTGAACACATGACCGGTATAAATCACGATGAGAGACTATGGTCGCTGCTCAATCTCGAACTCTGGCAGCGCAAATTCATCGACGGGGAAGACGTTCAGCTTGGTCCGTTAAATAACTGATGAGAATCCTGTGGCTCAAAACCGAACTATTGCATCCCGTGGACAAGGGCGGAAAGATCCGAACTTATCAGATGCTCAAGGAACTTAAGAGGGACCATCAGATCACGTATCTAACGCTGGACGATGGTTCCGCAGATTCCGACGCGATCGAAATGGCGTCCGAATATTGCGACCAAGTCGTTACGATCCCACACAGGGTGGCCGAGAAATTCTCGAGCAAATTCTACTTAGAGCTTGCTTCAAATGCGGCTTCCCGGCTCCCGTATGCTCTTCAGAAATACGTATCACCCGAGATGCGAAGATCGATCGAAGAATCGGTCGCTCGCGACGAGTATGATGTGCTCGTCTGCGATTTTCTCGCCCCAGCCGTAAACGTGCCTGAGGATCTTTCAATCCCGACCGTCCTTTTCCAGCACAATGTCGAGGCTATGATCTGGCGACGACACTATGAAGTGAGCAGTAATCCTCTCAAACGCGCGTTCCTGAGGTCGCAATGGAAGCGAATGGCCGATTACGAACGAGAGGCTTGCATGCGATTCGATCGGGTCGTTGCGGTGTCGAGGGAAGATGCCGAGACAATGGCTCGGGAGTATCGCATCGATAATGTAGCCGATGTTCCCACCGGTGTTGATACAGCATACTTCACCCCTGACGGTTACCCTGAGAAAACCGGAAAGAAGGTAGTTTTCACCGGTTCGATGGACTGGCTGCCCAATGAGGATGCGATCAACTGGTTTACTAAAGAGGTTTGGCCGATCGTTCGAGAGCAGGTAGAAGGCGCATCCCTGGTGGTGGTGGGACGTAATCCGTTCCCAACACTGCTGGAGCTAGCGGAACGAGACAAAAGCCTCACCGTTACCGGCCGCGTGCCCGACGTGAGGCCGTATATGGCGGACGCTCGGGTCTTTATCGTACCGATCAGGATCGGTGGCGGGACGCGGCTGAAGATCTATGAAGCGATGGCGATGAGGCTACCCGTGGTTTCGACCGTGATCGGCGCAGAGGGCCTCCCGCTTCGCGAAGGCGAGGAGATAATATTACGGGACGCTCCTGGCGAATTCGCAGATTCGGTCATACAGTTGCTCCGAAACCCGGAGCTTGCCGCTTCGATCGGAAATTGTGCGGCAGAAACCGTGCGTGAGCGCTTCGGTTGGGAGTCGGCCACTGCCGAGTTCGTTAGACAATGCCATATGGCTATCGAAGGGGTGCGGGATGGCGTAATGACAAGACCTGAGTCCGCACTCGCTGTCGGTGCATAAGGCTTTACAAGCTCTGGTTTCAGTATTCCATCAAATAATTTAGTCTTTACGGTTATTTAGAGAGTCGAATTGTGAAAATAAGCATATTTGGACTTGGCTATGTTGGAGCGGTTTCGGCCGCTTGTTTTGCGAACGAGGGGCATGAGGTAGTCGGTGTTGACGTCAACGCTACGAAGGTGGACATCATCAACTCGGGGCGATCACCCATCATCGAAGAGGGAATCAACGAGATGATCGAAAGCGTCGTGCGCGAGGGGCGATTGAGAGCGACCGTCGACGTGAACGATGCTATCGAGAATACCGACGTTTCACTCGTCTGCGTAGGTACGCCGTCGAACGATAACGGTTCATTAAAGCTGGATTACATCAAACGTTCCAGCCAACAGATCGGGGAAGCTCTGGTCAATAAGGAGTCCAGGCATACGGTCGTGATGCGAAGCACAATGCTTCCGGGCACTATCCACGGTACGGTGAAACCGGCACTCGAATCCGCATCAGGTAAAAGGGACGGCGAAGGCTTCGACGTTTGCATCAATCCCGAATTCCTTCGTGAAGGTTCGTCGATCAAGGACTTTTACGCACCGCCGTTCACCCTGATCGGCACCGGTTCAAAACACGCTGAGAACACGCTGCGTGAACTTTACAGTTCGATAAACGCCCCGGTGTTCGTCACAGACGTTAAGGCGGCGGAGATGGTCAAATACGCCTGCAATTGCTTCCATGGCCTTAAGGTCTCGTTCGCGAACGAGATCGGAAACATCTGCAAGGAGATGGGCATAGACAGCCATCAGGTAATGGAGGTGTTCTGCGAGGATAAGAAGCTCAACCTGTCGCCTTACTATTTAAAGCCCGGCTTCGCGTTCGGTGGGTCCTGCTTGCCCAAGGATCTGCGCGCCCTTCAGTACAAAGCAAAGGAACTGGACCTAAAGGTGCCGGTCCTCGACGCAGTCTCCGAAAGCAATCTAATTCAAATCGAACGCGCGATCCAAATGATCGTGCGTACCGGAAAGAAGAAGGTCGGTGTCCTTGGGTTTGCGTTCAAGGCAGGGACCGACGATCTGCGTGAGTCACCGATCGTGGCCGTTATTGAACGGCTCATCGGAAAAGGCTACGGTGTGAAATTATACGACCGCGAAGTTTCCCTCGCCAAACTCGTCGGGGCGAACAAGGAATTCATCGAACGCGAGATCCCGCACATTGCGGCTCTGATGGCACCAGACGTCGACACGGTCCTGGCCGATTCGGAGGTCGTCGTTATAGGTAACCCGGCGCCCGAATTCGAATGCATAAACGACCGCGTTAAAGACGGGAAAAAGGTGATCGATCTGGTTCGGATCTTTGGTGACCGACGTTCAGATGACCACTACGACGGTATCTGCTGGTGATCAAGTTTTCGGATATGTTGAAGACCGCAAAACAGAATCTGCTGACCGTGGCCAAGCGCAGCGGTGCCTTCAATTTATTGATGCGGAGCGGTTTCCGCAATGATCGTTTGCTCGTGCTTGCTTATCACGGCGTCTCTATCGATGATGAGCACGAGTGGAATCCCTCACTCTTCGTTTCCGAAGCCTTTTTACGGCGGAGGTTCGAACTACTTCGGGAAAACGGGTGCACCGTCCTGCCGCTGGGTGAGGCCCTTGACCGCCTTTACTCGAACTCGTTGCCGAAGAGAGCGGTTGCGATAACTTTCGATGACGGCGGCTACAATTTTTATGAAAAGGCTTTCCCGTTGATCGAGGAGTTTAAACTCCCGGTTACCGTCTACCTCACGACCTTCTATTCTTTGTACAACAAGCCGGTATTCCCAGTCGCCGCGAACTACTTGCTTTGGAAAGGGCGTTCGCGATCGATCGACTTTCACTCGCTCATCGGCATGAATATAAGCTTTTCACTAAAAGATGAGGATCAGAGAATCAAGGCTCATAAAAACATCGTGCAATACGCAGATGTCAATCTCTTGTCCGCTGAGGCGAAGAACGACCTGCTCGCTGGGATAGCGGAACAACTCTCGATCGATTTCACAGAGTTCGTTCGGGATCGTACGATGTCGCTGATGAATCAGAAAGAGGTAGCAGAAATATCTGCTTCGAGCATAGACGTTCAATTACACACCCATCGGCATCGCGTACCGTACGAGCGGGATCTCTTTCTGCGTGAGATCAGTGAGAACTCCGCGATCATCGAAGCGGTCACCGGCAAGCGACCGAACCACCTGTGTTACCCAAGCGGGGAGTATTCCCGAAAGCTGTTTCCATGGCTCAAAGAGGCAGGAATTACCTCAGCGACGACATGCGAGACTGCCCTTACAACTTCTACCACCGACCCGTTCCTCATTCCAAGGCTCGTCGATACGATGCATCTGTCCGAGGTTGAATTCGAAGGGTGGTTAGCCGGCGTTTCTAACTTCCTTCCCCAAAGAAGTCGATGGGCTAATTAAAGAAGGAGGCCTATTGGCCTCCTTCTGCCCGATCGGTGTTAGGTTCTATCGGTTGAATTGGTTTCTTATTGCCCGTAGTTGATACCTTTGTATCGAGCACTACTGATCTTGGTACCCGCCACCTCCCTCGATTTGAAGACCAGATAAAAGAACCCGATCGCGGGGGCAGACGAACGGTAGATCTCTTTACCGTTTCGCTTGTAGCTAACTACCCCTTTTCGGTTTATCTCTATCCGGAGCAGGTCACCTTCGACCAAATTCAGTGAGAGTTTCTTTACCCCCATTTCCTTGATAATCCCTCCGTCGAAACAGAACGGCAGGTCAGACGGCCCGGTTCCTGGAGTTTCGTCGAAGCCGTTTCCGAGCCCGGCCCAAATCCGACCCGACGTGGGCGAGTAGGTCCATTCAAAATAAGAATTAGTGGAAATGATCTGCGTAGATCTTGCCAAGCCGTTGTAAACCTCGCCGGTGTGAGAAACCGTGCCGACGGAACCCTGAGTGCCCTGCACGTTTAGCCACTTCACCGCTGGGCCCGAATCAGAAACCGGAGCAGGGGTTGGAGTGACGGTGGGTGATGGGGAAGGCGACGGCGACGCCGACGGGATTGGTGCGGGTGTCGGCGTGGGTGCGGGCGTGGGCGTCGGCGTCACAGTTGGCGACGGGCTTGGTGAGGGTGATGGGGTCGGAGCCGGAGCGGTTCCGTCTGCCGGGACCTTTGCGATAAATAGGTCGCGTCGACTCCTTCCGCCCCAGTTAGATGTAAAGGCAGCAAATCGCCCGTCACGCGAAAGGTTCGCTCTGGGAGTATCGTTGTAGTCGATCAGGCGGGAGTAGTGGTGCGCGAAGCGGCGAACGCGCTGGCTGCCGTCCGTCGCGACCATCAATAACTCTCGCTCGAACACGGGTCCCGAGCCGTAGACGCTCATCAAACCCCAACTTTCATTGTCTGCGAGCAGGGAAAAGTGGTAGTCGATAGCCCAGTCGTTTCCGAAAGACAACGCAGTGGTGATCGCGAGGGGGCTTGCGAGATTTCTGAAGGTCAGCCGGTTCGTCCAGTTATCATGAGCAATGACGGTGCCTCTGCCATAATCCCCGTGACCGGGAGCATAACCCGGAGCGTCGTCGGTCAAGTTCGTGACGCTCATTGTGTTCAAATCGACGACCTTCGCCTGGATCTTCCCGGCACCCTGGAGCCCGGTTTTCACGCCTAGATACCTTCCCGACTTGTCGATCTGCGTTTCGTCAAGCTCCGTTGTTTCTATGTAGTAGAGCACGCTTCTAGCGGAACTCCTCCAAACGGCATAGCCCCGCTCGCTGTAATCAGGATTCCTGACTGTGAACGCGAATGTATCGTCATCCCGGCTTACGCTCATCTGAAAAATGTAGCAGCCTGCCGGGAAATAAGACGTCATGTCGCCGACTACGGAGTAACTCTTTGTCCGGACGTTATACGCCCAGATGATGGCACCACGATGAATGAAGAGAGTATCCGGATCCGAGGAACTCCATGTTGCGTCCTCATCGGTAGTGACCCCGTCTCCCGGCGGATAAGCGAGTCTTTCCTTAGAACCGATCTGGAAGGTGTTCGGGTCGAATGTGTAAAGCAGGCCCGCGCCGTTCTCGTCCTGGACGAGCAGGCGCGTGCTGTTCGAGTTGAATGTCGGCCAATATGCGTAGGCGGTACCGAAACTCGAACCGTCACGCTCATCGGTGACGCGGAGTATCTCAGTGCCGAAAACGGGATCTATGATCTTTCCCCCCGCGCTCGGTAGCGCTGGGGCGGTGCCTTCTGGATAGGCTCCTCGATCGGTTTTAACTGCGACCTGGGCTGTGATGGTCGAAGCGGTAAGTGCGACTGTAAGTACAAATAGAGATAGTTTGGTGGGAGTTGATCGAAGTCCAACGGGGAATCGACCGAGTGCGACCAAACTCTCTGACACGAAGAGTTTAAACATTGATTCTTTTCCCTTTAACTTGCTAGAGATTTATTTGAGGACGGACCCGGAGGAGTGTGAGAGCCGGTCAAACATCCGTTCTGTGTCAGGAGCGCCGTTGCGTTTCGCAGCGGAACTGATCAATGGGGAATCAGATCTAGGATCTTATCCGTTGAAGGGAGCCGACCTTGTCGAAGACAGGGTCGGTCAATCTGGATACTACCACCGCGCCAACGGGACGTAAACAGTGTTTAATCACATTGACCGATGTATAACAGGGCTAGAAACAAATTGGCTAAAGTCACGTCTCGGAATGTGGCTGCCGCTTCGTTGTCGAAGCCGATGGATCTTGGATTTGACTAATGGTGAAGCTTTTTACCTTGATGGGCTTTCAAGGGTGAGAATTTGCGCCGTGGATACGATGCTCAGCTTCAAATTTAGATTATAACCTGAAAAATGCGTTGTCAATTTATCGAGCCGATTAGAATCGTGACTCGTCTGTCATCTAGGTAACACTTAGTATGAATATTCCTCGTTACGATCGATTCTATCCCTATGACAAGTAGTAATTTTGAGGGCCCGAAAACTGGTTCCTTCGCAAATCGCCGTGCGATCTTCGCAACGCTTCCAACTTTGGTCTTTGCTATGCTGACCCTAATTTGTGCGGCGTGCGGTGCGGCAGGGAATAGCGCTGCAGCCCCTGCCTACACCGCACCGGGGACAATACTCGTAAAAGCCAACCAGGACGTTCAAGCAGCATTGGATCGGGCGGTTCCCGGAGACACGGTGATGCTCGAAGCCGGAGCCATCTTCAAGGGATCCTTCGTCCTTCCGAAAAAGGCAGGGGATGCCTACATAACTATAAGAACTTCCGCTCCCGATGATCGCCTGCCCCCTACAGGGACACGTATCGATCCGTCAAAATATTCAACGCTGCTCCCAAAACTCTCCTCCGACTCGACTTCTCCTGTGATCATGACGACCCCAGGAGCGCACCACTATAGGATTATCGGGATCGAGTTCGGAGGAACTAAGGATGGCGTCGGGAACATCATCCAGATTGGCACAGGATCGGAACGAAATGCTGATGATATTCCCCACCATATCGAGTTCGACCGGATCTATGTTCACGCGACTTCACCGCTTGGGCAAAGGCGTGCCATTGCGGCGAATGGCCGACATATAAAAATAGCTAACAGTCACATTTCCGGGATCGTGCGCGAGGGCGATGAAAGCCAGGCCATCGCGGCGTGGGCGACGGATGGCCCGATCGAGATCGTAAACAATTACCTTGAAGCTGCTGCGGAAAATATCCTTTTCGGCGGCGCCGGTTCGACCCTCAAGCTTGTCCCGTCGGATATAGTCGTTGAACGCAACCACCTCAACAAACCCGAGGAGTGGCGCGGCACGAATTGGGTCGTGAAAAACCTGTTCGAAATAAAGAACGGCCGCCGAATCAAGGTCAGTAACAACCTGATGACAAACAACTGGGCGATGGGGCAGGACGGTACGGCAATACTCTTTTCAACACGGGCGGATAACGGACCGGCTACGATTATCGAAGACATCGAGTTCACGGATAACATAATCCGTAACAGCGACAATGGAGTAAGTGTTTTCGCGGAAGAGGGCAGCGGCGGGCATCGACTGACAATTAGGAATAATATCTTCGATCGGATCGGGAGGAAGGAGGTCGAAGGAAGCGGCAGGTTCATGAAGTCCTCATCCTGGAAAGGGCTTGTGATCGAGAACAACACGATCATCAATTCCGGGAATATAACCAGCGCCTACAACAATCCTTCCACCGGGTTCGTTTTTCGCAATAACATAGTTTTCGAAAACGAGTATGGCTTCAAAGGAGACAACACCCCGCCCGGTAACACCACCATCGATCGCTATTTTCCCGACGCTGTTGTAACCGGAAATGTCATTATCGGCGGCAGGCCCGAAAGGTACCGGGGACAGAATTTCTTCCCTACCTCTATGCAAGAGATCGGCTTTACGGCACCTGCCGAAGGTGATCTGACGCTTCGGCCTGAAAGCCAATTTTCACCGAGAGCTCGCGGAGGGCAGCAGTTCGGTGCGTCACTCCCTGTCGCGGATTTTCGATAGTAAACCTGACTGGCTTAAAGAATAGCGCCAACGAAAAACGGGCCGTGTAATTACACGGCCCGTTTTTCTTAATAAGATGGTACACCCGCCATGATTCGAACATGGGACCTCTTGATTCGTAGTCAAGCACTCTATCCAGCTGAGCTACGGGTGCACAAGGCGAATAATTAGATTACGAATCTCGCTTATTCGTGTCAAGGTATGGCGATGATTCTACTTTGCGAAATAACCCTGTCGCGATCTGGCGATCAGGCTCGGGTCGGACACCTCCACCTTGATCGATCGCCACTTTCCATCCCTCGCCGGATTCGCTGGTTGGTATTCAAGTGTGTATAGCGTTCGCAGGTCGGCGGCGATCAATGCGTAAAGCCTGCTCATTTCATCCAGCCTTGTGATCGCGTTCAACGTCCCGCCTGTACGATCGGCGACAAGCTGAAGCCGGGTCCGGGCCGCGGTGTACATAGCGATCTGCATGGGGGTCGGATCCGCGAGTTTCGCCGGGTCCCCCGTCGGCAATGCAAGTGGGTAGATCGTGACCCCCAATTTGTCGGCTCGGTCCAAGATCGCGGAGAGTGAATTATTTCTCTCAGGTTTGATCGCGGTCAATACTTCTTCGCCGCTGAGCTTTGAGAGAAGGTCGCGGTCCTGGTTACGTGCTTTTGTGTCTACGCCGTCCGTTAACACGACGATCGCCTTCCGACGATTTCCTTCCTTGGCGAGTTTGTCCAAAGCAAGCTCAAACCCTTTATAAAGGTTCGTATCACCCGAACCGTTCGCGACCGTGATGGAGTGAAGTATGGTCCGCCGATCGGTCGTGAAGTCGTTCAGGAGGTTTACCTTGTTGTAGAACTCGATTACGGCGACCCTGTCGTTCTGAGCCAAGGCATCCAGGAACCGTGATGCCGAAAGAGCGATGTTTTGACGAAAGCTCTTCGTCGAGCCGCTCATGTCGAGCATCATCACCACGCTAAACGGAGCAGAAGCCAGTTCGAAATGTGTGACCTCTTGTTTGACCCCGTCTTCATACACTGTAAAACTCGGTCGATCCAAATTTGTGATCGGCCGCCCGCGCTGATCCACAACACCGATGTTGACCCGGACTATCGAAGTGTCCACATTGACCGGATCGTCGACCTGCCCGAGTGCGGCGACCGAGGCGGCGAAAACAAAAAGCAAAACGAAAAGGGAATAACGCAGAAGGGCCATACGAAAAACTCTAGCAATCAGACGTAAGTTTTTGAAATCAAGTTGCATATGTCCGCCCGGCCCCTTTCCCCGGAAAGCGTTTTTGTTCTATACTTTGCGGGTATTTTTCTCCTTCCCTTGTACCGAACGAACAAGCCGGGCCAAACAAAATGAATGCTCTATAGGCCGAATTATTGCTGTAATTGCTCGGAGAAGATCGAAAGGGTTGACTGGAACCTTCTGACCAGTCGCCGGTTTTGCGATGTTTGTGCGGTCGAAAATAAACGACATGACCATATCCCGCGGATCGTTGTAGCGGGCGGCTTGCTTTCGCTAATGTTCGGGCTCGGTACGTTGTTCGGCGGCAACGCAAACTCCGGCCCGGCGGTTGAGAGTTTAGATACCACTCCTGTACAACACAAAACAGAACGAAATGCAGTAAGAAACGCTGATCCGGCAGGATCTGGAAATCTGCCGTCAGTCGCAACCGCCGCAAACACTGTTGACCGCGCCATTGGCCCCTCGCAATCCATTAATTCCAATAAACCGTCTCAAGAAAAGGTTTATTACTGCGGTGCGCTAACGAAGAAAGGAACCCCTTGCTCGAGAAAGGTCAAAGCGGCTGGATTACGCTGTTATCAACACGAAGGCAAACCGCCAGCCCCAGTTCCGGAAGAGGGGACTTAGACGAAAATAATTCGAAACAAACTGTTGATGTTTGCATCAAAATAGCCGAAAATATCAGTTTCAAAGCTGTTTACCTCGTTCACGCGACCCTAAATTTCTAGTTCACGATGAAACCTTTAGCCCAGAATACGCTAATTCAAAACCGCTATTTGATCGTTCAGCTAATAGGTAAAGGCGGAATGGGCGAAGTTTATCTCGCTGTTGACCAACGTCTGGGTAGCGCGGTCGCGATCAAAAGGACATTCTTCGCAGGCGACGAAATGCTTGGAAATGCCTTCGAACGCGAGGCGCGCGTGCTTGCGAGGTTGAGGCATCCGGTGCTGCCGAAGGTTAGCGACCACTTCACCGAAAACGATCAGCAGTTTCTCGTGATGGAGCACATTTCCGGTGACGACCTTTCGAAGCGGATCGAGGCTCTTCAGAAGCCTTTCCCGCTAAGTTGGGTGATGTTCTGGGCGGACCAACTCCTCGATGCTCTCTCGTACCTCCATTCCCACGAGCCCCCGATCATCCATCGCGATATCAAGCCGCAAAATCTAAAACTCACCGACGAGAACCACGTTGTGCTTCTTGATTTCGGTTTATCGAAGAGCTCCACCGGGCAAACGAATCTTGCTAGCGGTGTTCACACTGGCAGTACGGGCAGCGTGGTGGGTTATACCCCGCACTACGCGCCGATGGAACAGATCCGCGGTATCGGTACCAGCCCGAAGAGTGATATCTACTCTCTTTCCGCCACGCTTTATCAGTTGATGACGAACGTGGTTCCGGCGGACGCTTTGTCGCGTGCCGATACGATGCTTAACGGCCTGCCGGATCCGATCCAGCCGATCAGCGAACTCAACCCCGAGGTCCCCCCGGCCGTTTCTGACGTCGTCCTTCGGGGTATGGAGGTAAGCCAGGACAAACGGTTCGAAACCGCGAGGGAGATGCAGAAGACCCTTCGCAAGGCCTTCGCCGAGATGCAGCAGGCCATGGCCGCGAAGACGGTCATGATCAGCGGCGCAGAAGCGGCCGCGATAAACGGGACGGCTCAGCCATCTTTCGACGCTACCGAGGTAATGGACCCCGAGGCTCTGCGAGCGATATCCAATCCGGTAGCAGGCAGTAAGTCGGGCTTCTCAGAGAACATATCGCAGCCTCAAACCTCCCCGCATGCTGACATGGATGCTACGGTTGCATTCGATCCGGCTGCGATCACTGGCGGCGTCAAGCAATCGGACGTCAAGACCGAGGTCTTTTCCGCTGGAAGCCATTCACTGCCGATCCCGCCGGAAGAACCTCAATCGTACGATTCGGAACCGGTTCCTACCCCGGCGGAAAATGAGAACTTTGCCCTTACGACAGACTATTCCGGTTTCGGTTCCACGGGCGCTGAAACCAATGTCACGCCTAGCGATGCGTATTCGCCGGACGCGACGATGCCCGTGATCGCCCTGGAAAGCAACGGGTCCACGGCGGTGCCTGCTTCAGGAGCCACTCCTCACGTGGGATATGAACAGGAATCTGCGGCCCAGACTAATTTTGATTCCAAGCCTCAGCAAGCCGCAGTCGTTCCGTCGGCAAAGAAGGGCTCGACGGGTAAAATAGTCGCAATCCTCGGCGGCCTATTCGTCTTTTTCGTAGTGCTCCTTGGTGCGGCGGGCGGCGGCTACTATTACTATTCGAATTACATGGGTGGGGCGGTCGTTGAGCCGACTCCTTCCGAAACTCCGCTGCCGACTCCCGAACCCAGTCCCACGAGCGAGAGTGTCTTCGTAGATAATTCGAACTCCGAAACGCCCACTCCGAGCCCGGCTCCATCAGTTGCACCTGAGCCGACCCAGGCCCCGCCGGGTTCGAACGCGGACCAACCCGACGTCGTCGGGCCGGATACACGGCCGACACCGGGAGGCACCAAACCCACTCCCCGGCCACGGCCGACAAGCAACCCTACTAAGCCGGCACCGACCAAGAAGCCGAGCGGAACCGGCCCGGATATCGTTCAGTAACCAGGAGAATGATCGAAATGTTCACCAAATCAGCCCTCAGATCATTGGTACTGACCCTGATCGTGGTCTCATTGCTGGGCTTCGCTGCTGAAGCCCAGAACCCGTCCAAGAAGGACATTAAGAAGTCTGACGACCTCGTCAAACAAGGCGTTCGCTCGTTTAGTCAACGCAATTACCGCGACGCGATCGAGAAGTTCGCGGAAGCCGTGGTCCTCGTTCCGCGGAACGCCGGCGCTCATTTCAACAAAGGCCGCGCTCACTTGATGCTCAAGGAAAACGACCTTGCGTTGAATGAATTCAAGCTTGCCGAGGAAACTGGGCATTCCCCAGTCGAGGTTTCGAAATACCGTTGGGCGGTCTATTTTGACAAGAACGAGACCGACTTGGCTCTGGCGGATGTGGCCCGCGCCCTTCAGGCCGAACCTCGCAACCAAGCGCTCCTTCGTGCCGCCGGCGACCTCTATTATCGGAAGCAGAATTACAACGAAGCGCTAGTCTCGTACCAGACCGCGGCAGCGGATGCCCCTAACGACGGCAACCTCTTCTACGGTATAGCGCTGGTCCAGCAGGCCTTGGGTAACTTTCAGGGACAGGAACAGGCGGCAGCCACAGCCCTTTCCAAGCCGAATCAGTATCAAAACGAATTGCAGCTTCTGCTCGCCGATGCACTCCACAAGCAGCGCAAATACGACGACGCACTTGTTGCCTACAATAAGGTCCTCGCAGCAAAGCCCGATGCGATCCAGGTGTACCGCCTCATGGGGGAGATCTACCGTGCTCAAAGTAAGTTCCCGGCGGCGATAGATATAATACGAAAAGCAATTTCCCGCTGGCCGCTGGATGGTGAGCTCTTTACGGACATAAGCTGGTATTACAGTCTCAACGGTAATGTAAAAGAGGCGATCTCGACGGCTGAGTCGGCAACCCAACAGTTGCCAAACCAAGCGATGGGTTTCACCAACCTTTGCCGTGCATACAATGATGATGGGCAGTTCCCGAAGGCGATACGCGCTTGTGAGCGCGCATTGCAGCTTAGGCCCGATGACGGCGAAACACATTTCTATCTGGGCCGTGCTCTTCGTGAAGTCGGACGAACGGCTGATGCGGCTCGCTCATTCGATAAAGCAGTTGCCGGCCTGATCAAGTTCACTCAGGAGAACCCGGATTATTCCGATGGATTTTATCTGTTGGGGAATGCGTATTTCAGCGATAAACAGTACGGCAAGGCACTTGAGGCCTATCGCCGAAGCCTTGATCTGAGCCCTAACTTCACACGGGCCCGGTACAATGCCGGTATTAGCTATATCCGAATCAACGACAAGAACGGCGCGTTGGACCAATACAATGCCTTGGTCAACTTGGATAAGGAACTCGCCGGCCGCCTGAAGGCCGAGATCGATAAATTGTAGAGCTGGATAGCGTGAAGATAAAAAGAGGAGGACGGAATGTCCTCCTCTTTTTATTTGAACCCGATTTTCCCGAGTAAGCCGTTCGGATCCCCGACAAGGAAATAAGCAAGATTTGGGCTCTCGTGGGATCGGTCGTATCCGACGAGTTCGACATATGCGTTTCCACTCGCCGTTTTCTCGTTCACAAAGCCCGCCACTTTACACGCCCCTTCCCAGTAAACGACCATAGTCGTGCCCCGGGTGTCGAGTTCCTGGTCCTGCAGCACGGGAGTGACTTGAACGTCGATCCCAAGCTCCGGTACCTTGATCTTCCAACCGCTCGGATACTCTGCTTCGGTTCGACTGCTCTTCCATGTTCCGACAGGCACGATCTCGGAGTCGGTTGCCGTCAGACGCGTGGAATTTCCGCTTGTGTTGACGAAGGTGCCGCTCGAGTAGGACGACACGCGTCCGTCCCCATCCCGAAGCTGGTAACACATCAGCTCCGAGCCTTGATCGAATTGTATCGAGAACCAATCCCAGCCTTTCTGGTTCTCCGTCGCAGTCCAGGTGCCGAACTCGCGATCCATCCACGCAGAACCCGTAAAATGTTCGGCGTTCCCATCGATGACGATGTCGCCTTCGGCCTCCATGCGCGTGTAGGCAAAATAACGAGACGCCTCACCCGCATCCTTGAACGACACTCCACCTTCGCCGTTCAAAACCACGGGCTTCGCTGGCCGCAGTGCGATTTCGAATGTCGTGCCGTCCTCCAACGAAGCGCGCAAATGGTGCATCCCGTGGGACTCGCGTGCTGACCAGTCGCCGATATTAAGGTAGTAATGTGTCTTGCTCGCCCTTGCGGGCATATCCAGGAGGCCGTTCGCGCTTTTCCGGTGGGCGTAAGAAAAGGTACTCGCGTCATGATCGGTGATCGCGAAGTGCGCGAAATAATAGGGGTTTCCTATCAATCGCACCGGCACAACAGCGAATCTGTCCAAGTCCGTGCGCCGTTTGAAAAAGACCCATTCAAAGCCTAACTTCCGGCCGGAATCGGTCGTGAGGTGGCCGGTGTAATACCACCACTCAGTCTGCACGGCTTCGTGAGCCCACAGATCGCGCGGGAGTTCGACGGCGTCGTGTTCGGTCCCGTCGCGAAGCGGATGCGCCGTACCCGCTATCGCTTGCGCCATAGCGTCGAACAGCTTGCCTGTTTGTTTCTGGATCTCGTCGAAGAAGGATGCGGTACCACCATGTCCGTTCATAGTTTACGGATTCGACGTTACCGCATCATCGGATTCGCCACAATAGGCAGTTTTCAGGAGCGACGGCTCCGCGGGGTGTTTGCGGGCGGAGCATCGAGGAACGTTTTCACGTTCACGTTCTGGATCTTCAGGATCACCCGCATATTCTCCGACCGCCCATCAAAGCTTGCAGGGACGAACGGTGCGTAAACGGGATCGGACTCGAGTGCTTTCTCCAATTGCTTGATCGCCCGATCGTCCGCAGGCGGTTCCACCACCTCGGCGATCCTCGCGAGCCCGTTGCCGAAAACATCGGCCACCACCACTACTTCTTCGTCGTTCATCTCGCCGCGCACAAGCGAACGTGTCAGTGCCACTAGTGCCCCCTGCGGATTAACGCTGGGCGATTCGCCGGCGATCGCGAGCCTGGTGCTGGCGTATTCCGATGCCGTTAGATCGAGAGCGTCCGGTACGAGCGGATTATCGCTCGCAAGCCTGATCGAGGTCGGAACCTTCGGCGACGAGTCCGCGATAAAACTGGACGGGTCCGGAGCTGTCGAAAGGATCCCCCAGAGCATAAAAACTCCGAAGAGCAGGGAAGCAAACGTGCCTACGGTTGACGGAAACATCCAGGTTTCCAACCAATTCCGTCGCTCGTCCACGAGACGGAATGTCGGCCCCGCGAAACTGGGCGTCAGTTCTGCCGCAACAAGCGAACGCAAATTCACCAGCGAAGCCTTCGAAAGACTCGGGCGGGCAAGTGACCTCAGTCCATTCCTTATAGACTGGTATTCCGACAACGACTGCCTGCAGAGGGGGCAAGTGTCGAGGTGAGAATCAAGCTCGGCACGCTCCGCGGACGTCAGAATATCGTCCGAATAAAGCGGAAGATCAGATTTTACCTCGCTGCATTTCATTTCAATTGTTCGACGAACTCTGGTTCGCCGCCTATACAACCGGAAAAGGTTTCCGGCTCGCATCAGCAGCCCGACGATACGAGCATGCCAGATCCGATCCTAGAACTTCGGATCGGAACCAAAACAAAATTACTGAATGAATGGCCGGCTGACCCCGGCTGCTTCCCGCCCCGAAAGGCGGAAAACAACGCACTGACAACCTGTCCGCTCAAGTTCAAGAACCTACGCGATGCGTCCTTCATTGGTTGCTGGTCGTTTTCAAAGAAACACCGCTCCAGGTCCACGCTCATGTGCTCGCCGGCCGTCGACATCGTTACTTTTTTGACCTGTCGTTTGGCACCGAATTTCAGTCTTCAAAAGTTGAAGCCGGGGCGAGGCGGCCATTCATTCAATTGTTAAAGATCAGATAACCGCTTTCGCAGTTCTTCGCGTCCGCGGGCGATACGCGATTTCACGGTCCCGATATTTATCTCGAGGGCCGATGCGATCTCGTCGTAGCTGTAACCCTCTATATCGCAAAGCACTATCGCTTCGCGGTAATGCTCAGGAAGCTGCGTTAGGGCCCTTCGGAGTGCAGTCTCGCGCTCCTGCCTAAGCACGGCTTCTTCGGCGGACTCGCTGTCACCTGCTATAGAATCGCCAACGGAAGAGTCCGTTTCGCCAATAGGCGAGTCGAGCGAGATGGTCGCGTCCTTCTTCCGGCGCTTCCACCAGCGGAACCGGTTCCGAGAGTGGTTGATCGCTATCCGCGTCAGCCAGGTTTTCAATTCGGAGTCCCCGCGAAAGCTTCTTATTGACCGCAACGCGCTGAGAAATGTTTCCTGGGTAAGGTCGGCAGCGTCCTCCGGGCTCTCCGTGATCCGGTACAGCACGGCGTATATATCGCCGGAATATCGGTTTATCAGGTTGTCAAAGGCTTCCGGTTCACCGTTTCGTAGTCTTTCGACGAATTCCGCTTCTGCGGCATCGAACACATGTTTGTCGTAGGCCGCGGATGCGACCTCCCCAAGACCTTCCTGGTCAAATGCTATCGATTTGCCGAAGATCATCACACGCGGGGCTCGTCACCCGACAGCCCGGAACCGAAAACCAGCAG
>JAEZJR010000278.1 GCA_023415725.1 Acidobacteriota bacterium
TTCTCGAAGGATGAGGGATGAAACGTCCTTCATCCTTTTCTAATTAACGGCGGCGTAGCCAAGTGGTAAGGCAGAGGTCTGCAAAACCTTTATTCATCGGTTCGATTCCGATCGCCGCCTCCATTCACTTCCCGGTCATTCGCGAGCACCATTCCTTATATAATTCAGCGACTTTGAAGGGCTATGACCGCATCTAAACGGTTAGGCGGGCGACGTCGTGCGCAGCCTTTGGTCCCTTTCCTATTCCCCTTCGAAGGTCGGTTAGAGGCTGGAATAGATTTGTGTTAAGGTGGTGACGAAATGAGACTTAGTTCGATGGCGGTGCGATTGGGACTGGCTTTGAGCGCGATCTTGATCTCGTTTGCTGCCGTGCCTGCCCTGGCTCAAGATCCGGTTCCCTCCGTGGTGCGGCCGGGGGCTCCTGGTCAGCCTTCCACACAGCTAGCAGCTACTACGAGAGCAAAAGTACCACCTGCGTCAGCAAAGGACGTGGACTTCATGCAGGGGATGATCATGCACCACGCTCAGGCGGTGGAGATGGTCGCCCTTATAGAGGACCGTACACAAAATAAACAGTTGCGGTTACTAGGCTCGAGGATCGGCAATTCACAAACGGATGAGATGAAGTTCATGAAGCGGTGGCTTGAGATCCGCGGGATGTCGCCAGAACATAAGATTCCATTAGCCAGCGTGCACGACCATACGGCTCCGCTTCAGGCTGTACCTCACCTAATGCCCGGTATGTTATCAGCCGAACAGATGGAGGCCCTTCGTAAGGCGAGAGGCGCCGAATTTGACCGGCTCTTCCTGACGGGAATGATACAACACCACGACGGAGCTCTCGCGATGGTGGCGGAGCTATTCGCGACTGCCGGGGCCGGACAGGACGCAGAGCTCTTTAACTTCGCGACCGATGTGGATAGCGGCCAGCGAGCCGAGATCAAATCGATGAAAACTTTACTTGGCGAAAAACCGTAACAAGAAACATGATGAATCGAGAAACGTTTAGCATTTCCCGTCTCTTGACGGCTTCCCTGCTCCTTTGCTCGTGCTTCGTGGTGTGGGGGGCGGCTCAAACGCCCGCACCGACGCTGCCGCCCGGCATGAAAGGATCCAACCCCTCAGACCCTAGGGCCACATTGAAGTCTGGCCTTTTCGACGCGGGCGAAGCCGCTGTCGGGATCAGACACGTTTCACTGTTGAAGAAACCCGAAGTCTTCCAACTCGGTGTAGACCCGGCCGCACCAAAGGTAGGAACGGCCTTAAAAGCTCTAGGAGTGCCGGATCCGGCGATGGTGCCGCTCGATCAGCGTATGGCGTTTGCGGGCCTTGCGTTCGCTAATTCGGATATGGCGTTTCAGGGGAATCGTCTGTTCATGGGCAATTTTTATGGAATGACCATTTACGATATCTCCGATCCGGCAAATGCGAGGCTGCTCACTTCCATGATCTGCCCGGGAGGACAAGGTGATGTGTCCGTTTACAAGAATTTGATGTTCATGTCGGTCGAGATGCCGAACGGCCGGCTTGATTGTGGCGAGGAAGGTTTCCCGGCCGCAGCACCGCAGCCTGGCCAGCCAGCAGGACCTGCCGCGAACAAAGATCGTTTCCGCGGTGTACGTATTTTCGACATCACCGACATCTCGAAGCCGAAGCAGGTAGGGGCGGTACAGACCTGCCGTGGTTCGCATACGCATACACTGGTGACCGATCCGAAGGATAAGACGAACGTTTACCTTTACGTCTCGGGGACTTCTTTCGTTCGCCCGGCCGCTGAGTTGGAAGGCTGCTCGGGGGCACCGCCGGACAAAGATCCGAACACGTCGTTGTTCCGAATCGAAGTCATCAAGGTGCCGCTTGCGAGACCGCAGGATGCGAAGATAGTTGCCACTCCCCGCGTATTTGGCGACGCCGCCACGGGTAAGATCAATGCTTTGGATAACGGGGGTTCGCACGACGGTGGCGGACGTCCGCAGGAGACGAATCAATGCCACGACATCACCGCCTATCCGGAGATCGGGCTTGCAGCTGGAGCGTGCGCCGGGAACGGTATTTTGCTCGACATCAAGGATCCCGCGAACCCGAAACGCGTTGAAGCGGTAAATGATCCGAACTACGCCTACTGGCACTCGGCGTCGTTCTCGAACGACGGGACGAAGGTTGTTTACACGGACGAGTGGGGCGGCGGCATGGGACCGCGTTGCCGCGAGAATGATCCGAATAAATGGGGAGCGAACGCACTTTTCACGCTTTCCAGTAACAAGCTGACCTTCAAGAATTATTACAAAATGCCGGCTGCTCAGACGGAGCAGGAGAACTGCGTGGCCCACAATGGCTCGCTCGTTCCTGTTCCCGGTCGCGACATCAAGGTGCAGGCCTGGTATCAAGGGGGTATCTCTGTCATGGACTTCACTGATCCTAGCAACCCGATCGAGATCGCCTATTTCGACCGTGGGCCGATCGATCCGAACCGCCTCGTGATGGGCGGATCGTGGTCCGCTTACTGGTACAACGGCAACATCTACTCGTCCGAGATCGCTCGCGGCCTGGACATCTTTGAGTTGACGCCGACCCAGCACCTTACCCAGAACGAGATCGACGCTGCAAAGACTGTCCGTCTGGCGGCCTTGAACGTCCAAACTCAGGAGAGGTACTCGTGGCCGAGAAAGTTGGTGGTCGCTAAGGCGTATCTGGATCAACTGGAGCGTTCGCAGGCGTTGACCGCAGATCAGATCGCCGCCGCCCGCCAAGCCGTACAGGATGCTGAGAAGTCGAATCTTGGTAAAAAGGAAGTCGGCAATCTAAACAGCCTTGCGAAGACACTCGAAGGCAGTTCCGCTTCTGTCAAAAACGCAGTGGACACGGAGCGGCTTAAAGACTTGATCGCGGTTCTTAGAAGACCGGAGAAGTAGAGCGACAGTACGAACCATTCAAAAAAACGAAATCCGACGCCCGATAGTTCTAATGGACCGCTTGGCGTCGGGTTTCCGTTTTTGATCCTCCTATTCCCTAGTAGGTCGGGGACCTGGGCAGGACATTTGTTTGCGTTTGGCTGAATGTGAATTATATTGGAATTTCCCTGTGCTGATCTCCACAAAATTGTTCTCGAAATGCTTGAGATCCCTTGTCGGGACAACGCACTATGGCTAACCGATCAATCTCCCTCTTGCGTGGCACTGTTATCGCGGTTGCGGCTTCAATCGCGACCTTAGGACTTTCCATGGTCGCGCGCGATTGGCTGAACATCAGTGCGACGCCGATGATATTGGGCGGATTGATCATTGCAGCCTGGTACGGGGGACTGTGGTCTGGCCTCGCTTACTGTGTTCTGACGGACCTCGCGGTGGATTATGCATTCGGGGAACCCAGATGGGAATTGACCCCTGACCCGGTCGCACATGTCGTTCGTCTAATAGTTCTGTTCACGGTTTCCGTCATAATTAGTTCCCTACGCAGCGCCCGTGACAAGTTGGAAATACGTGCCAATGAACAGGAAGCTGTGGCTGAATTCGGTAGATCTGCCCTAGTGGGGACGGATCTCCAGAACCTTTTGTCGGAAGCGGCCGAAATCGTTACACGCGTGCTGAATGTGAAGAGTTCGGCAATATGCCGGGTGGATCGCGAATCCGACAAAATGGTCTTCGCCGCGGCTCACGGTTGGAGCCAGGACCTGAATGGGAAAAGTCTGAACTTCCACGAAAACGGATCGCTTGCCGGGTTGATCGCCGATTCAGCGGAGCCCGTTGTTGTTAATGATATTCAAAAGAACGGCCCCTTTCGGGTTTCGGAAATCATCGAAGCAGAAAAGGTCCGGAGCATGGCGGGGGTCCGTATCGTATCCCGGGACGGCATTTACGGAGTTCTCGGAGCATTCGACACGGCGCCGAGAGAATTTTCGAAAGACGACATCAATTTCCTCCAGTCCATGTCGAACGTGATCGCTGAGGCAGTGGATCGCTTGCGGAAGGAAGAAGAAATAAACCAGCAGCGAACCTGGCTTCGGACCACCCTTACGAGCATCGGCGACGGAGTGATCGCCACAGACTCCAACGGAAAGGTGATGTTTCTGAACAAGGTTGCCCAGGTCCTGACGGGTTGGGATGATGAATCGGCCCGGGGTCGACCGCTTCAGGAAGTCTACCGGATAATTAACGAATCCACCCGGCGAGAGGTTCCGGATCCCGTAGCCAGTGTTTTGAGGTCCGGGAAGGTCGTGGGCTTGAGCGAACCTACGATCCTGCTGGCAAAGGGCGGTCGCGAGGTCCCGATCGACGACAGCGCCGCGCCCATCACCGACGGTGACGAGATTAAGGGTGTAGTACTGGTTTTCTCAGACGTATCCGAAAGGAAACGATCTCAACACTTGATCCTGAAGCGCGCGGACGAGATCGCGGCACTGTACAACTTCACTGACCGCTTACAAAGATCTCACCTGATCGAGGAGGTTTACGAAGCCGCGCTCGATTCTATAATGGGGGCGGTGAACCCGGACCGAGCGTCGGTACTGTTCTTCGATGAGTCGAGCGTGATGCAGTTCGTGGCTTCGAGAGGGTTGAGTGAGGGATATCTCGCCGCCGCATCGGGGCATTCCCCGTGGACGCAGGGCGAGAGGTCTGCCGTGCCGATCGGGATCGATGACGTTCGCGCAGCCGATATCGACGAAACGCTCAAAAAATCGATCATAGCTGAGGGAATCTCCGCACTTGGCTTCATCCCCTTGATCTCGAACGGCACGCTGATCGGCAAGATGATGATCTACTACAACAAGCCGCACGAATTCACCCGGTCTGAATTCGAGCTTGCAATGACCATCGCCAATCAAATCGCACCGGGTGTTGAGCGAAAGCGGGCGGAAGCACGCCTCCTGGAAAACGAAGAGCGATTGCGCCTCGCGACCCAGGCCGGGAAGGTCGGGGTATGGGACTGGGATATTCGCAAGAACCGGATCGAATGGACCGATGCGATCTATGAAATGCACGGATTAGAAAAAGGCGAATTCGACGGTACAGTCGAGGCGTTTTCTTCGCTCGTGCACCCAACAGATCGTTCTGCTGTTCGTGCGGCTTTGGAGCGGTCCCTTTCAACAGGTGAACCGTATGAAACGGAGTTCAGAACGGTTCGGCCTGACGGTGAGATCCGATGGTTATATACAAATGCGAGAGTGTTGAGCGATCCTGATGGGCCATACCGGCTGATCGGGGCGACCTCGGACATTACCGAACGCGTCCGAGCCGAGTCGGCTCGAAGGGAGAACGAGATCATGCAGCGGCTCGTCGAGGCCCAGGAAGCGGAGCGTCAACGGATAGCACGGGACCTGCACGACCACCTTGGGCAGAAGATGACGGGACTTAGGTTCAAAATCGAGTCGGCCTTGTCAAAAACACACGAGATTCCGGAATTACAGGAATTACTTGACGAGATCCAGGAGTCAGCCCTTCAGATCGATCACGACATCGGTTTCCTTTCATGGGAATTGCGGCCGACGGAACTCGATACTCTCGGCCTGGACGACGCTTTGGCCAGCTTCGTCCGGGAATGGTCGGCCCAGTACGCCATAAATGCGCAGTTCCATTCAAATCTATCGGAGATCTCCCAGCATGGCAGGCTGTCGCATACGATAGAAATGAATCTGTACCGGATCGCTCAGGAAGGACTTAACAACGTGATGAAGCACGCGAACGCGTCGAACGTCAGCGTGCTGCTTCAGTACCGAAAGGACAGCCTAGTGTTGATCATCGAGGATGACGGGCAAGGGCTTTCGGACAATTTCGACATGAATGCCGGTAAGAGCAACGGCTCGTTCGGGCTTATCGGGATGCACGAACGGGCAGCATTATTAAAAGGGACGTTCGAGGTCGAGAGCCGTCCCGGAAAGGGGACGACGCTGATCACGACCGTGCCTTTATATAAGGTGTTCGCCTCAGCTGTTGCCTGACACCCTATCGGAGCGATTTGTTCAATTTCTCAAGGGCCTGACTTCCGGGGCAGAGGACCGCTTGTGGGATCGCATTGAGCGGGCGATCGGACGTTTTCAGCATATCGTGAAGGTCCGCAGAGTCCTCATTTAGGTAGAGCAGGCCTGTCAGGATCTCACCTTTTTTCTTGGCTTTCTGCATTGCGTTGATCGCCGAAAAACGGTCGAGCGGGTCCCAGTCCTTCGCAAGCTTGTGGAGGTGGATCGTCGTTCCGTCATGCATTACCAGATCCTCGACGGTCCCCGCTTCGTAGCTCGTAAGAATTTCCCTTTCGATCGGCACAAAATCGACCATAGAGGTGGTTTCCATGTGTTCGCGAACGTAGTCGTAGGACTTGGTCGACCCCGGGTTGTTGTTGAATGTAACGCAAGGCGATATCACGTTCAGCAGGGCGAAGCCCTTATGATGCATCGCCGCCTTGAGGAGCGGGACGAGCTGCTCCTTGTCACCGGAGAAGCTTTGGGCTACAAATGTAGCTCCGAGTTCTATGGCGAGACTGGCGAGATCGATCGCTTCGAAAAGATTCACCGAACCGGATTTGCTCTTTGAACCGGCGTCGGCCGTCGCCGAATCCTGCCCTTTGGTCAACCCGTAGCAACCGTTATTCATCACGAGATACACCATGTTCAGGTTACGCCGTACCGCGTGGACAAACTGGCCCATCCCGATCGATGCGGTGTCACCGTCGCCGGAAACACCAAAGTAAATAAGATCGCGGTTCGCCATGTTCGCGCCCGTTGCAACTGACGGCATGCGACCGTGGACAGAATTGAAGCCGTGCGAATTCGATAGAAAATACGCCGGGGACTTTGACGAACAGCCGATACCGGAGAGCTTCGCAACCTTATGCGGCTCGATGTTCATTTCCCAGCAAGCCTGGACGATCGCAGCGTTGATGGAGTCGTGTCCGCAGCCTGCGCAGAGGGTAGAAAGCGATCCCTCGTAATAATCGACTGTGTAGCCGAGCGCGTTCTTCGGAAGAGCCGGGTGACGGAATACTGATCTTACGTAAGTCATTGTTCCTGTATGTTCCCCTTGATCTGTCTGTAGATGTAATCAGCCGTGATCGGCATGCCGTCATAGTTCAATACGGAAACCAATTTCGCCGGGTCCGTTCCGAGTTCGATCGTCATCAACGAGCGGAACTGGGCGTCACGGTTTTGTTCGATGACGAAGATACGGTGGTGCGATTCCACAAATTCACGAAATAAGCGGCCGAACGGGAACGCCCGCGGACGCATCGCGTCCAGACGGATTCCCTCTTCTGCCAGCAGGTCGATCGCTTCTTCGGCCGCGTAAGTGGACGTTCCGAAAAAGATCACCCCATCCGCATTAGTATTCGAATCCTGGTAAAAATGAGGCGAGGGGACTAACTCCGCGGCCGTTTGCCATTTTCTAGCTAACCGGTCAACGTTCCGCCGGTAGGCGTCGCCGTCTTCTGTATAAGCGGCGTATTCGTCGCGGGAAGAACCACGGGTAACAAATGCACCGCGTGTCGAGTGGGTACCCGGTATGGTTCTGTAGGGGATTCCGTCGCCGTCGATGTCGAGGTAGCGGCCGTACTTTCCTTCGAACTGTTCTATTTCCGCCCCGCCCGCTTCGTGACGTCCCTCTTCGGGATGATCGAAAGTTTCGATATCGTTAATGCCCTCGACGGCCCCTATGTTCCCGACCGTAGGAGGAGGCGTGCCCGGTTGCCCGTTGCCGCTGGATCCGCTACTGCCATTTGTCGCCGCGACCAGTTTGTAGATACGGTCGAGTTGAGCGGTAGTAAGCACCTTCCCGCGGTCGTATCGACGGTTGTCGTCCCACTGCAATGGATCGGTGACGTGGTCGTTCATTCCGAGGTCCAGATCCGTCATAACGATCACCGGCGTCTGCAACCTCTCCGTCAGGTCGAAAGCCTGCGCAGTCATTTCAAAACATTCCTTCGGCGAAGCCGGCAGAAGCAGCGGATGCTTAGTGTCTCCGTGCGAAGCGTAGGCAGCGAGCAGAAGGTCCGATTGCTGGGTCCTCGTAGGCATGCCGGTTGATGGACCGGTGCGCTGGACATCGATGAGAACGGTCGGAACCTCCGCAAAATAGCCGAGACCGAGGAACTCGTTCATTAGAGATACCCCTGGGCCGCTGGTGGCGGTGAACGCACGAGCTCCGTTCCACATTGCACCCATCACCATGCCGATCGCAGCGAGTTCGTCCTCAGCCTGCACGATCGCGTAATTGTTTTTACTCGAGTCGGCATCGACGCGGTATTTCGCACAATATTTCGCGAACGCGTCTACGACCGATGTCGAGGGCGTTATCGGATACCACGCCGCGATGGTGGCCCCGGCAAAAATAGCCCCCAAGGCACAGGCGGAGTTGCCGCCATAGAGTATCTTGTCGCCCAGCAAGTCCCGGCGTTCTACGCGGAGATCGAACGGAAAGTCGAAATTCTCCTTGACGAAATTCACGCCGAGGTTAAGCGCCTTGATGTTCGGCTCGATCAGCTTTTCCTTACCCTTGAACTGCTGACCAATAAGCGTTTCGAGCACGGAAAACTCTATATCGAAGAGGGTTGCGAGGGCTCCGATGTAAACGATGTTTTTAAACAATTGACGCTGGCGAGCGTCGGTGTACTCCGCATTGCAGAGCGCCGTCATTGGAATACCGAGGTGGGTAATGTCCTCCCGGTTAAGGTTCGGGGCGAGCGGCTTTGTGTTGTCGTATACGAAATAGCCGCCCGGTTTGACGTCCGCGTAGTCTTTCTTCATCGACTGCGGATTGACGGCGACCATTAGGTCGACGCCTTCGCGACGGCCCAAGTATCCTTTCTCGCTTACGCGCACCTCGTACCAGGTGGGCAGGCCCTGGATGTTCGATGGGAAAATATTCTTCGGCGTCACGGGAACGCCCATGCGAAAGACCGCTTTGGTAAAAAGCGCGTTCGCGGACGCCGACCCTGTGCCATTCACGTTGGCAAAGCGAACAACGAAGTCGTTAATTTTAGGAGCTTGGTTCATTGAATGATCGTTACTTCGATTATGAGGCCCGGATTGATCGTCGATCGGCTTAGGGTCGATCATTCCTGCATTCGCAAGATCTTTTCCATCTTCTTGCCCTTAGCAAGTTCGTCTATCAACTTGTCCATGTACCGGATCTTTTGCATCAACGGGTCATCGATGTCTTCGACGCGAATTCCGCAAACGACACCTTTGATTAGCGAGGCATTGGGATTAATATTCGGGGCACTGTCGAAGAAAGTTCGGAGGTCGACCTTTTCACGAATGACCTCCTCAAGGCCCTCCTGGCTATATCCCGTAAGCCAACAAATGACCTGGTCGAGTTCTTCCTTCGTGCGGCCTTTGGTTTCGGCTTTTTTGACGTAATGCGGATAAACACCAGCGAAAGTCAGTGCAAAAACTCTATCTGGTTTCATTACATAGCCCTCGTATTTTGAAACACATTGCGAATATTTGCGTTATGCCGTCCTTACTCTAGAACTGCCGGAAGTACCCCATGCGTGCCATTGCCGTTCCGGGTGATCTGAACGAGGCTCCCGACAACGGCAGGGCCGTATTTTTCGTCTCCAGCCTTGGTGACGTTGTACCAAAAGTGCTCCATATCCCACGCGGCGGTCGGGCAGCGTTCGGCGCAGAGCCCGCAGTGCAGGCAGACGTCTTCGTCCTTGACCATCACGCGGCCGGTTTTTAGGCCGTCTTGAACGTATAGCGGTTGTGTGAGGTTTAGGGCGGGTACTTTTGTGTTCTTCCGAAGTTCCGGCTCTTCGGCGTTCGAGATGAACGAGATCACGCTGGTCGGACAGATGTCCACGCATGCGTCGCACTCGATGCACTTCGGTGCGAAGAATACCGTCTGCACGTCGCAGTTAAGGCAACGCTGGGCCTCCTCGTATGCTGTCCGCCGATCGAATCCCAGTTCGACTTCCTGCTTTCGGTTTCTGAGCGTTATGGACCTATCCGCCTGGGGAACGATATAACGTGGATCGTGGTCGATCTCGCTGTCATAAGCCCATTCGTGGATGCCCATTTTCATCGAAACCAGATTCGTATGGGGCGCGGGACGGTCGAGATGGACGCCCTTTCCTTCACACAACAGGTGGATCGAGATCGCGGCCTGGTGGCCATGAGCGACGGCGGTTATCACGTTCTCCGGGCCGAATGCAGCATCGCCGCCAAAGAAGATCTTAGGGTTCGTTGACTGGAACGTCACCCGGTCGACAACGGGCATTTCCCATTCATCAAAATCTATCCCCAGATCGCGCTCGATCCAGGGGAATGCGTTCTCCTGACCTACAGCGATCAGGACGTCGTCTGCCGGATAAAACGCATCGGGTTCTCCAGTAGGAACCAGCGACCGTTTACCCTTCTCATCGTAAACTGCCTGTACTTTTTCGAAGGTCATTCCGACTAGGCGTCCGTCCTCGATCACGAAGGATTTCGGCACGTGGTTGTCGATGATGGGGATGCCCTCGTGCATCGCATCTTCCTTCTCCCATGGGGACGCCTTCATCGTTTCGAACGGAGACCTCACGATCACCTTTACATCATCGCCGCCCAAACGCCGAGCGGTGCGGCAGCAGTCCATGGCCGTGTTTCCGCCGCCGAGAACGATCACGCGTTTTCCGATCTTCTCAGTATGCTCGAACGCAACACTCGCCAGCCAATTGATGCCGATGTGAATATTGGCGGCACCTTCGTGGCGGCCGGGCAGTTTCGGTAGATCGCGCCCTCGCGGTGCCCCGGTACCTACGAAAACGGCGTCGTATTCCTGCTCAAGTACCTCTTTAAGGCTCGAGACATAATGTTTGAAATACGTGTGGATACCGAGCCGAAGGATGTAGTCGACCTCTTCCTCGAGTACCGATTCGGGCAGACGGAACGCGGGAATCTGGCTCCGCATGAATCCGCCGCCTTTGATCTGTTCGTCGAAAAGATGGATTTCGTAGCCTAGCGGGGCTAGATCCCTCGCGACGGTGAGCGAAGCGGGGCCCGCACCTATCAGAGCAACCTTCCGCCCATTCATAGCGAAGGGGCCTTTGGGCATTAGGTGAAGAACGTCGTCTTTATTGTCGGCCGCGACGCGCTTGAGGCGGCAGATCGCTACTGGTTCTTCCTCGACCCGGCCACGCCGACATGCCGGTTCACACGGGCGGTCGCATGTACGGCCGAGGATACCCGGGAAGACGTTCGAATCCCAGTTGATCATGTACGCTTCCGTATACCGGCCCTCCGCGATCAGGCGGATATACTCCGGAACGGGCGTGTGCGCGGGACAGGCGTATTGGCAGTCTACGACCTTGTGGAAATATTCGGGGTCCTGTATGTCAGTCGGTTTCACGACGTATGCACCTTATCGATTCTCGAACTGTTGATTGTAAAAGGGCCTGCGAGGGGACTCGCTTAATTCAAAATAATCATAGTTCAACCCAAGCCTATAATCTACCCAAATAGCCACGTTTAATGTGGTTACCATCACATTTCTCAAATTATGCTTTCCTTGACACCAAAACTGGCCCCAAATACACTGAGAGGCGTTCCAATATCCTACAAAAGCCACAATAGAAAAGGAGAAAAATGAGCTTTTCCCGACGCGATTTTATAAAAGCCGCCGGAATAGCCTTCGGTACCGCCGCTCTGCCCTCGTGGGTATACAGTGCGGGGCCTTCGACCGAGGCACTTTTCGATGTAAATAAGGACAATCTAACCGATGCAGCCCTGGCCACGGCCAAAAAGCTTGGGGCGTCTTACGCAGACATCCGGATCAATCGTTACCGGCTAGAGTCGGTCAGCACCCGCGAACGCCAGGTGCTCAATGTCTCTAGCGGACAGAACTTCGGATTCGGTGTCCGGGTTTTGATCAATGGAACCTGGGGGTTCGCCGCTAGTCCGCTCGTCACCGTTGATGAGGTGAAACGAATCACGACCGAAGCCGCCGCTATCGCCAAGGCGAATTCCGCAATAGCGCGCCGAAAGATCGACCTCGTGCCGACGCCGAAAGTCGTAACGAAATGGAAAAGCTCGTTCGAACGCGATCCTTTTGAAGTCCCGACCGACGAAAAGATCGCGATGTTGATGAAGATCAACGACGCCGCGCTCGGCGTAAAGGGTGTGACTTTTGTCAACTCCTCTCTCGGAGCCGTGAACGAGCAGAAGTATCTGGCCACGTCCGATGGCTCGCGGATCGAGCAATACATCATCCGTACCCTGCCGAACTTTTCGGCAACAGCGACCGATCGGGCTTCGGGGGATTTCCAGGCGGTCAATTCCCTTCGTGAAGCGCAGCAGATCGGCTTCGAATACATGACGAAGCACGATTGGGTAGCCGAGGCGCGAACGGCCGGTGAGCACGCGGTGATGAAGCTCAAAGCCGCTTCGGTGCAACCGGGTAAGTACGACCTTGTGCTGCATCCCTCACACCTGTTTCTCACGATCCACGAATCGGTTGGGCACCCGACGGAACTCGACCGTGCTCTACTTTGGGAAGCGAATTACGCGGGTACCAGCTTCCTCACCCCGGATAAAGCCGGCAAGCTGCAGTTCGGTTCGAAGATGGTGAATTTCGTCGCGGACCGCACGCAACCTAACGGCCTCGCTACCGTCGCCTATGACGACGAAGGGGTCCCCGGACAGGAATGGCATCTCGTTAAGGACGGCCTTTTTGTTGACTGGCAAACGACCCGCGACCTCGCCAAAGTGGTCGGGCGCGATAAGTCGTACGGCTGCCTGCATGCTGATAGTTGGGGCAGCGTTCCATTCCCCAGGATGCCGAATGTTTCGCTTCAGCCCGCAAAAGAGAACGTGACGATGGACGATCTGATCAGCGGAGTTGATAGAGGAATTTTGATCTTCGGCCGCGGCAGTTACTCGATCGACCAGCAACGCTATAACTTCCAATTCGGCGGGCAAACTTTCTGGGAGATAAAGGGCGGAAAGGTCGCCGGTATGCTCCGAGACGTCGCGTACCAGTCGAGAACCACGGATTTCTGGGGAGCTCTTGACGGGCTTGGCGGCAAGGATACATACGAGCTCCCGGGCTCTCCCAATGACGGAAAGGGCGAACCAGGTCAGTCGAACGCGGTATCGCATGGCTGCCCGCCGGCGAGGTTCAGGAACATCAACGTATTAAACACAGCTTCGGGTGTAAGCGCCGGCCAGATGGAGGACCACGAATAATGCTGCTTACCGAAAAAGAAGTCAAAGCGCTGACCGATAAGATTCTTTCATTCGTAACCGCCGACGATGCGACCGCAAGTGTCGGCAGCAATAAGCAATCCCATCTTCGTTTTGCGGGTAATAATGTACTCACAAGCGGAAGCCGCGAGGGCCGGAGTGCAAATGTCACTGTGTGGATCGGCGGGCGTCGTGGAGCCGCCTCGACCAATGACCTGGACGACGGGAGCCTGAAGAATATGGTGGCGAGGGCCGAAGCGATCGCCAAAACTGCTCCTGTCGACCGCGAGTATTTGCCGACATTGGGTAAACAAACCTACAAGCCCACCAGCGGCTATGTCGAGGCGACGGCGAATCTTTCTCTAACCGACCGCGCGAAACAGATCGGAGCCGTGATCGCCGAGTGCGAGAAGGCCGGAGTGATCGGCGCTGGTTTCCATTCGGCAAATGTGCAGTCGGGAGGGAGCGCGACGAAAAACGGTAACTTCGAGTACGAACGCGGCACCGGCGTCGGCTTGTCGGTAACGGCGCGAACACCAGATGGCACGAGCTCGGGATATTTCCTCCGCAGCCACCACGATATCTCCAAGCTTGATACGATGCGCATAGCCCGTGAGTCCATTCGAAAGGCGATGGAAGGCAAAGGTGCCCGAGTGATCGATCCGGGTATATATACGGTGATACTGGAACCGCAGGCAGTCGCTGATCTGCTTGGCGGTTTTGGCTTTGGGTTCAACGCCCGTACTGCCGAAGAAGGGCGAAGTGCGTTTTCCGTTGCAGGTGGAAAAACCAAGCTTGGCGAGAAGATCTTTGATGAGAAGATCACGATCTACAGCGATCCGTGGCACTCGGAACTTCCGGGGTCCCAATCGGCCCAAGGGGGTATTCCTGCTCAGCGTATCGTGATGGTAGAAAATGGTGTTCTCAAAAACCTCACGTATAACCGGTTCTGGGCAAAGCAGAAAGGCGTTGAGCCCACACCCGGTCCGGTGAATACGATCCTGGAATCAAGCGGCCCGACCCAAACGCTCGAGGAAATGATCAAGTCGACGGAGCGCGGAATTTTGGTGGGCCGGTTCTGGTACATCCGCTCAACCGATCCGCGGACCGCGAGTTCGACCGGGCTGACGCGAGACGGTGTATGGTGGATCGAGAACGGCAAGATCGCCTATCCGCTTAAGAACTTCCGGTTCAACCAATCCACCGTTAGGATGCTGGCTCCCGGAAACGTTCTTGCTGTAGGGAAGCCCGAACGCGTCGGTAGTTCCGAAGGGGGTGGGGGTTCACTGCTGCCGGCTCTGAAGATCAAGGACTTCAACTTCACGTCCCAATCTGAAGCCGTCTAAGGAAGATAAATCTTTCCTTTTTCCGGGTTAGAGCCTATTATCTAGAAGGATGCTTCGGCATCCTTCTTTCCTTTTTCGCGCTCATTCATTCACCTTTTGGGATCGGACCTGTCGATAATGAATTTATTTCTTTTCTCGTTCGAATCTGTAACGGGAGTTCCCGAATTCGTAGCGTTCATCTTCGTGTTTCTGTTCGGCGCCGTTGTGGGGAGCTTCCTGAACGTCGTGATCCATAGGGTTCCACTCGAGCAATCGATCGTGTTCCCGAACTCGAAGTGCCCGAAATGCGACGCCGCGATCAAGCCTTTTGACAATATCCCGATCCTCAGCTGGCTTGTATTGGGCGGTAAATGCCGAGCATGTAAAACACCCATTTCTGCTCGTTACCCGTCTGTAGAGCTTTTGCATGCTTTGCTGTGGGTGCTGATGTACTGGCATATCGGCTTTAATCCGTTCCTCCCTATCGGGCTGATATTTATGTCCGTGTTGGTGTCGCTGATGTTCATCGATGCGGAACACATGATCCTACCGAACGTGATCACCTATCCGTTCTTCGTATTCATTTTGTTAGTGCGGATCGCATATCCAATTTTCTTCAACGAGGCTTATTTTGCTGATATGGCCTACTGGCCCGCCGCAGACTGGACCGGTATGCCTGGTTGGTTGGCTTCGCTTCTTGCCGGGTTGCTCGGGGCAATCGCTGGCGGAGGTTCGCTTTGGCTTGTCGGCGAAGCTTGGAAACGGCTGCGGGGAGTGGACGCGATGGGTCTTGGCGATGTGAAGATGATGCTGGGCGTCGGAGCATTGCTGGGTTGGCGGCTCACCTTTCTGGCTATCTTTTTCGGAGCCTTTGCGGGGGCCATCGTGGGCTCGATCTACGTCGCGCGTCAAAAGGATAAGGACATGCAGGCGCAGATCCCTTTCGGGATATTCCTCGGGATCGGGTCGATCGTCGCGTTCATCGTGGGTGAGCCGTTGATCAACTGGTACGTGACAACGTTCATTCCTTGACTTCTATGCGTGGTTGGCTGATCTCTCGAGACAGTTTGACGAACAAAACACCGATGTCCGCCCCAACCTGATGGCTCGGTCCTCGGGCACCCAAGTCCCGCACTTCGAACAATTTACAAGCTTCCCCGGGGATATAGGCTTTGGTTCCTCGACTTCCCTTCTCGCCTGGCTGTGCATTTCCCGCATGCCTTTTGCCAATCGCCAGAATTCACGAACCGCTCGGATCTGCCTACGGTATTTAAAAGCGGTAACGGCTGCGAGGATCGCGATGACCAGGAGAACGAATAATACTTCCCTCACTGTGAGACCTCGCCGCTTTTCGGTGCGCGTTGGAGGTTGGGGTTTTGCGGATTTATGCCCCGAAGAGTTTCTCGGTACTTCGTCGCATCGCGACCGAGAGCGTCAAGCGACTGGATCAGGAAACCCAGTGCTTTTTCATGTTTGGGATCGATCGCCAGGGCCTTTTCGAATTCCGTGACCGCGGCCGCATGTTCCGGTGGAGTCATCAAATAATAGGTGAGTGCGACATCGGTCCTGACCTCAACATCCCCGGGTCGCTTCGTTAGGGCCTTGGCGTAATAGGTCCGGGCCTTTTCGAACCTGGCGTTTTCCTTTCCGAAATAGCCGACATCAAAATGGGCATTGCCGAGTCCGACGAGCACGTCAAAGTCGTCAGGATTGATGCCGTTTGCACGTTCGAGTACGGGGATCGATTTTTCAATAATGCTCTTGTCTTCGCGGACCGCACCGTAACGGTATAGTCCAAGCCCCAAGCCTTTTTGGAACGCGAAGTCCGACGAATTCGCTTCAGCTTCCTTAAGTTTTTGCTCGATCTCCTCTTCAGTAAGCGTGGCTGGTTGGGTGGATTGCTGATTAGAGGACTGTGGGGCAGTGGACGTTGGGGATTGGATCCCCGTCATTTGTGACCGGTTCAAGTAATTCGCAAACGAAAAACCCGCAACGAAGGCGGCTATCACCGAACCGACCGTTACCCAGATGGAAACTCTCATCATTCAAGACGATGGTAACAAATCACAAATCCAAAGAGAAAAAGCCGCCC
>JAEZJR010000002.1 GCA_023415725.1 Acidobacteriota bacterium
GATCAGGAGAGGATGGAACTAAAAGGAAAGACCGCCATCGTAACGGGTGGGACAAAAGGGATCGGATACATGATCGCCGAACGGCTAGTAAAGGCCGGAGCGGCGGTTTTCGTTTGCGGTCGAAACAAGACCGAACTACGCGATGCGGTAAGTTCGCTTTCCGCCCACGGAAGCGTGGGCGGGGAGGTCTGCGATGTGCGGAGCGAAGATCAGGTCCGGATGATGGTCGACGAATGCGTAAGGCAGTTCGGCGGTGTGGACATCCTGGTCAACAATGCCGGAGTCGGATATTTCGGCAAGACGGTGGAGGAGTTGAGCGGTGAAGCGTTTCGCCAGACGATCGAGACCAATCTCAATGGCGTCTTCTATTGCTGCCATTACGCGATCCCGGAAATGAAGAAGCGCGGCGGAGGCTACATCATTAACATTTCCTCACTCGCCGGCCAAAACGCACACCCGAAAATGGCGGCGTATAATGCGTCCAAGTTCGGGCTGAACGGATTTTCGGAGGCTTTGATGCAGGAGGTCCGCCCGGACGACATCAAGGTCACCTATATCTGCCCCGGAAGCGTGAATACTTCCTTCGGCGGCGATACTCCCAGCGACGCGAACATGTGGCAGCTTCAGCCATCGGATATCGCGCAGGTGGTCGTCGATCTTCTCGAAATGCCGCAGAGGGCGCTGCCGAGCAAGGTCGAACTCCGGCCGAGTAAGCCTCCGGTCAAGTGATATTCGCCAGTGTGCGGATCGTCTCCAATAATTCCTTGTCGTCGTAGGGTTTCGTCAGGTACTGTGTGACGCCGCTCTCGAACGCTTTGTCGCGATGTTTCTCGGCAGAGCGGGACGTGATCATCACTACCGGGATCGATCTGAATTCTTCAGATCTCTGTAGAGAAGCGGCAAACTCGTAGCCGTCCATCCGCGGCATCTCAATATCCGACAAGATGACCGCCGGCAGTTTCGGCATTGACCTCAGTTGCTCGATCGCATCGAGTCCATCCTTCGCCGTAATGACCTTCCAACCTGCGCCGGTGATCACCTTCGACGTCATGTGCCGGACGCTCGGACTGTCGTCAACGACCATCACGGTCACTACTTCGGGCTCGGCCTGAGGGGCCGGATCGGGGATGGATTCGACCCGGCGTTTGGCGTCACTGACAATAATAGACAGATCCAGGATCGGCACGAGTTCGCCGCTTCCCAGGATAGCGGCACCGAGGATGCCTTTGATCTTGTCCAGCGGCTGCCCGAGGGGTTTTATGACCACTTCCTCGGTCCCGCGTATGCCGTCGACGAGCAGTGCAAATTCCCGTTCGGCCGACTTAACGACCACGGCATTTTTGGGTTCTCCGTTCGGTGCCGCACCTTGTGCTGCAGCCCCCGGCATCGCGAGAAGCGGGTAGCTCGTTCCGGAAACTTCGACGGAGACGGGGAGTTCCGGTCCTTCGACTTCCACGATCTGTTTCGCGTGCTTTCGGGGCATCGCGTAAACCTGATGGCCGCAGTTAACTATCAGCACGCTGGTAACGGTAAGCGGCAGCGGCAGCCGTATGATGAACGTGGCACCGCTGCCCGGTTTCGATTCGATCGATATGTTCCCGCCCTGAGCCTCAATGCTCTCCTTGACGATGCTCATCCCGACACCGCGGCCCGCGCTCAAGTTGAGCTTTTCGGCGGTGCTGAGCCCCGGCAAGAAGATCATGTTCAGGGCTTCTTCGTCGGAGATAGAGCCAATTCCCTCCGGTGCGATCAGACCGAGCGAGGCCGCCTTCTCGGCGACCGCTTTAGGAGAAATGCCGCGCCCGTCGTCCATGACCCTTACTACGATGTGAGTTTCCTCATTCTTTACGTTGACGCGGATCGTGCCCGATCGCGGTTTTCCGACCGCTTCGCGCGTCTCGAGGGGTTCGATGCCGTGCACGACCGCGTTCTTTAGCAGGTGCATCAGCGGTTCGACGAGGGTATCCAGGATCTGCGTGTCGATGTCGGCTGCCTCGTTCTCGATCAGCACCTCGGCGAGCTTCTTTTCCTCCTCGCACGTCACTCGCACCGCTCGCTGAAGCCTGGTGGAAAGGGAACCGAACTCGACCATCCGGATCCGCATCAGTTTCTCATGCAGGTCTTCGACCAGCCGCCTTTGGTCCTCGAACAGGGTTTCGAGGTTTCCGCGGAGTACGTCAAGGGCGGTGTTGATCGCGAACGTGTCGCTGGTGACCTCTGCGATTTCGCGAGTGCTCTGGTGGAAGTCGGTGTACTTGTCGAACTCTAGTTCATCGAAGCCGCTATTGGAGCCCATCGAACCCAACTCAGCAAAGACCGGAGACCCAGAAAGGAACTGCCGCTCGGAATTGAGCATTGATGCCTCGAAATCCACCTCGAGTTTCGTGCTGGTCGTCTGCAGGCGGCGGGTGGTGTTGTGAAGTTCCTCGATCTGTCGCTCCAACTCGCGCAGCCGCTGTTCGAACGCCGAACGGCCGATGATCATGTCTCGAGCGATGCCGACTAGCTCGTCGAGGCGATCCAGCGAAACGCGGACCACCGATTTCGAAGAGGACGCCTTTACAGGCTGCGCAATCTCAGCAGGCAATGCGAAAGCGTTTTCGTCGATGATGCTGACCACTGCCTCTTGCACGGTCGGCGCGACTACTTCCGCTTGGGCAAAAGTAGGGGGGATCTCTGCGGGTGGCGCCTCTTCCCGTATCTCCAGTCCGGCGAGAACGCCGTCGAAGTCATAATAAAGCTGCGAAATCCGGTGAAATAGGGCCGGCGAGTTTTCGCCCGCGGTCAGGGCCTTGAGGCAATCGAAGGAAGTGCGCAGTATGTTCAGGATGCCCGAATTGGACTCGGAAGATGACTCCGCCAGACGATCGAGCAGGTCCTCGACGCGATGAGCGAGTTCGGAGATCTGTTTGAGTCCGACGATGCCGGCGGAACCCTTGAACGTGTGGGCGTTTCGCCTGATCTCCCAAAGCGAATCCTTATCGTTGGGATTGGCCGCCAGTGTTGAAAGGCTGTTTTCGATGTTGTGAAGAAGTTCCTCCGCCTCACCGGCGAAGATCTCGAGCAATTCGTCATCGATCTCGAAACCTTCAAGTTCAGCCTCGCCGCTCGCGAAGTTATCGCCGGATCCGGAAATGCATTCTAATTCTTCCGAGGGAGTTTCCGGCGCGTCGGCCGTGAATTCGAATTCATCGAATTCGTCAGACGCAGACAAGGGCAGTTCTGATGTCGGAACCCCAATGTCCAGGGCGAGATAGTCATCTTCCAGACTCTTCCTCAACAGCAGTGTTTCGAGACGGGAGATCAACTCGAACGGCTTTACGTGATCGCCGTTAACCTCGGCCGCGGCAAATATCGCCCCTATGCTGTCCTTTGCGGCCGCTGCGATCTCTTCGAGGTCTAGCTCCGATGCGACGGAACGTACAGTATCGAGCTTCTGTGCCAGTTCCGCGGCCGGGATGACGTCTGTCTCGCCATTCCTGAAAGCCCGGAGCGGCACCCGGATCTCGGAGAGGACCCGCATCGCATCGTCGATGTATCCCTGTAATGAGCTTTTTTCCATTAGAGTTAGGTTAGTTGACGAATCGAGTCATTTCCGTTCCGTTAAGGGAGTGGTCCAGGTCGATGGGAAGCTTGAAGGGGGCCACCGACGTACGCAGCTCCCGAGAGAGTTCCACAAGGGTCCTTGCGGAGTCGGCGGCGCGTTTCGAACCGCTCTGCACCAGGGCGGTGACTTCGGAAATGCTCGCCATCGAGTTGGAAATTTCCTCGGAGCTCTTAGCCTGGTATTTGGCTGAATCGGTGATCGTTTTGAGCAGGTCGGCCAATTGAGACGAAACTTTTTCGATCTCGACCAAGGAGCGTCCGGCTTCATCCGCCATCGACGAGCCATTTATCACCTCCCGGATCGTTTCCTCCATCGATGCTACGACCTCGGAGGTTTCCAGATTGATGGTTCGCGTAAGACCGGCGATCTGTTGGGTGAGCCGGTTGGATCGCTCGGCAAGGCGTTCTACCTCTTCGGCTACCACGGCGAAACCTTCACCAGAATCGGCCCCGGATGATGCTCGGAGCGATGCGTTAAGGGCGAGCATCGCGGTGCGGTCCGAAAGATCGTCGATCAGGCCGGTAATCTGGCCGATCTCCTGGGCCCGTTCACCCAGCTTCTTGATGCGTTTCGCCGTCTCCTGCACCTGCATCCTGATCGAGCGCATCGCATTGATGTTATTGCGTGCAGCATTCGTTCCCGTTCGGGCGTTGTTCAGGGAAGCCGCCGCGACCTCTGACGAGAGCGTGGCGTCGCGGAGCACGCCCTGAAGCTGCTGTGCCATGCCGTTTATGGCTTGGGTCGTGCGGGCGATCTGCGACGCCTGGGCACCGCTGCCGCTTGCGAGCTGCTCGGTGGTTTCGTCGATCGCGGTCGCGGACGAGGCCACCTGCATTGTCACGTCCTTCACCTGCCGGATCAGGGAGCGCAGGTTCCTTGTCATCTGGTTGAACGCCTCGGCTATCTCACCAGTGATCTCCGGGCCCACTTCCGCCTGAACCGTAAGGTCTCCGTCAGAGATGCTGGATACCTCGTCGAGAAGCTTAACGACGGATCTTTGCAGTCGGTCGCGGGTGTCCTGCGTGCCGATGATATAACGAAGCCGTTCCAGGAGGTGCTGGAAGGTGTCGCCGAAATGGTCGGCGTCGGAGCGCACCGCGACGTTCTCTGACAGGTCGCCTGCAGCGATCCGCTTCATATGGGCGGCCTTTTCGTCCATGTAATCCGAGATGGCCTTCAACGAACCTAAAAGTTCTGTTTCCGCCCGTTCGCCGAATCGCTCACCGTGGGCCATTCGGTGCGCAGCGTCAGTAGCAGATTCGACTTCTGCAGCCTGCCTGGACTGGGAAAGATTCACGAGAACTATCGCAGCAATCGCGACGGCCGACGCGAATAGCAGCGTTACGAGCCCCGCGGTCTTATTATCGGTGTAACCGAACTCGGACGCCGCGATCAGGACGACCGACAGTAGGAGGGAAACACACGCCAAGATAGAGGCGGCCCTGAGTATCAGATTCCAAAGTCGTGTTTCCATTCT
>JAEZJR010000283.1 GCA_023415725.1 Acidobacteriota bacterium
CCAGCGGGTGAAACCGTTCACTCGCCTTTTCGGCTGATCCTGTGGGAGTGATATCTTTGGACTTTGGTGGCGGCGAATTCCGCCAATCGCGATCGGACAGCTGTCGCGACTCTAAAAGGCTACCACCCGAGGCCGGGGGTGTAAACCGTCAAAATGACCGCAAACCATTGATACGTATGCAATTGTTGTGTTTTCAGTAGCTTACGGGTGGCATTTTTTTTCGAATTTGTTAGTATTTACAACCGGAAAGCGCCCTCTTAAGTAAGGGTTTTCCCCGATTCCGCTCTCAATCTATTCCTCGAGGAAACACATTATGCAGGAACGCCGCCAAGGCGCCCGATACGTCATTTCGTTCCCCATACGCGTCACCTGGAAGGACGAGAACGGCCCGCAATCCGAAGAAGGCCTGACCGAGAACGTCGGCGTGAACGGAACGCTCATTTATCTCCCGCGCAAGCTCCCCAACGTGATGACCAAAGTGGAGCTCACCGTGCTCGAGAACCCGGCCGACCCCGTCACCGTCACCGCCGAGGTGATCCGCCTCGAACGCAACGCCGCTCACCCGCAGGCCGCACTTAACCTCCTCGAGGGGATGCGTGCATGGAAGAAGAAGGTCTTCGACCTCGCCGCCGAGACCGTGGCAGGTGAAAAACCCGAAGGCGACGAAGACTGGTAGAAGAGCGAAAAGCTAAAAGTGAATAGCGAAAAGTGTTATGCACGAATGCAGACACATCCCCTTCGGGCGGCAAACGCATGCTAACCATTTTTAGTTCTTAGTTCTTAGTTCTTAGTTTTTAGTTTTTCGCTTTTAGTTATCCGTTTTCCGTTATGAAGATCCTAGTTCTCGGCGCCGGCCGCATGGGGCACGGCGCAGCTTATGACCTTATCCACAACTCCCCGGACGTCCGCGAAGTCACCGTCGCCGACTTTGACCTAAAGAAAGCGGAAGACGTGGCGGGCGCAGTCGGCACCGACCGCATCACCGCGCGGCACGCCGACGCGAGCGATTACGCCGCGATGGTGGAACTCTTCCGCGGGCACGACTCCGTCATCTCCTGCGTCAATTACTGGTACAACGAATCGCTCTCGAAAGCCGCGATCGAAACCGGAGCGAACTTCTGCGACCTCGGCGGCAACAATTACGTCGTCGATTCGCAGCTCGCGCTCGATGAGGAAGCGAAGGCTGCCGGCATCAACATCATCCCCGACTGCGGCCTCGCGCCCGGGATGGTTTCCATCCTCGCGATGCACGGTGCCGCCAAATTTGACCGCATCGACGAGATCCACATCCGCGTCGGCGGCCTGCCGCAGGACCCGCAGCCCCCGCTCGATTATCAGCTCGTCTTCAGCGTAGAGGGGCTCATCAACGAATACATCGAGGTAGCCCGCGTCATTCGCGACGGCAAGATCACCGAGGTCCCGTCGATGACGGAACTGGAAAGTCTGGAGTTCGAGAACTTCCCCCCGCTGGAGGCATTCCAAACCTCCGGCGGCACATCCACCCTGCCCGATACCTTCCTCGGCAAGATCACGCACCTCGACTACAAAACCATCCGTTACGCCGGTCACTGCGAGAAGTTCAAGACGATGATCGACCTCGGCCTGTGCTCCAGCGAAGAGATCGTCGCCGATTACGTCAAGGTGAAACCCCGAAAGGTCTTCGGCGAACTCCTCCAACATAATCTCCCCGCCGACGGCCCCGACTACGTCCTCGTCCGCCTCGAATTCGTCGGCGAGAAAGACGGAGCGACATCGCGCCTCCGCTACGACATAGTCGACCGCCTCGACGAAACCACCGGGCTCTCCGCGATGATGCGCACCACCGCGTTCCCCGCTTCCATCATCTCCCAGATGATGGCCCGCGGAGATGTGTCCCAACGCGGAGCAACCCCGCAGGAGATCGCGATCGACCCCGACAAATTCGTCGCCGAACTCGACCGGCGGAACATAAAGATCAAGATGACGTAAGGAAAAGCGTGTTTGTTTCTGCCGTCCCATGGATGTTGCTGCTTGCAGCCTTCATCCTCATCGCTTCCCTTTACCCGGAACTTCCTTCGGATATCGTGATAACACGCGCTCTATTCGGCGGGGATCCGGTTACGGCTCCGAAGACGCTTTTCACCGCGCTCAGGCCGCCGCTCATCGAACTGATCTGCGCCCTCGCGGTCATGGTGATGCTGCGCAGAAATGTGAGTGCTGACGTCTGCCCCGCCTACAGCAGGTTTTGGCTGATCCTGCTCTACACCGTCGGTTTTAAGTCGCTGTTCCAAGCCTTCGAGATAATTGCACCCCCAACGCTCGGGCCAATGTTTTATTACGTCACTATCGCCGTGGTCGTCTTAGGGATCGTCTGCGCTGCTCCCTTCGGATGGTCGCTTTACAGTCGCGGCCGGGGTGAATGGAACAACACGCCCGCCGAAAAGCTTCAACTCTCCGGCTTGCTGGCTATGTACCTTCTGGTCGCGGTTCTCCCTATTTGGATCTACCGTTAATGCGGAATATCCCGACTTACGATCGAGACATAAAGAGTTCCGGTCAAGGCTTGTGAACTTAGTGCTCGACGCCGCCACTTTCATCGCTAGACATCATATTTCCACAGTGCCATCATCTAATTTGCGGCTATTGGGGAAAACGTAAATGTCAGCTGTATTGGAACAAGTTAGGGCTCTGGAAGACTTTCTCGTGATGGAGGACGCCGAGGTCGCGGAAACGATCGAAGCGGCCCGCGAGGCGTTGGGGAAACGCGTCGTCATTCTCGGGCACCACTACCAGCGCGACGACGTCATCCGCCACGCCGACCTCACCGGCGACAGCTATCAGCTATCGGTGATGGCCTCGCAGACGGAAGCCGAGTACATCGTATTTTGCGGCGTGCACTTCATGGCGGAGTCCGCGGACATCCTCGGCAAACCGCACCAGCGAGTGATCCTCCCCGACATGGGTGCCGGCTGCTCCATGGCCGACATGGCATCTATCGACCAGGTCGAGGACGCGTGGGAGCAGCTCCGAGAGATCGGCGTGCTGGAGCAGAAGGTCGCCCCGATCACCTACATGAATTCCACCGCAGCGATCAAGGCGTTTTGCGGCCGTAACGAGGGCGTCGTTTGCACCTCGTCGAACGCGATCCCGCTCTTCGACCAGTATCTGAAGCAGTACGACAAGATGTTCTTCTTCCCGGACCAGCACCTCGGCCGCAATACCGGTTCGAAGTTCGGCATCCCGCTCGACAAGATGGTGCTCTGGAACCCGCACCTGGAACTCGGCGGAAATACCGAAGAAGACCTGCTCGATGCGAAGCTCATCCTCTGGCGCGGCCACTGCTCTGTACACGGGCGCTTCAAGCCCTGGCACGTCGAGAAGATCCGCCAGGACATCCCCGGCGTCAAGGTGCTCGTCCACCCCGAATGCATGAAGGAGGTCGTGGACATGAGCGACCTCGACGGCTCCACCTCGTTCATCATCAAGACTGTCGAGAACGCTCCCTCCGGCTCCAAATGGGCCATCGGCACCGAGGTGAACCTCGTCAACCGCCTGCAGCAACGGTTCCCCGACAAGGAGATCCACCTTCTTGCCCCCGACCTCTGCATGTGCGCTACCATGTACCGCATCGCCCCGCAGAACCTAGCCTGGGCGATGGCGAACCTCGTCGAGGGCGTCGTCGTCAACGAGATCAAAGTCGACGACGAAACAAAGCACTACGCCAACATCGCCCTCGAACGCATGATCGCGATGACGGAAAAGAACTAGCCGATTGCCAAAGAGAAACCGCGGAAAATCCTCGGAAAGTTATAAGCTGGACGGTCCGTTTATCGAGCGGACCGTTAAGTGGGCGCCGTTGGCTGGTGTGCTGGTCGGGGTGGCTATTCTCACTTTTGGCCTCGCGTGCCTGTATCTCGTTATGCGTACGGTAGGCCTGGAGAATGAAGGCTCGTGCGTGTCTGGTGGGCCGTACGCGATCGCTCCCGGGCACGAATGCGAAGATGGAGTTTTTGCACTCGGCTACGGCGGTGCCTTCGGTTTGATCGTCGGCTTCCTGATCTTTTTGTGGAACGCGCATCGGTACGGCGGACCGCTGGTAGTGACCTCAGCGTCCGGTATCGGGTGGAGTTCTCTGTTCGGCGGGCTTGGGGCAAGTTTCCTGAGCATCGGTATGGAAATGCCCGGCTCCTCCGATGCGGGCTCCGAGTTCAAGACCGTTGGGATCGTCTTCCTCGTTATGGCCTCGCTCGGATTGGCTGTGGTCTTCGGCCCGGTCCCATATTCCATGCGCAGCGTTCGGCCCGACTATCCGAAACCGACGGCCCAAGCATGGTTGGCGTGGTTCGCGGCCATCGCGAGTGGGGTTGTGTTCGTTATCATTGCCTGGAATTCAGTAGTATTATTTTTTTGATCAGTCGATGGCCTTTATCGAAGACAAGCTTCCCGATAACGTTCCCGGCAAGTTCTACGTCGACCGGCAGTGCATCGATTGCGACGTGTGCCGCGACACCTCGCCGGCGAACTTCACCCGTAACGACGAGAACGGCTACTCGTACGTTCACAAGCAGCCGTCCACACCGTTGGAATTCGAATTGTGCGAGGAAGCCCTCATGGCCTGCCCGGTCGAAGCGAGCGGGGACGACGCCGAGGCCGCTTCCCCTTCTATAGCTTCAGTGTCCGCGGCTTGAAGATCGAATCCTCCACCGCCTGATTTTGTTTTACTGAAGTCAACTTCGTCACGATGTTGCCGTTGCTGATAGAACTGTTCACAGTAACGAACGGTATTTTCACACCGTCCACATCGCGGTAATCCGAATAGGTCACCGTATATGGCAGCGACGGCCCGCCCGTGCTCGACGGTATAACGCCGTCACGCTTGAGCAGCAGGAACGTCTTTGTCGAGTAATACTCGGTGAACTTCGACCCCGCCTGAGGCTCGAACACCACGACGTAAGCGTCCTCGTCGCCCACCTTCGCGATCTTCGCAACCTCGATCTTCTTGTACTTCGATTTCCAGTCGAGCGGTCCGTAAAAGTCCGAACCGATCTTTACGTCGTCGAGCCGCTTTCCTGTGTACTTCTCCGGCTGCGTGAACGAAGTCGCCTGCTCGCCGTTTGTGCCGTCGAAGTATTCCCACACGACAGCGATCTTCTTGCCGACCGCGGTCATCGTCGTCTCGGTCGCGGACATGTTCGGGGCTTTCGCGTATGAGGTACCCGTGCCCTGCACACCCTGGTTTTCGAGATCCATCTCGAACGTCGTCACGCGGGTCTTGATCTTTCGAATGTTCGCTTCACCGCCCGCGGCCTCGATCGCTTTCGCCATCAGATCGTCCACCGCGATCGGCGGCTCCGCTTTGGCCGCTTCCTTCTGGGGTTCGGTGGCGCTCACAGGCTTGTTGATCGTCCCGTCGGCATTCACCCTTGGAAGAGTAAAGTTACCGTGCGGCTGCTGCAGATACATCGACGCGGCGGCCCCGTCCGCCGGATCGAACCGAACGGCGAATCCCTCCGGTGCACCCTGCATCTTAAAATCGCGGCCCGTCTTCTGCTGTAGCGGATACTGCGGCTGCCCGGGGACCACAAGGATCAGATTCCCGTTCTCGTTCTTAACTTCAAGATCGATCCCCGCTGCCTCGAGCCTGTACTTGCCCGTGACCTGCGCGGCGAGTTCCGCCGGGACCTTGTTCCCGTTCGATTCCGGCTGCCCGATCAGGCTCTGCCACACGATCGGCATCAGTTCATTACCGAGCGGCGAAGCCGAGACGTTCGTCAGCATCACGAACCCGACGTTCTTTTCCGGCACCATCGCGACCATCGAATTGAACCCGTCGATGTTCCCGCCGTGCTGCACCACCTTCATCCCGTTCCAATCCTGCAGGAACCACCCGAGCCCGTAAGCCATCTTTCCGTCCGGCGTGATGTTCATCTGCGGCTTTAGCCATTCGGCGAAAGACGCTTCGGAAACGAGCCGTTTCCCGTCAGGCGCTTTTCCGCCGGAGAGGACGAACTGCAGCCACTTCGCCATGTCGTTCGCGGAAGAATTTATCGACCCGGCCGGTGCTACCTCGACGATCTCGCGGTAAGGAAGCTTTGACGTCTCCTTCGTGTCGAAATTATAGGTGTACCCGAACGAGCGGTCCTTCGCCTTTTCCATCTCGGCGATCGACATCGTGCTGTTCGTCATCCCCAGCGGCTTGAGGACGCGTATCGGCACGAGTTTCTCCCAAGGCTGCTTCTCCGCGGCCGCGGCGATCTCACCCGCGGCGGTGAACATAAGATTCTGGTACTGCCACTTCTCGCGGAGTTTAGCGGTGGGCTTCGCCTGAGCGGCCACCTGTATCAACTCCTGCCGGTTCAGACGTCCCGTCACCATCGCGAGATCCGTCCTGTTCAACCCCGAAGAATGCGACAGCAGGTCGCGGATGGCGATCTTCGCGTCCGTATCGGCGTCACGCATTTTGAAATACGGTAATAGCTTTCGCGGGTGATCATCGAGCGACAATTTCCCTTCATCCTGCGCCATCAAAACGGTCAACGCCGTGAACGCCTTCGTCGCCGAACCGATCGCGAATTGCGTATCCGCCGTCACCGGCACTTTGTTCTCGAAATCCTTGTAGCCGAGCCCCTTAGCGTAAACGACCTTTCCGTCCTTCACGATCGCGAGCGACATCCCGGGAATGCCGAGTTCCTTTCGTCGAGCTTCGACCTTCGCTTCGATCGCTGCGAGAGCACTATCGACCGAAACCGACGCCGGCGCAGCAGTCTGGGCCGCGGCCGGCGGCACGAGGCCGCTCGCCACGATCGCGAGCAGGAGGAAGAACGATATAAGCGTGTTTGATCTTGCAGTTTTCATGTTTGTAATTATTGGGGGACCGGTAATAAAGCTTACGAATCGGAGCCCGAAAAGTTTCCGTTTACCCCCATCCCGGACTCGTTATAGAATGCCCACGACCTGGAGAAAGCAAAAATGCGTAAGGTGATCTTCGGCGGTGCCAACAGCCTAGACAACTATCTCGCTCGTCCTGACGGAGCGGTCGATTGGATCATGTTCGGCGAAGAAACGGCCGAATTGATGAAGGACATGTGGTCCCGCTTCGACACGATCGTGATGGGTCGAAAGACCTACGAGCACGGAAAGAGAAACGCTCCGAAAGGCGCTAAGAACCCGTTCGCCGGTATCCGCTCGATCGTGTTCTCGCGCACTATCGATCCGGCGAGCGAAACCGACGTCGAAGTCGTATCATCGGACCCGGGTGAATTCGTTCGCGATCTAAAGGCTGAGGAAGGAAACGATATCTGCGTGATGGGCGGCGGCGAACTCGGCAAGACCCTCCTCGAAGCCCGCGTGATCGACGAGATCGGGCTCAACGTCCATCCGGTACTTCTCGGCGCAGGCATACCGCTGTTCCACAACATGAACCGCCAGATCGACCTCGAACTCACCGAGTGCCGAGCCTTCAAGAACGGCTGTGTGTATCTCAATTATCGAGTGAAGAACTGATCGAGCCGCCGGCACCCGCAAGGATCGGCGAATCCGCGGCCAGGATACTTTCGGGTCGCCCGATCGCGAGCCGCATCGACAGCCCCATCAACATGTAAACCACCATCGCGACCTCGGTATCACCGAGGTTGTAATGCACCAACCCGCCTACGGAGAACCCGACGACCGCGCCGCCGATGCACCCGAGCAGAATCCCCCTCGTCCGCCAATCCGTACTGGTCGACCTCCTGAATGCACTGAAGATCGAATACGCAAAAATGCCTACAACGGCGAGCCAGGCCAGGAGCGTCCCCAACCCCCGTTCGACGAGCAATTGCACCGGCGTCGAATGGAAATGCCCCATCGGCTGGTGCCCCTTGTCGTACATCCCCCATTCAAGCCAGTGCGTCTTGATCGAGTCCATCCCGACGCCGAAGACAACATTCCGCGGGCTCTCGCTCCAAAGTCTTACCCCGTCACGCCACATCATCTGGCGGTACTGGATCGAGCCGTCGCTCTGGTCGAAGAACCCAACCTGCCTCTGCTGCTGCAGCAGGTACAGGCCGACGAGCGATAGCGGCACCGCAACAGCGAGCGTGGCCAACAAGAACTTCCTGCTCGCGCCGAGCAGGACGATCACTCCGGACGAGATGATGAACGAAAGCTGCGACCCGCGCGTCACCGTCAGGAGCAATGCGAACGCTATCCCCGCGACGCACAACGCCAGCGCCATGATGAACCCACGCTTCGCACCGGCCATGTATCCCGCCACCAGCAGCCCGAAGGCGAGGGAGCCGATGAGCTGCAGCACCTCCGCGTATGTCGTGTAGTGTCCGTAGAACCCCGCCGCTCTGAAATTGCTGCTCCGCTTCCACGTCGAATACCCGAGGAGGGATTCGGGCGTGCCGCTGGCCCCCACTGAGATGCCCTGAAGGTCGACGCTGAAATTCGAGTCGGCTCGGTAAACACCCAACTTCACCGAAGACTTCCCGCTGATCGCTGAAACAATGTCCTCGGGACGCTGGATCTTTCGCCCGTCGACGTGGAGCAGCGTATCGCCGTCCTTTACGGTCGATCGCCCGAGCGGCCCATCGGGATCAACACCGTGCACCTCCACACCCCGGCCGATCAGCTTCTGCACAGGCGTCCAAGCGACGCTGATCATGCACGACCCGATGAGTGCGAAGACTAGCAGATGAGCAGCTCGGGCGTTCCGCACCACGTTCAGCACGTAAAAGAAGATCAGGAAGACCGCGACCGCTCTCAACTTGTTGATCGAAACGCTCGGCTCGTAAGAGAACACCGCACTCAGCACCGAAAACGCAAAGTACGCGATCAATGCCAAGCCTACCGCCGTAACTCTTAGTTCCAGCTTCGGCCGGACAAACTGCCGCACCACCCACGCCGTCATCCCGATCAGCCATGCCGTTTGCGTCGCCGCGATCGAGTGCGGGGCGGCAAGCACCATAAGGATCGCGAACGAGAAGGCCACGCGGTCCAGCAGGGCGGCCGCACGGTTCCCCGTCGCGGTTTCCGCAAGTTCGTCGATAAAACTCAGCAAATTCATCCGTTCGAGTGGTTGCAGAATAAGTCCCCGGTGGGCCGCTTGTCTAACTGAGGATGCTTTGATTGAATCTGTACTATCGATGAGCGAAGAAAACCTGCGCACCGACCTTTCCGTCACCGCCGAGATCAAACTTTATTACGACCTCCACGTCCCCGAAAGAACGCCCGCTCCGCTCCTCGTCGCCGTGCACGGCTACGGGGCACATAAACGCTACATGATGCGCGAGGCGAAAAGGGTCGCACCCGAAGGGTTCGCGGTCGCTTCATTGCAGGCTCCGCACCAGCACTTTCGCGAAACGGCGGACGGTTACCGCGTCGGGTTCGGGTGGCTGACGGACCACCGCTCTGACGAATCGATCGCGCTGCATCATGGGTTTATCAACGACGTCCTTGCGAAACTCGCTGGCGATGGGATCGCCGATTCCCAAAACGTACACCTCTTCGGCTTCTCACAGTCCTGCGCCCTCAACTTCAGGTACGCCCTCACTTACCCCGACACGCCCCGCTCCGTGATCGGCGTCTGCGGAGGCATCCCGGGCGACCTCGAAACGAACCCCGCCTACCGCCCCTTCGAGGCCGAGACCTTCTATGTTTACGGGAATGAGGATGATTTTTACCCCGAGGAACGGTTTCGAAGTTTCGATGAAAAATTAGCCTCGATGCTGCCGAACTACCGGTCGAGGCGTTACGAGGCGAAGCACGAGATAACCGAAGAAATGAGGGCGGATATCAGATCTTTCCTAGAAGAATTGGGCTCAGTTTAACCTGACCCGCCTGACCTCCACACGGCCGTTAAGCATATCAGGCAGAACGACTTCCGGCTTATCCGACCCTTCATTGAGCACGACAATGATCTCCGAAGGCTGGATCTCGTCGATCGCCGATTTCCCGCCGAAAAGCACGACTTGGGCCCGCTTCCCCGACCCGCCCGCCGGCACGCTGAAGGTCTTCTCGATCCTCCGCTCACCGATCCGGAAATTGACGTCGACGACCGATTCAGGTGCAGTAGCCTTCGGGTTGGAGATGTTCAGCGGAACCTGCCGTGCGATGTAATCGACCTGTTTGTCGGCGAGGTCGATCTTTTCGGTAGACACCGAAGTCAGCCCGCGAATGAACGACGCCGGCCCGCGTACCCTGACCCGCGGCGGGTTCACCGTCTCGCCATACACCTCGTAGCCCTCAGCCGGGTCCCCTTGAGTTTCGACCGTGACCGGGACCTCCTTCTCTTCGACCGTTTCCAAACGCACCGCGATGCGGCTCGGCTGGATCTCCTGGAGTTTCACGCCCAGCGGCAGGTCGATGGAAACGTTGTCCGGCCCGAGTTGTACGACCTTATCGCCCGGCGGGACATCGGACAGATCCACCGATAAAACGAGACCGTTCTCGGTGATCTGGTTCACCTTGCGGCGGTCGCCGCTCACCACGATGCTGACCGCCTGCACCGGCGAGTTGGTTATTTCCGTCTTGTTCGAATAGGAGAGCGTCAGCGGGACGTCGGCGATCCGCCGCGTCGTCGGGGTGCTCAGCCCCGTCACACCGACCCACAGGGCGAGCGTGATCGCCAGGGCAACAAGCTTCGTGGTCCAGTCCTCCAGGAACACCTTCCTGGCAACGTGTTTGAGGAATAGCAATCCCGTCGGTTTTTCTTTACCTTCCGCCATCGCCCCTTCACCCGACGGTGATCTCCGGATCTGCCTCCTTCATCGTCTTTGTGGGCTCCCGCTTCGTTTCGACGAGCGGGATCTGCATCGCGTCGAGCAGCAACTTCCGCAGCTGCGTCGTGTCCAGATTCCTTCGCACTTCTCCCGCCTCGACGTACGTGATGAGCCCGGTCTCTTCCGAAACTACGATCGAGATCGCGTCGGTCCCTTCGGTTATTCCGATCGCTGCCCGGTGGCGCGTGCCTAATTCGCGGGAAATGCTAGGGTTTTTCGTGAGCGGCAGGAAGACCGACGCAGCGGCGATCCGTTCGTTCTGGATGATCACTGCCCCGTCATGCAGCGGGGTCGCCGGGTTGAATATCGACACCAGCAGGTCGTAGCTGATCCGCGCGTCGAGCTGCACGCCCGCGTCTATGAAATTCCGCAACCCGACGTTCCGCTCGATGACGATAAGGGCACCGATCTTTTCGGTGGCGAGGGTGGGCGCGGCCAGCACTATCTCGTCGTAAACGCTGCCGCCGAACTGCCCCCGCTGGCGTTTCAGGATCGGGAACTGCAGCCGGTTCGCGAAGTATATAAGCGCCTGCCTGATCTCCGACTGGAATAGAACGATGATCGCGACGCCGATGTATAGCACCGCGGACCGAAGCACGAATTCCAGCGTCGCCAGATCTTGTGCGACCGCGAGCCAGTAGAGCAGCGCCAGGAGCACTATCCCCACCATGGTTGGGACCGCCCTTGTCCCACGCAGAAGACGCAGAAGCACGTACACGATCGTGAACACGAACGCGATGTCGAAGACATTGCGAAGTGTCAGCATCGTGACGAATTGTTCCCAAAATTGCTGCATCGACGTGTGGAGGCGGAAGGGGAAAGCGCCGTTTAAACTGCTAGAATATCACACCTCGCCCGCTCCTCAGGCTCGATTCCGGACGCTGCCCCGGTGCAGAAGCCCCACGATGCGGCTTCCATCATCCAGGACCGCCAACGCCCCGGTGTGGTTCCGCTCCAGGATCTCGCGAGCGTCGGAGATCGGCGTACCCGTAAGCACAAAGTGGTCACTTTCGACGGGGCGCATCACCTCGCGAACCGACGTCGCCCGCCAGCGGTCCCGATCTATGGATTTCAGGTCCTCGAGCACGAGCATCCCGAGGAACCGGTTACCGTCGGCGACGGGAAAGGCCGTTTGCCGGTGCAGCGGGAGCACCTCGTCCACGAAATGCTGCAACGTGGACGCCGGAGCGAGCGGTATGGAAAGGCTCATCACATCCTCCACCAGGATGTGATGCTCCGCCTTCACCTCGCGGATGATCGAAGTCGCGGAATCGAGCACGAACAGACCCGCCAAGATCGCCCAGAAACCCGTAAAAAACTCCCCGCGCAGCAAAACAACGAAGAACCCGAGCATCATCAACCCGACCGCGATCACCTGCCCGCAACGTCCCGTCAGCATGGTCGCTTCATCGAGGTCCCGGCCCTGCTTCCACAGGTACGCCCGCAGCACCCGGCCGCCGTCGAGTGGATACCCGGGGAACATGTTGAACACCGCGATCATGAAATTCGCCAAGGCGAGCAGGAAGAGCAGGAGGCTGAGAATATCGGTACCGGCATAGCTCGAAACCGCCAAAAGGCCGAGAAATATCAGGGTCAGGGCGAAACTGGCTGCCGGCCCGGCGATCGCGACACGGAACTCAGCCCGTGCCGTCTCCGGCGGATGAGCGAAGCGGGTCATCCCCCCGAAAGGGTGCAATACAATATCCACCACATGGAGCCCCTCGATCCGCGCCACCGCCGCGTGGGCGTATTCGTGCACGAAGATCGAAACGAAGAAAAGAACGGTCGCGGCCACCCCAAGCAGCAAACTGCCGCCCGTATTCTGCACCAACGGGTGCAGGCTCGCTGCCGAAACCGCTGCGAGCAGCAACAGAACGAATATCCACCTCCTGTCGGCGCGCACCGGTATCCCAGAAACCGTCCCGAGCTGCACCTGTCGCTTGAGGAATCCGTTAGGGTCCATCGCCTTTCGTTCAGATGCCAAAGGATACCATATGGCTGTGCGATGAATTTGTAGGATGGCCGCCAATGGCGCACAAATTCTTGCCCGGATCGCGAACACTCAACAATGAAAAAGCGGCCCGCGTTAGCGGACCGCACGTGCAGGTGATATTCCTGCGGTCATTGTGTTGAACCGGCCTATTTCCCGCCGGGGCTGGCCAGTTTGCCAATAAGGGTGAACAGCGGAAGGTACATCGAGATGACGATGCCGCCGATCGTGACGCCGAGGAATGCGATAAGCACGGGCTCGATCATCGCGAGCAGATCCGCGATCGCGGTGTCCACTTCCTCTTCGTAGAAGTCCGCGATCTTGCCGAGCATCGCGTCGAGGGCACCGGTCTGTTCACCGACACCGATCATCTGCCCGACCATGTGCGGGAACACCTTCGTCGCCTTCAGCGGCTCGACGAAATTCTCACCGCGTTCAACGCCGGCACGGACCTTGATGATCGCGTCCTCGATGACGACGTTGCCCGCCGTCTTCGCCGTGATCTCAAGCGATTGTAGGATCGGCACGCCCGACGAAAGCAGCGTCGAGAGGATCCGCGAGAACCGTGCGACCGCGATCTTGCGAAGGATCGCCCCAAAGATCGGGGCCTTCAGCAAGAGGCTGTCAATGTTCCAGCGGCCCTTCTCGGTCTTGTAGTAATAGCTGATACCTACGCCGGAGCCGATCAGGAACGCTAGCAGCCCGAGGCCGCCCCACCCCGCGAGGAATCCGCTTATCCCCATCACGATGCGCGTGGGGAGCGGCAAAGCCTCTCCGGGCCCGAGCAGCCCGATGAATATCTGCTCGAACTGCGGGATAACGACCACCATGATCACCGCGATCGCGGCGATCGCGACGAGCACCACCGCCGCCGGATAGATCGACGCCGACACGATGCTGCGTTTCAATTTCACGACCTTCTCGATGAGGGTCGCGAGACGCTGCAAAATTAGGTCGAGCACACCGCCCGTCTCGCCCGCTTCCACCATGTGGGTGTAAAGCGAATCGAAAACTTTCGGGTGCTTCTCGAGTGCGGCGAAAAGCGTCGCGCCTTCCTCAACGTTCTGCCGCACCTGCCGCAGCACTTCCTTAAAGTAAGCGTTCTGCTGCTGCTCGGCGAGGATGTCGAGGCACTGCACGAGCGGAAGACCCGCGTCGATCATCACGGAGAACTGCCGGGTGAACACGGCGAGTTCCTTCGCGTTGACCTTCTTGCGGCGGCCCAGTTTGGGGATCGAAACGACGTTTCCCTTCTCTGTGGCCTGCGTCATCGTGATCTGCTCACGGCGCAGGAGGGCACGAAGTTCGTCCTGGCTGGCGGCATCCCGCTCGCCGGAGACCAGCTCGTTCAGGCGGTTTCTTCCTTTGAATACGAATGTTGGCATTGCTTTTCTCTAGCTCCTGACAGTGGGTTCAAAGTTCAAGGTTCAAAGTTCAAGGTTTTCGACATGCAACCTTGAACTTTGAACGATCTTTAGCGCGCTGGCGGTCTCTGCCCGATCGGGCGGCCCTGTGCGTAAGGGCTGCCGCCGCCTGCGGGCGGTGCCGGCCGCTGTGCGCCGCCGTAAGCGTTGTTCAGGCCTGAACCGCGTTCGATCAGTTCGCGGAGTTCGTCCGCGTTCGAGGTGCGGTTCATTGCTGCCTCGAGCGTGATCACCTTCTTGTGATAAAGCGAAGCGAGCGCCTGATTGAACGTCTGCATCCCGAACTTGTCCTGACCCGTCTGCATCATCGAGTAGATCTGGTGGATCTTGTCCTCGCGGATAAGGTTGCGGATGGCGGAGTTGGGAACGAGGATCTCGAGAGCCATCGCCCGCCCGTCGCCTGAGGCTTTCGGCAGCAGGGCCTGACACATGATCCCTTCCAGCACGAGCGAAAGCTGCGTACGCACCTGTGCCTGCTGCCCTGCGGGGAAAACGTCGATGATACGGTTGATCGTCGAGTAGGCGGAGTTGGTGTGAAGCGTCGCGAAAGTTAAGTGGCCCGTCTCAGCGATGCGGAGGGCCATCTCGATCGTCTCCAGGTCGCGCATTTCGCCGACCAGCACTACGTCCGGGTCCTGGCGAAGTGCGGTTCGAAGGGCGGAACCGAACGAGTGCGTGTCGGCCGCGACCTCGCGTTGGTTCACGACGCAGTTCTTGTGTGTGTGCAGGAACTCGATCGGGTCCTCGATGGTTAGGATGTGATCGTGGCGGTCGATGTTGATCTTGTCGATCATCGCCGCGAGCGTGGTGGATTTACCCGAACCGGTCGGCCCCGTCACGAGGATGAGCCCGCGGGGCTTCTTGCACATGTCCGAAACTATAGGCGGCAGGCCAAGAGCCTCGAACGATTTTATCTCGTAGGGGATCGCGCGGAACACGGCCCCGACCGCCCCCTTCTGGTTAAAGAGGTTGGCACGGAACCGGGACATCCCCTTAAGGCCGAACGAGAAGTCCAGCTCGAGGTTCTCCTCGAATCGGTGCTTCTGCGCGTCCGTGAGCACGGAGTAGGCGAGGCGCTTCGTATCGGCGGGAGTAAGCGGCGTGTACTCGGAAAGGGCCTTGAGGTGCCCGTGCACGCGGATCTGCGGGGACGAGTTGGTGGTAAGGTGCAGGTCCGAGCCGCCCGCTTCCGTCATCTTGCGGAGCAGGTCCGGCAGCGTCACCTGTGATTCTACTGAGGCGTGGTTTTCCATGGGGTAGGTGTGAATGCTAAATGCTTAATGGTCAGTGGTAAATGGCAAGTCTTCCAGGATACGGGTAACTCACCATTTACCGTTTACCATTTACCGTTGGTCGGTTATTCAAGGCTTTTCGCCTGCTGCACCCGGTTGCGCGGCTGCAGCGAGTTGATCACCTTTTCCGATTCCTCGGCGATCCGGTCTGCGGAGTCGACGCCAGTGTTCGTGGCGACGCTGTAGATGCGTCCGCCGACCTCGGTGAAGTAGAACATCCGCGAGTTGAGCCGCCCGCCGCCCTGCGACTGTGCGACCACCACGTAGACCTTCTTGTCGCCGATCTCCTTGGTGTAATCGTTCACGACCCATCCGTTCTCGCGGATCATACGGTTGATGACCTCGCGGCGAAGGGCCGTCGTGGGGACGCCGCCGACCGACGGGTTGCGGCCGCTTACGGCCGTTTCGCCCGTTGCGGGCCCGACAACCGAGATCGCCGCCGTTCCCCGGCCGTTGTCGACCGAGAACTGGACCTCGTTGCCGGAAAGCGAGCCCGTCTGCCAACCGGACGGTGCCGGCTCACCTGACGGGAGCATCGCGACGCTCTTATCGGACACCTGTTTCGTGTTCGCTGCTGCGTCCTTCGGCTTCGCCGCCTCGTTGCGGCGTGCCATGCGAAGCTGCTGCAGGCGAAGGGCCCTGCGGCGTGCCTGCGCCGCACGGTTTCTGCGCTGCTGAGCGCGGTATTGCCGCCACCACGCTTTGGAGTACTTCTTGTACTTTTTCTTCTTGTATCTCTTCGTTTTGCGTTTACCGGCCTCGACGTGTTCCGTTGCCAGCGGGACGATCGTGCCTATGCCGACGAGGAGAGCCAATGAAAGTGCTATTGCCCTTAAAACCATATTTCCTCCTAGTTCCTTACAAGACCGTTTCCTTCACGACCTCTTCGATCGTAGTGATCCCTTCTCTCAATTTGCACAGCCCTGAGCCGCGCAGGGTGATCATCCCGAGCTCGATCGCCTTCTTACGAAGCTCGATCGCGCTCGCTCCGATGATGATCAGCTCGCGAAGCTCATCGGTAACTTCCATCACTTCGTAAAGGCCGACGCGGCCCTTGAAGCCGGTGCCGAGGCACGTATCGCACCCGCGGCCCTTGTAAACTTTCAGCGTCTTCGCCTCTTCGGGGTCGAACCCGATCTCCACGAGGGCCTCGGGCGTCACGTGTGATTCTTCTTTGCAGTCCTTGCAGATGCGGCGGATGAGCCGCTGTGCCTGGATGAGGTTCACCGACGTCGCGACGAGGAACGGCTCGATACCCATATTCACGAGACGCGAGATGGTGGACGGGGCATCGTTCGTGTGCAGCGTGGAAAGCACAAGGTGGCCCGTGAGTGCCGCCTTGATCGCGATCTCCGCCGTTTCGAAGTCGCGGATCTCACCGACGAGGATGATGTTCGGGTCCTGACGAAGGAATGAACGGAGTGCGGCAGCGAAGTTCAGCCCGATCTGCTCCTTCATCTGCACCTGGTTGATTCCCTGCAGGTTGAACTCGACCGGGTCCTCCGCGGTCATGATGTTAGTCTCGGGCGTGTTGAGCGACTGCAAGGCGGAGTACAACGTGTTCGTCTTACCGGAACCCGTCGGCCCCGTCACGAGCACCATCCCGTACGGATTCGCGATCGCCCGCTGGAATTTCGTCAGGCTCTCCGGCTCGAAGCCGAGCTTCGTCATGTCGAGCATCAGCTTGTCCTTATCGAGCAAGCGGAGCACGACCTTTTCGCCGAAAAGGGTCGGGAGAGTGGAAACGCGGAAGTCCAACTCCCGTGAGCGGTCGTCCACCTTCACTTTGATCTTGATGCGGCCGTCCTGGGGCAGGCGTTTTTCGGATATGTCGAGCTTCGACATGATCTTCAAACGCGAGATGAGCGGATCGCGCAGCTTCATCGGCGGGTGCATCACGTCGTAGAGCACGCCGTCGATACGGAACCGGACGCGGAAATCCTTCTCGTAAGGCTCCACGTGGATGTCCGACGCGCCGCGGCGGAGCGAATCGACCAGCAGCACATTCACGAGGCGGACGACCGGGGCGTCCTCACTCGCACGCGCGAGCGACGCCAGATCGATCTCCTCGTTGTTCTCCACCACCTCGAAGTCCTCGGCCTCCGTGGAGTTGAACTCGAATTCGTCCAGCCGAACGTCAAGGTCAGCTTCCGAGAGGCGATCCGCACCGGTCGTGTCGCCGGTGCCGTTCCCGTTCTTCGCGGCCTTACCGTTGCGCCCGTTGCGGCTCGTCTTGTCCGTGTCCGCGGCGAATGCGGCGTCGAATATATCGATCGAGGTGGATCCGCTGTAGTACTTCCCGATAGCCATCTGGATCGAGGCTTCGGAGGCGATGACGGGTTCGACGTTCAACCCCGTCATGAACTTGATATCGTCCATGGCGAAGACGTTCGTCGGGTCGGCCATGGCGAGCGTGAGGGTGGCCCCTACCTTTGAGATCGGCAGGACCGTGTACTTGAGGGCGACCTCCTGAGAGATGAGCTTGATCACCTCATCCTCGATATGAAAGAGGTCGAGGTTAATGGAGGGGACTCCGTACTGGCGGGACAAAACTGCGGTTATAACGTCGTCGGAGATCATCCCGAGCTTGACCAGATTGGCGCCGAGCCGGCCTCCGCTCGTGCGCTGGTAATCCAGAGCCTCGCGCAATTGCTGCGGCGTCACCAGATTTTCGCGGACAAGAATTTCCCCAAGTTTTGCTGACATTTGGTTTGAAGAGAGGTTCCTGGAGGTTTGGGATAACCGGAAGGAATTGCGATGTGGATTTTTTTAGCGGTCTACTGTGAGTAGTGAATTGTAAAGAAAAACAGTGCTAAACACTGTTGCACATCAAATAATAGTGCTTTGCCCTGAGGGTGTCAAGATATCTTTTGCGCAGATTGAACGGGATTCGGTCAGAGTGACCGCAGACCGCTTGCAACAAGGAATGAAACGTTCAAAATCCGAACCCGACGCTGAGCGAAACGCTTCGGCCCACAAAATTCACCTGCTGGGCGCCGTTGATGAAGATGATGCTGCCGTCCGAAAAGCCCGTCAGCGACCGCAAAAAATTCGGCGACGTCATGTTCCCGACAGGATTGCCCTTGTTGATGATATTGAACACGTTGTTGGCCCGTAAAGAGAAATTAAGTGTCTGGCGCGGCAGCTTTTTATTCTTTACGTCCTCGTTAAAGCCGAAGGTCTTGGAAATCGACGAATTGAAGATGGCGTATGCCTTGCCGCGGCCCAGATTTCTCGGGATAAGTTCGTCGCCGGGCGCCGGGTTCGGATCGAGTGTCCCATACGGGGTACGGACCAGGCCGGGTTTGCTCAGGTCCGAAGCGAAGGCGGGGCGTTCAGTATAGAAGCCGTCCCCGTTCGTGTCGCGCCCGGTGGTGATGTTGAACCTGGTGCCGGAATTGACCGTAAAATCGCCGCCGAGAGAGATCTTGTGCGGTAAAGAGTAAAAGAAATACCCACCGGCACTGTGCACGCCGTCGTAGGGGCTCGGGGCGAATTCCCTCTTGAAATCGTACGCGTCGAACGGCGAACCGCTCCCGCTCACTATGTCGCTCTTCGCCTTAGAATACGAATAGCGTAGATTGCCGAAGAGCTTTTGCGACTGCGGAAAACTCAGCGCCACTGAATACCGGTCCAAGTGGGACCGGCCCGTCGATCGCGTTTCGTAAATGTTCCCGACGTTCCCGAACGGGCGAACCGCTTGCGACGGGTTTGCCGGGTCAAACGTCCCTGCGAGCGGGGCGTTGATGTTCTGAGTGAACGATTGACGCGAGATCCGCGTCGTGGAATACGACAAGACGAGGCTGAATTTCTTCGGCATCGGCTTGGTGACGTTCACGGTTAATTGCGATTGGATCGGCGTCTCAACATCTCCGCTGATCAACCTCTGCGTACGCGGCAATGCGAACCCCTGCAGCAGATCGACGGTCGGAGCGTTAGGGAACTCATCGAGGATCTCCGTTTCGGTTATGAGGTACTGCCGCCGGTCGGTGCCCATCGCCTGCCTGACGGTCTGGATGTTATTGAGTGCGAATCTCGAATAGAAAAGGCCGTAGCCCACCGAAACCCTCGGCAAGACGAAAAGCTTGTTCTGTTTGTCTTTCGCCTTGGGGGCCCAGATGAACCCGAATCGCGGGGCCAGATCGAAATTGCTGCCGATGTTGGTCTGATTTTCGTAACGCACTCCGAAGCTGGCGGCCATGGTTTCGGATAATTTGTAGCTGTTCTGCACGTAGAACGCCGCGTCCGTTTGCGACACTTCCAGGAATGGATTTCCGCCGGAGATGGTGAACTGGTTCGGTCCGCCCCCGAGCTCCCGGATCATGCTGCTCGAGTAGCCCATCCGGCGGAACAACAAAGTTCGCCGGTAGCTCTCGAGGCTGTTGATTTGCGTAATGACCCTCCGGCCGTCGACGTCCAGAACGGGTTCGTTGTTCGCATCCAGCACCGGTGCGAGGCGCCCGCTGAATGTGTAAGTGCCGCCGAAGTTAGCTTCCGAATTTTGCGACACGATCTCGCCGCGGATCCTGAACCCGAACCCCAGCGCGTACCGGCCCATCTGCCACGTCGTGTCGTTGGAAGCTTCGAACCGCAGGTTCCGATTCGAACTGCTCTGTTGCGAACCGCCACCGAAGAATGATTCCAGCACGTTGATCGCCGTCTCGCGGCTCTCTCCGATGCTCTCGTTCGCGGAGTAAGCGACGAGCACGCGCGACTGGTTCACCACATTCGGGTTGATCAGGAAAGTGTCGGAGAACTGCAGAAAGTGGTTTTGGGTGTTGCTCTCGTTCGCCCGGCTCGGCAGCGAGAAATCACCCACATTCTGCCCGCTGCTGCGCCCAGTGTTGAGGTTGTAACTAAGATAGAGCTTATGCTTTTTGTTCGGGTCGGCGTTGACAGCGAAATTCAAACCTTCAGAACGCATCGGCGTCGCCAGTGTTTGTTTGAACTCCGCCGGACGCAGATCGGCGTCCAGCACGACCGCGTTCACCACCGCACTTGAGTCGCTTTCGCTTCGGCTGCCGAAGACGTAAAAGTTCGCCTTCTTATTCAAAAGCGGACCCGAAAGGCTGAAAAAGTAGCTTCGCGATTGGAACGGCACGCGCCGGCCGAGGAAGGGGTCGGCCGCGTTCAGCCGCGAATCGGCAAAGCTGAAACTGGCGTAGCCGCGAAATCGATCGACGTTCGAGCGCGTGAAGATCTCGATACCGCCGCCGAACGCGCTGTCGTACTGCGCGGAAAACACGTTCTGGTTCACCCTGATCTGCTGGATCGCGCCCTTCGGCGGGATCCTTCCGCCCGGGACCCCGTTCACGGTGATCGGCAACTCCTCCCCCGAAACCGCTTCGCCGAGCCTTTTTATCGCTCTCTCCAGCTCGACCTGATCGTCCGGCAATTTGTCGATCTCGTTTTCGTTGAGGATCACCGACGCTCCCGCAGTTTCCGGGTTGACGGCTTCGTTCTCCCCGATCTCGACCTCCGACTCGATCGGAGCAATTTCCACCACGACGTCGATTCTTAGCGTTTCGCCGGCGCGGACGGCCAACTTAGGGTTTCGGAATTCGTTGAATCCGGCTGCGATGATCGTCATCCGATGATCGCCGGCCGGCAGCCTGTTGAACTGCGCGATCCCGTGCGAATCGGTCTTCGAGCGCCGCGACTTCCCGTTGGGCTCCAGGAGTTGCACCTCGGCCCCGACGACCGCACTCCCCAACGGATCTTTGACCGTTATGAGAACCGAACCCACGTCCCCCTGAGCGAGCGAGGCGGAAACGAACAAGCATACAAAGAAGGTCAGAATTATGAAGCATTCCAGACGGGGCATCATGAAAATTCTTTTTTCGATCTTTGTTATCGTGAAAATCGGGTAAAGCGGTTTAATGCACGTCCGACCCGCCGCTTGGTTGCAATAATTTGGCGCGGGCGATTGCGACTTGCGGAGCAAACAATATCACGACATTCGTTGAATTTCGCAAAAAAATTATGAATTACCATGCCGGACCGGGGCAGCGCGGCTTTAGATCGACGCGGGACCGATCATGGCCGGACTGGTCATGATCGGTGATGAAGTTGGAGTTAATTCGGGAAGATCGGGATCGTAAGCGGTGCCCGGATCAAGAGGCGAGCGGTTCCAGACCTGCGGCGGCCATCAGGTTGGGGGCGAATGAAGGCTCACTGTGGTCGAAGACCTCGTCGAGTTCCTTCTCGACGCTGCCGTGGCCGGCAGGGATCGCCTTGATCAGCGGCTCGAAATTGCGGAAATCGTAGAGTTCGTTGTCGAGCAGGTGGGAACCCGTCACGTTCGAAAGAGCCGTAAGCATCGTCTGGCGCACGAATGGGATCTCCTTTTCGAGTTCGTTGACGAGCCGCTTGACACGGGCGCGTTTCAGGTTCGGCTGGGATCCGCAGAGATTGCAGGGGATGATCGGGAACTGCCGCTCTTCGGCGTATTTCGCGATCTCCTTTTCCTGGCAATACGCGAGCGGGCGGATAACGGTATTCCTCCTGTCATCGCTACGCAGGATCGGCGGCATCGACTTGAGCTGCCCAACGTATAAGAAATTCAGCAGGAACGTCGCGATGATGTCGTCCGCGTGGTGCCCCAGGGCGATCTTCGTGCAATTCTCCTCAACGGCAACGTTGTACAGGATCCCACGCCGCAGACGCGAGCAAAGCGAGCAGAAGGTCTTCCCCTCCGGAATATGGTGCTTAACGATCGTGTAGGTGTCTTCCTCCACGATGCGATATTTCACCCCGACGCTTTCGAGGTATTCCGGCAGCACGTGCTCGGGGAAGCCGGGCTGTTTCTGGTCGAGGTTCACCGCGAGGATCTCGAAATCGACGGGAGCACGACGACGCACCTCGAGCAAAAGGTCGAGCAGCGTGTAGCTGTCCTTCCCGCCGGAAAGGCACACCATCACCTTGTCGCCGTGTTCGATCATCGAGAAGTCGTATATCGCCTTCCCGATCTTCTTCATCAATTTCGTTTTCGTCTTCGTTTCCACAAACATCTTTTTCCCGCCGGGGCGAAACCTCTAAGTTTTACATTAGATGCCGATTTTTACAACCGATTGCGAATTTCTGCGCCTCATTACGCGGCCGACACTAGTTCCAATTCGCCGCGGGACTTTTGTATACTGTACGTTCCTGAAGTACCTGTCGCTCCGCAGCTGTCCGGATAAAGTTCGTATCGAATGCACGACGAACGTGCTGAAATAACACTTCCCGCGGGCCAGTCCCGAATCGGTTTGCTTGGCTCACGCCCGGCCTTGTGGACGCTCGTACTCTTTTACGCGGCCTACGTCGCGGCGGGGACGTTTTCGAGCGGTTTGGCGGTCATCCCCGGCATCGCCGTCATATTCTGGCCCCCCGTCGGCATTCTGATCGCGACGCTTCTGCTGAACCAGCGTGAAAGTTGGCCCTGGTGGGTCGTCGCTGGATGCGCCGCGGAACTGACCGCCAACTCGTTTCTCTGGCACAACCCTCTCCCGTACGCCTTCCTTTACTATTCCGGGAACGCCCTCGAAGCGCTTACCGCCGCGTACCTGATCTCACGCTTCGCCCCGAAACCCTTCCGTTTCGAGACTATCGAGCAGGTGCTGTCTTTCGTCTTTCTGGCGGCGGGGATCGCACCTACGGTCAGCGCGACCATTATCTCCGCGGTCGACGCCTTCCGCGGAAGGCACGCCTTCACCACCGGCTGGCCCCTGGTTTGGGTGGGCGACGCGACGGGCCTGCTTATATCGGCCCCATTGACGTTCGTTGCCGTCCAGGCCTGGCGAGAACGAAATAATATTCCCCAGGCGAGGCTCCTGGAGGCCGGGGCGGCACTAATTCTGATGCTGGGGATCGCCGCCTTAGCTCTGACCGGCCCCGTCCCAACCATCTACTTGACGCTGCCCGTCCTGCTCTGGATCGCCATGCGGTTCCGGCTCAAAGGGACGGCGGTCGCACTTGGCCTGCTCACTTTGACGACCGGGAGTTTTACCGTGGCCGGGTTGGGGCAATTCGCCACGCCGTCTCCAGCAGAGCATTTCAACCTGCTCCGCTTCCACGTTTTCCTCGCAGTTTCCGCCATCTCTGCCCTGTTCGTCGCCGCCCTTTCCCAACAGCGGCTCAACGTGCTAGCCGATCTCGAGACCGCTAATCGTGACCTCGAGCGCCGCGTCGCGGACCGTACGGGCGACCTGCTCGAGAGCGAGAACCGGCTCCGGCTGGCCGCGGAAGCGGCCGCCACCGGCATTTGGGAATGGGATCTCTCCGGCGACCGTGTCGAATGGACCGACCGGGTCTTCGAGATCGTTGGCGTCGATCGAGAGGATTTCGACGGCACTAACGCCTCTTTCATCAACAGTATCCATCCCGACGACCGCGAAAGTGTTCTGGCTGCGGTAAGTTCCGCGATCGAGGGCGATACCGCGGCGGAATGCGAATTCCGCATCGTTCGCCCCGACGGCGAGATCCGGTGGGTCCACGACCGCGGCCGGGTCACGTCGGACGCAAGAGGCCGACGGTTGGTCGGGACCATCACCGACATCACCGAACGGAAAACGCTGGAATTTCAAAGCCGCCGGCAATTCGAGGAGCTCGAGTCCATTTACCAGGCTGCACCGGTAGGAATGGCGGTGATCGATCGTGACTTCCGCTTCGTTCGCGTAAACGAGTGGCTCGCGAAGAATAATGGCGTCCCGGCGGACGAACACGTCGGCCGTTCTGTACGCGAAGTGGTGCCCGCCCTCGCAGACCAGGCGGAGGCGATACTACGAAAGGTGATCGATTCCGGCGAGGCTGTTCGGGGGGTTGTGATCGAGGGAGACACAGCAGCCCAACCAGACGTCCACCGCGCGTGGAGCGAGATCTGGCACCCCATCAAGAACGACCGGGGCGAAACGATCGCCGTGAATGTCGTAATCGAGGACGTAACGGAATCTAAATGGGGCGAACAAGTTCTTATTGAGCAGAACCGCCTCCTCGAACTCATCGCCGCCGGAAAGCCGCTGGACCATATACTGACCGAACTTACCGCCGTGATCGCTAGGTTGGAGCCGCAAACTCGTGCGGCCGTTCTGGTCGCCGATCCGGAGCGCTCACGGTTCGAGTCCGCCTTTGCGGCCCACATACCATCCACGTATACCTCAAATATAATCGGAGCGGCCATCGAGGAACATTCGATCGGCACGTGCGGGGACGCCGTGTTCCACGGAGTGTCCGTTACCTGTACCGATATAGCCTCGGATGGGCGGTGGGACGCCTCCTGGCGTGACCTGTCGCTCCGACACGGCATTGTTGCGTGCCACTCCGAGCCGGTTATCGGCGAGAACGCTCAGCCCATCGCTTCTCTCGTGCTTGCGTTCGGTTCAAAGCGCGAACCGGACGAGCGGGGTCTCCGTGTGGCAGCGTTCGGCACTCAGGTCGCTAGTATTGCGATCGAGCGCTCCCGGGCGGAGCAGGCTCTCGCGGCCTCGGAGGACAAATACCGGGTTCTCTTCGACTCGATGGACCAGGGCTACTGCATCATCGAGGTTATCTTCGATGATGATGGCAGGCCGATCGATTACCTTTTCGTCGAGGTAAACTCCGCGTTCGAACGGCAGGCGGGGATGAATGACGTAGTTGGCAAACGAATGCTGGAATTCGTTCCTGCGATCGAAAGCCATTGGCTCGATAACTACGGCTCCGTTGCTCGATCGGGCATCCCGATCCGATTCGCGAACGAGTACAAAGGACTGAACAAGTGGTTCGACGTCTATGCCTTCCGCCCTGAGGGTTGGGAAGGGTCACGCATCGCCGTGCTTTTCACGGACATCACCGTGCGAAAACTTGTTGAGGGAGAGATCGCCGCGGCCGCCGCACGCGACGAGTACCGCATTCACCTCGCGGATACCATTCGCGGCCTGCCAGACCCGGAAGATGTGAAAAGGGAGGCCGCCCGCCTCCTCGGGGAACGCTTAGGGGTCAACCGGGCATACTTCGCCGAGGTGCGCGGCGATGACTGGGTGGTGGCCAAAGGGTTCGAATCCGGGGTCGAACATATGCCGGACGGCGCCTATTCCGCGGAGGAATTCGGCCACTGGATCATGGACACATATCGTCGCGGTGAGCGGTTCGTACTCCGTGATACGCGGTCCGATCCGCGCCTGTCGCCGGCCGAGCGTGACGCTCATGTTTCGGCTAACATCCTCAGCGCGGTCGGCGTGCCGCTGCTAAAAGGTGGGGGACTTGTCGCGGTCCTGGCGCTAAACTCGACGGTGGCTCGCGATTGGAGCGACGACGAGCTCGCATTGCTCGACGAAACCGCCGAACGCACATGGGAAGCGGTTGAGATGGTGCGGGCTGAGGAAGCCCTTCGCTCCGCCCACGACACGTTCCGCAGGCTCGTCGATGATTCCCCGTTCGGGATCTACGTGGTGGATGCCGACTTCAAACTGGCCCGCGTAAGCGCAGGGGCCCAAAAGGTATTCGAAAACGTTAATCCGCTCATCGGGCGCGATTTCGCGGATGTGCTGCGGGTGGTTTGGGAGGAACCCTTCGCGACCGAGGCGATCGATATCTTCCGCCGTACGCTTGAGACGGGAAAACCGTACCATTCTCCGCGGACGATCGAAACGCGCGGCGATATCAGCGAGATCGAGTCGTACGACTGGAGGACCGAACGTATCACCATGCCGGACGGCCGCTACGGTGTCGTTTGTCATTTCTACGATCTCTCCGAGCGGCTCCGGTATGAAGCTGATCTTCGCGAGGCCGAGGAACGCTTCCGCTCCACCTTCGAGCAGGCGGCAGTCGGCATTGCCCATGTCTCTCCTGACGGGCACTGGCTCCTCGTAAATGAGCGGCTTTGTGAGATAACCGGCTACTCGCGTTCGGAATTGACCGAACTCACTTTCCAGCAGATCACCCATCCGGACGACCTCGTTGACGACCTCAGCTACCTCCAGAGGATACTCGACGGTGAGCTTGATCATTACGCAATGATCAAGCGTTACCTTCGACGGGACGGCGGCCTGATCTGGGTGAATCTGACCGTTTCGCTCGTGAGGGAGGCGGACGGCGCACCGAAGTATTTCATCTCCGTCGTCGAGGACATCACCGAGCGCAAGCGTGCAGAGGACGCCCTGATGACGAGCGAGGAATTGCTCGCGAGCACGTTCTCAGGCGTCGAGGCGGCCATCGCGATCTCAAAGGTGATCAACGGCGGCGACGACTTCCGGGTGTTGAGCGTCAATCGGGCATGCGTCGACCGCACCGGAATACCGTTCGAGAGCTGGAAGGGCAGTCGATTCCGCGACATTCTCCCGGCCGAGGCAGCGGACGCCATCACCGAACGATACCGCGAAGCGGTCCGTAACGGATCACCCGTCGAGTACGAAGAAAAGTTGACTTTGCCGATCGGCGACATTTGGGCACTCACTACGGTAACCCCTCTTCGCGATCAGAACGGCGACGTGACCCGCGTGGTCGCGACGAGCATCGATATATCCAAGCGGAAGGCAGCGGAACAAGCTCTCAGGGAGAGCGAGACACGGCAACGCTTGGCGCTCAAAGCCGGCGGAATGGGCACTTGGACGATGCCCCTGGACGGACGCCGAGGCTGGGCCGATGAGCGTACCCTGGCACTCTTCGACGTTCCCGCCGACGAGTGGACCGGCGACATTGCCTCCCTCCATTCCCGGCGTTTCCCGCAAGACGTCGAGGCGAACAGCCGAACCGCCACGGACGCCGACGGCGGGACAATGTGGAGGTCCGAATTCCGCGTGCAGCACCGCGACGGCTCGATCAGGTGGTTAGCCGGTGTCGCCCGCATCGAATACGACCAGGACGGGTCGCCTCGTATGATGCGCGGCATCTATTTCGACGTCACGGAGAGGAAACAAGCGGAAGAGGAGCTCCGACGCCATCGGGAGTTCCTCGAAGAAACGGTACGCGAGCGGACCGCCGAGCTCGCCGCGGCCGTGAGCAGCCTCCAATACGAGAACCGCCAGCGGAGGATCGTCGAGGAGGAGCGCCAACTGCTTCTGGCGCGGCTCGTCGCCGCCCAGGAGGAGGAACGCCGCCGCATCGCTCAGGACCTTCATGATCAGCTCGGGCAGCAGTTGACCGCCCTCAACATGAAGCTCGACCTCGCCCTGCGTTCCGCCGCAGCGGGCGACGGCACCGGCCACCTCAGCGAAGCCAGAGCGATGCTCCGCCGCATAGACGACGATGTCGACGCCCTCGCGTGGGAGCTGCGTCCCGCAATGCTCGACGACGACGGGTTCCTCCCCGCTCTCCGCCGCTACGTGGAGGACTGGTCCGGGCGTTACCGCGTTAGGGCCGAATTCTGGGCTGACGACGAAATGGATGCTCCCGGGTTCCTTAGCTCCGAGGCGGAAACGAATCTCTACCGCATCACACAAGAAGCCCTCAACAACATCGCCAAATACGCCGGTGCGAGCAGCGTGGAAGTTCTCCTAAAGCGTCGAGGCGACGTCGTCGTGCTGCTCATTCAAGACAACGGCGCCGGCTTCGACGTAGCCGGGTTCGGCAGTAAAAAGCTTAAGACCATGGGGCTCGTGGGAATGCGTGAGCGAGCCGGCCTCGTGGGCGGCACATTCCAGATCGAAAGCGCCCCGGGAGAGGGCACCACCGTCTACGTTAAGGTGCCTCTGGCCTCGGCGGAATCGAGCGCGTCGGAGTTTATACGTTCGGCCGGCTCCTGATCACCGGGACGGATTCGCCTTGCGCCCGCTCGCGCCCCTCAAAACTCGTTGTGCACCCCCGCCCCGTGAAAGCTTCAATATTGTTCTTATCCGGCCCGGAAAAGTATGTATACTAGGCTTCCAAGAGTTTCTGAAAAGCAGAGAACTTGCTGATCGCCTTTTAACTGGCGGCTGTCCCGATCGATCGGTCGGGGCAGTTTCCCTGCCCCCCGGGCCAGATATTCCGACAACGAAAACGCTGGAGGATGGCACCGCGTGCGGAAGAACCCAGACCCGATGCGTAACGTGACCACCGAAGTTATCGCCGGGCATCCCGGAGAATGGTCCGTCAGCGGATGGCTCCGCGAAGGGCCGCCCGTCTGGGCACTCGCACTGTTTTACGCGGCATACGTGGGATCAGCCACGCTGGGCGACGGGCTTTCCCTGATCCCGGGGGTCGCCGTAACATTCTGGCCTCCCGTTGGCATCGTCATCGTCACGCTGCTCCTCAGCCCTCGGGCATATTGGCCGTGGTGGATCGTTACGGGCTGCGCTGCGGAGCTTACGTGCAACGCTTTCCTCTGGCACAATCCCCTGCCGATCGCACTCGTTTACTTCGCCGCGAACGCCTTGGAACCGCTGGTCGCGGCGTATGTCATCGGGCGATTCACACCGAAACCGTTCCGATTCGAAACCACTGAGCAAGCCATCTCACTGCTCGTCTTGGCGGTCGTGCTCACACCGGCGGTGAGTGCGACGGTGATCGCGACCGCGGAAGCGGCCCGCGGAGCCCACACTTTCGCTACCGTTTGGCCCCTTGTGTGGCTCGGGGACGCGACGGGACTGCTCGTTTCCACCCCCCTGACGTTCGTCGCCTTGCAAACGTGGCGTGAACGCTCACTGATCCGGGGGGCCAGGTTTTTCGAGGCCGGGGCCGCGTTGGTGTTGTTGTTGGGGGTCGCGATACTTTGCTTTGAGCAATATCTCCCGACCGTCTACCTTACGATGCCGTTCCTGCTTTGGATCGCCATGCGGTTCGGGCTTCTGGGGGCGTCCGCC
>JAEZJR010000290.1 GCA_023415725.1 Acidobacteriota bacterium
TGTCCGGCCCGTTCGAACGGGACGACGAAGCCATCAAACGTCTCGGCATCCCTAAACGCGAATTCGAAGTGCTCGAACTGATCGCCGCGGGCCTCTCCAACCAGGACATCGCTGACCGCCTTTTCGTATCCACCTCAACCGTCAAGACCCACGTCTCGAACGTGCTCGCGAAGCTGGACGCCAGCCGGCGGACCGCTGCGATTGCGCGTGCGAAACAATTGCGTATAATTCCCTAGCACTTTCGGCTGAAAAGTCAGTAATTTAGCGAAATTCATCCTTTTGGCTGATGCGGATCCGGCCGATTCCTTGTAAATTCCTCGCACCAATGGAGGGAAAATTATGGCGAAAATTGTGTTGATATTCGGGCTGATCTCGGGCGCGATCGCTTCGGCTTTGATGTGGCTGCTGGTCACGTTCGTGCAAGGCGACGGGGTCGACTTCGACAACGCGATGCTGTGGGGCTATGCGACGATGATCGTCGCACTGTCGCTGGTCTTCTTCGGGATAAAGGCTTACAGGGACAACAACGGCGGCAAGATCAGCTTCTTCAAGGGGCTGCAGGTTGGCTTGCTCATCAGCCTGATCTCCGCCCTTTGCTATTCGACGAGCTGGGAGGTTTACCAGCGGAGCGGAAAAGGTGATGAATTCATACAGAAATACACGGCTTACCACCTCGATAAGATGAAGAAGGAAGGGGCCTCCGACGCAGAGGTCGAAAAGGCCCGCGTCGAGGCGGCGCAATTCATGAAGTTGTACCAGAACTTCTTTATACGATTCTCGATGACCTTGATGGAGATCCTGCCCGTCGGGGTGATCGTCACATTGATAAGCGCGGCATTGCTCCGCAAGCGAGAAATCCTGCCGGCGGAACCGGCATTGGAAAATATATAAATATGGCAAAAGTAACCGGTATCGGTGGCGTCTTTTTCAAGAGCACGAACGACAACAAAGCCCTGTCGGCATGGTATCGCGATCATCTGGGCGTGCAGCTCGAGGACTGGGGCGGGGCAATCCTCCGTTGGTCGGAGGACAAGGCCGACGACGGCGGCCTGACCGTTTGGAACGTGGCTGCGGCCGACACCAAATGGTTCGCTCCTAGCAATTCCAGCTTCATGATCAATTACCGCGTGGACGATCTCGATGAGCTGCTTTCGCAGTTGCGGGAAGCAGGAGTGGAGGTCGTCGGCGGCCCCGAATCGCACGAGAACGGCAAATTCGCCTGGATCATGGACCCGGACGGCAACAAGGTGGAGCTTTGGGAGCCCAAGGCCTGGGACGAAAGCAATAAAGACTCTAACTGACGCGCTTCCCCTTGCCTGAGGGGCGGTCGATGCAACAAACTAATCGTTTATGTCAGTACGCGTCAGATTCGCCCCTTCACCCACTGGTTACCTTCATATCGGCTCCGCGAGGACCGCGCTTTTCAATTACCTTTACGCCCGGCACGTCGGCGGCAAGTTCCTGCTGAGGATCGAGGACACGGATCTCGCACGCTCGACGGAGGAATCGACGCGATCGATCCTCGAGGGGCTGGAGTGGCTGGGGTTCGCCCCGGACGAGGAGATCGTCTTTCAGTCGAACAACGCCGAAAAGCACCGCGAAGCGGCGAAACGGCTGCTCGCGGAGGGGAAGGCCTACCGCGATTTCACCCCGAAGGAGGAGAAAACGGAGGGGAACGTTAAGGAAGCGATAGTCGAGCGGGCACGCCAGCAGGCCGAGAAGGGGATGCGCGACAACCCGTACCGTGACCTTTCGAAAGAGGAATCGGACGAACGGGCGGTGGCCGGGGAACCTTTCGCGATCCGGTTGAAGGTGCCGATGGAGGGCAAAACGTCGTTCGAGGACCAGGTTTATGGCCTTCAGGAACGCGAGTATAAGGACACCGAGGACCTCGTGCTGCTTCGCTCCGACGGGCACCCGCTTTATAACCTCGCCGTTGTCTGCGACGACATCGAGATGGGGATCACGCACGTCATCCGCGGGCAGGACCACCTTACGAACACGCACAAGCAGATCCTCATTTACGAAGCTCTCGGCGTGACGCCGCCCACCTTCGCGCACCTCCCGCTGATCATGGCCCCGAACAAGGGGAAGCTTTCCAAGCGCAAACACGGCGAGGTGGTCTCGATGACCACTTACCGCGACGCGGGCTTTTTGGCCGAAGCCTTTCGGAACTTTCTCGCGCTGCTCGGTTGGTCGGCCGGCGAGGAGAAGGAGATCTACACGCTCGATGAGCTGATCGAAAAATTCTCGCTCGACGGTATCCACCGCTCGAACGCGGTGTTCAATTTCAAGGAGAACGACCCGCGCCACTGGACCGACGACAAGGCGATATGGATGAACGCCGAGTACATCCGCACCATGCCGCTCGCCGATCTGCTCCCGCACGTGAAGAACGAACTGAAGCAAGCAAAACTCTGGCGTGAGGAGTACGAAGAGGACGACCGCGAATGGTACGAACGCACTGTAGACCTTATCCGTGCCCGATTCTTCACGCTGAAAGACTTTTCTTCACAGGGACGTGCTTACTTCAGCGAAGATTTCGATTTCGACCCGGCGGCGGTCGCGAAGAATCTCAACAAATTCCCCGACCTACGCGAATGGCTGCCTGAACTCGCGGACCGGTTCGAGACCGAATTCGCCGACAAGCCATACACAGAGGAAAACATCGAAACCGTAGTCAAAGCCTTCACCGAGGAAAAAGGAACCAAACTCGGTGTGATCATGAACGGCGCCCGCACCTTGCTCACCGGCGTCGCTGTCGGGCCATCGATGTTGTCAGTTTTCGAGGTGGTCGGATTGGAGCGCACAGCGATGCGGTTGAGAAGCCAAGTCGTTTGGAACTGATCAAAACAGGTTTGGGTTCTTGCTGCGACTCGTAAGGACCCATCCAACCTTAGGGACCACTTCCTTTTCGAAATCCGCGGTGCGGCCCACCGATTGGATTTCGACCTTGGATGTTTGATCGCCAACTTCCGCGACAATCACCCTGGCGTCGATCGATTTCTGTCCAGTTAACCAAAAACTCATACCTTCAATAACGCCTTTGTCCCGTCCGGCGTTGATGGTCATTAATGGGAACTGATCATCTTTCGATTCATCGATCGCGATCACCTTCACTTTTATCGGCGCCAGCTTCAAGAGTTGCTTAACTTCACTTGGAAGATTGGGAGCACCCTGACGGCGTTTGTCTTGGTCCTCATCCTTAAGGTAGCCGATCTCGTACTCTATGCCAGACCGAGAGTTGACAGCGTATGCGAATAGGGCAAGGTCCTTCCGTGGAACGAGCCAATGCTGCTGGTCCCACTTAATGGGCATAAGTTCGCTTTCATCAAGCTCGAGTAGATGCTGCTCGCTGTCCTGCCGATCTGAGAGCAGAATTAAGCTGCGGCCGTCAAACGAAACCCTGCCGTGATTCACCCATGCACGTGGACCGTTGGAACACGTATCGCGGAATGCTGCAAATCCGACGTCAGGCGCCCAAAGCAAGCGTTGGGACCACGTCATCCCTACATCGATCGAGTACCATCCGGCCCACTCATTAGGCTTTGCCGTTTTAGCCCCTGTGATGATCGAGTCCCTACGAGAGTAATAAGGTTTGGTGACCTCGTCCGGTAGGATATCAACGTACCCTTGAGCACAAACTGCTATCGCAGAAAAAGAGAGTATTATTAAAAGCAATACAGGACGCATAGGCTATTCCCTGCACGAAACATCAAGATAATACCACCTTGTTTGGGTAGGTTTATGCTTTCGGCGCGACCGAAAACAAAAGTAGACCGGAGTAATTCATATGAAGGGATTTAACACTAACATCGAGCGCGACACTCTGAAGAACAAGAACTTCAGAAAGGTGATCTACACGGGAAAGAACAGCCAGCTTGTGCTGATGAGCTTGAAGCCTAAAGAAGAGATCGGGCTGGAGACCCATCCGGAGAACGATCAGTTCCTAAGGTTCGAGGGCGGCACGGGGCGTGTTATCATCGACGATAGCAAATACACCGTTAAGGACGGCGACGCGGTAGTGATACCGGCCGGGGCGAAGCACAATGTCATCAATACCTCCAAAGAGGAAGAACTGAAGATCTACACGATCTATTCCCCGCCCCACCACAAGGACGGCACGATCCACAAAACAAAGGAGCAAGCCGAGACCGACGACGAAGAGTTCGACGGAAAAACGACCGAGAAGATGAAAAAGTGACCGCGGGGTGCAGTCACTTCTTCTGGGAGGGAAAGGTTTAGGCCATTTGGCTTGCGATTCGGCAAGCTCCCCAAATTGGCTATTTACATCCTTTTTTCCCGCAAACCGGCACACCGTCGTAAACGTATCTGGCCCCGCTGTTGTCGACCTCGCTTCCGTCGGTGTCTTTGGACTTGTTGAAGTTCCATTTCCTGGCCGCCCCCTCACGGATCGCCTTCAGTTCCTCGAGGCTGAACCGGTAGGTGCCCCGGCCGACCGGTATCCGGCCCGTTCTGTCCGCCAGCCTGTCAATAAGCTCGAGTGCGGGTCTTTCGGGTCCGTCGGCATCCATCAGGAACCCGCCGACCGGCCTGTTGCAGAGCCTGATGTAAAAGGCGACGGCCACCACGGCGGCCGCTTCGTCATCAATGGAAAGCGTTTGCGTCTTCTGACCGACAGGGGCATCAAGGTCGAAAGCGGCATGGACGGCTTCGTGCACGATCGTGCGGTCTTCGCCGGGATTCGTCCCGAAATCTTCACTCGAAAACAGCATCGCGTTCGAGTCGATACCGTACCGAGCGTTGACGACCATCCCGGGAGCGAGTCCGTTGACCCCTTGAGGTTCGAATTCCGCGACGGTCCAGCATTTGATTCGCTGTGCATCGATGGCGTCGGCCACCCGTGCGAATTGCGAGCCCATCACCTTGAGTGCGCCTAATTCGAAATTTATGTTCATCAAGCCCGGCTGCCGCAGGATCTTAATTGCTGTCGCGGCCAGGGTAGGGTTAGTGGGCTTCGGCAGTTTCGGTGCCGTTACGGATGGATTTGCCATTCGATCGTCTCCTTTTGTTTCTCAACCTTTAACGCGGAGAAACCGGAGTCGAAGGCTCAGTTAAAGTTGAATCGTTTTTTGCTTCACCGGTGTCGACAGAACTATCGCGGTGGTGGTGATGCCGTACGGGGTAAGCTTGTCGATGATCTCCTGGAGGTGTTCCACCGATGCGACGGCGACCTTCATTATGAAGGAATCGCCGCCAGTGCCGCGGTGGCATTCGAGCACCTCGTTGGACTGTTGCGCGACCTCGATTATGTGGCTGTAGTCGACGCCGGTGATGCTCATCCGCACGAACGCCGTTATCGGCAGCCCGATCTTCGCCGTGTCGATTTCCGCTCGGTACCCGACGATCACGCCGGCATCCTCGAGTTTCCGGACCCGTTCGATAACCGCGGGTGTTGTAAGACCTACCCGCCGCCCTAATTCGGCGTAACTTGTCCTGGCGTCGATCTGAAGTTCGTGAAGGATCTTTCGGTCGATTTCGTCGATCATAACGGGCAGTATACCGAGAAAGGCAGGTGACTTAATAATATAAAGATTTTGTCCGAAATTAACTGAATTTATAAGCTTGCATAACCGGATATACTAAGAAATCCCATTCAATCAAATGATCGTTTCCATTAGAATGGATTATTCGTAGATAACCCTCGAAACATTCTGGAGCATCGAACCGATGGGAGGTTACGCCGCAATGCAAACTCAAACCGCAGCTACAACCGCAGACGCCGATCTTGCGATCGATAATATCCACATATCGGACGCGGACCTTCCAGCCTTTACGGACATGCCGTTCGAGGACATTGAGGAACTGCACCTCGACCACCCCGGGGCGAACGACGAGGAATATCGCAAACGCCGCGACCATATCGCAGGTCTCTCAAAAAGATTTCGCGAAACAGGTGTTATCACCGACGTCGAATACTCCGAACAGGAGCAGGCGATCTGGCGGCACGTAGCCGAGCGGCTCGAAGAACTGCACCAAAAGCACGCCTCCCCTTTCTACCTTAAAGCGAAGAAGGATCTCGGAATTTCGAACGACCGCATCCCGCAGCTTTCGGAGATGAACCGCAAGCTCAAAGAGCTGACGAATTTCCGCCTCGCGCCGATCGAGGGGCTAGTGGACACGCGGGCGTTCCTCAGCTGGCTTTCGTGGCGGACGATGTTATCGACGCAGTACATCCGGCACCATTCACGTCCGGATTACACCCCGGAACCGGACATCGTGCACGAAGCGATCGGCCACATCCCGATGTTCACGAACCCGAATTTTGCAGATTATTCGCAATTCGTCGGGCACGGTGCACGCATAGCCAGCGACCAGCAACTCGAGGAGCTTGGTAGGCTTTACTGGTTCACCGTGGAGTTCGGTTTGGTGGAACACGAGGGGGACATCAAGGCGTACGGTGCGGGTCTATTGTCCAGTTTCGGCGAGCTGGAGCATGCTTTCTCGGACGAAGTGGAACGCCGCCCGTTCGAGCTCGAGGAAGTGATCAACCAGGAATACACATACAGCGATATGCAGCCGGTGCTGTACGTGATCCCTTCTTACGCGGAGCTGAAAGAAGTGACGCGCAGGTACATCGAGCGCCTCGCGAAAGGTTGATCAGATCAGAAAGATTCTGAGCTCAATTGTTCTAACAGGTCTTTGACAGTTTCCCTTAATTCTTCCGGGTCGAATGGCTTTACGAAATATCGATTTGCTCCGGCGGCGATGGCCTCTTCGATCGTGCTCTCCTGGGCGGCCGCGGACATAAAGATGATGGGCGTTTCCGGAAAGCGGGAACGCAAATCGCGGCAAAGGTCGATGCCGGACCCGTCGGGGAGCCAGTTATCGAGCATGGCGAGATCGAAATGACGCTCCAAATAATGGGAAACGGCGCCGGCTATGGTGTGCGAGATGGCAAGCTCCCATTCGGGGAGCACGTGACGGAGGAGTTCGCACGACTCCCGGTCGTCCTCAACGATGAGGATGTGGTTTCGATTTGTATGGTTCTCTTGTGGCAAAGGGTGATGACCTGTTCAGTTCTTCTTTCGAGATCGTTCGGAACCAGTTTGCCTTATTGAAAGTGCGGCTGTCTGTCGAGCAGTCGACACAGTCTTAGCTTGCCGCTTTGGCCGTTTCGGCGAAAGATCGTCGTATTCGGCCTCCATTACGCGATAACATTCGCAGGCGGCGGCTTTCAGCTTTTGAAAATCGATTATCTCGATGTGCCCTCGACGGTAACGGATGATGCCCGAACGCTGAAGGTCAAGAGCGATCGACCCGACGCTCGTGCGTTGAACACCGAGCATGTGAGCGAGAAACTCGTGCGTAAGCCGCAGGTCGTTCCGCCCGGAACGTTCACATAGGACCGTAAGCCAGCGGCAGAGCCGTGCCTCGATCGTGTGGAAATGGTTGCAGACGGCAGATTGCGTAAGCTGCCGGATCAGGATGTAGGCGTAACGTAGCACGGCGTCGTGAAATACGCCGCAATTTGCGAACAACTGACGAACGACGCTGATATCCGAGACGTACCCGTCGGACGGGGACTGCACCAAAGCCTGGTACGGCATCGCGTTCTTCCCAAAAAGCAGCGGGGTGCCGACCATCCCTTCGACGCCGGTGAAGCCGACCTCGACCGCGGATCCGTTATGCGTTTCCGCGAGCAGGGAGATCATCCCGTTGTTGGGGAAGTAGCATTTCTTAAGGGAATCTCCCGCGAGAGCGGCAAAGTGGCCGCTCGGGAAAGAGACAGCTTCCAGGTGCGGCCGGATGAAGGCGAATTCGTCCGGCGGCAAAATGGTCAGCAATCGGTTCGCTATATGCGATTGTGAGAGGGACGCATCATGCATACTGGCTGTTACAAAAGGGTGACGGCGATATGATAATTGAGATAGGCAATATTTGGAAGAGAAGTTTTTAACCATCATGAGCACAGAAAACCCATTAGGACTTAAGAAGATACATCACGTTGAGTTTTACGTCGGGAACGCGAAGCAGGCGGAATTCTATTACCGCAAGGCGTTCGGGTTCTCGCGTGTCGCGTATTCGGGTTTGGAGACCGGGAATCGCGAGACCACCAGCTACGTAATCCGTCAGAACCGCGTCAATTTCGTCCTGACGACGCCGCTGACGCCGGACCACCCGGCGGCGGAGCATATCAAGCAGCACGGCGACGGCGTGCGCGACATCGCCTTCCAGGTCGAGGACGCGGACCACGCCTTCAACGAGGCCGTGAAGCGCGGCGCAACGCCGGCGATCGAGCCGTACGATTGGAAAGACGATAGCGGCGTGGTGCGGCGTGCGGCGATCAAGACCTACGGCGACACGATCCACTCGTTCATCTCGTACGCGGACGGGCGTAGGGTCTCGACCGCCGAACCGGGCGGCACTTCCGCGTCGGCTGCGGCCGCGACGGCACCCGCCGAGATGACATATGCGTATTCGGGCGCGTTCCTACCCGGTTTCGTCGAACAGATGGTGCCGGGCGACGAGGTCGGCATCGTGCTGGTCGACCACATCGTCGGCAATGTCGAGCTCGGCAAGATGAACTTCTGGTGCGATTTTTATCGCGACGTGATGGGCTTTGAGCGTTACATTACCTTCGACGACAAGGACATCTCGACGGAATACTCCGCACTTATGTCGATCGTGATGAGCGACGGCGGGCACAACATCAAGTTCCCCATTAACGAGCCCGCCGAAGGCAAAGGCGGCAAATCGCAGATCCAGGAATATATCGACTTCTACCGCTCGGCCGGTGCACAGCACGTGGCCCTGCTCTGCAAGGACATCCTGCACACAGTAGCGAAACTCCAAAATAATGGTATCGAGTTCCTTCGCGTGCCCGACACATATTACGATGAGATACCGAGCCGCGTCGGCGAGATCGAAGAGAACATCGAGGACCTCAAGAAACTCGGCATCCTCGTAGATCGCGACGATGAAGGTTATCTATTGCAGATCTTCACCAAACCGGTAGAGGATAGGCCGACCGTGTTCTACGAGATCCTCCAGCGCAAGGGCTGCAAGGG